>JAJZSN010000017.1 GCA_021849745.1 Bacillota bacterium | reverse complement strand
TTCCGATCTTAAGTCTTTTACCCATAACCTTACCCCCCTATTTTAATAAGCTTAATGCTAAGATAGCGCTTTCCCTAGCCCGTTCGGATAGTTCCGTCATGCGGGTGCGGAGATATTCTCGAAGTTCGCTCCTTTTGCACATCTTTTCGGCAAGTTTTTCCCGCAATATTTCTTCATCCAGATTCTGGACCGCCCCTGCCCCTTCTAACCCTATTAGTTCAAGAAAACGATCAACTTTAGGGTCATAGGAAATCCCCAAAAAGGGAACATGCATCACTGAAGCCATGACTAAAGCATGAAGGCGCATCCCTAATAAGAAATCCAGGTTGCCAATCATGGCCAGGGTATCTTTGACATGATATTCTTCTTCCACCACTATGGCCGGAGAGGTCATGACTTTGGCCACCCTGCGGGAGGGTTCCACGTCTTTGGGATGGTGCATGGGCAATAAGACTACCTGCCACCCTTGAGCTGCCAAGCCATCGGCCACCCGGCCTATTTTGGTGGTATATTCGGTTAGGCCCTCCCACTCCCTGACACAAATACCCAGGATTGGTTTTCCTTCGTGAACCTCTAACCCTAAATTCTTTAAAAGCTCCCGGCCGTGATTAAGATCGATTACTTCACGGTTAATGCCGAGGGCGGGGTCGGCGGAAATCCGGGCCATGGGTTTGTTTACACCCATCTCCCGCAAGTCATTAAGGGACTGTTCATCCCTCACGGTAATGGTGTCTACCTTGTTGCCAATGAGGTTGATGAGCATCTTGGTCAATGGTTTAGTCACCGGCCCAACCCCGTTGGCGTAAAACATCACCGGTTTGCCCAGCAGCTTGGCCAGACGGACAATGCCAAGATAATAGACGACGCTTTTAGCTCCTGTTACATCCTGCAACAGGCTGCCACCACCGCTGATTAGAAGGTCACACTTCTGTACCGCCAGCAAAATCTCTGGAATTTTCCAGCGGTTGACCGCCTTCACGCTATGCTGGGAGGTGGTTTTAGCTGGATCATTGGAGAGAACCACTATTTCAACATCGGGTTTTAGTTGTTTAAGGGTCGAGACAATACTGAAGAGAACAGCCTCATCGCCTGCATTATTGAAACCATAATATCCTGATATCAACACTCTACTCATGAGGAAACCGTCTCCCTGTTCTTAAAGGCTGTTTTAATAGTATAAACCCAAGTTAAACTGTTTTAACCTCAATGACCGGGTTCTCAGTCTGGGGGATGATGGAAAAAACCACCCGACCGTTATTAACACTATAAACTTTACCGTTAATTTCGATTACACCCTGGTAAGGACGTTTATCCAAACGATAACGAACTTGTAGGGTTACGATATTTTTCTGACTGATAACCAACCTTTGGGGCAGAACCCCCACCAGCAGATCAGAACGGTTATCGACCTGGGCCTGGGCCTCCACGTCCTTGGCTTCAATGGTCAGGGTATACTGGGACTCAGTTAATTTATATTCACTCAAGGTAGAGGAACTATAAACAACCACTTCCCAAATACCAGGCTGGGGACGACTAACTGTCTTAGAAGCTGTTCCTTTCCCCGGTGAGTCCGGGGCAACTCCCGCCCAATCAAGGAGGTCGTGCTTAAACTCTTCACCACTGGGGGTGAAGACATGGAGCCTTGCCCGGCCGGCATATTTACCCTGGGTTACAGTGGGAACTTCCAGTTTAATGTCCATCTGATTGGTACCCTTAGGAACCGAGATATAATACCTCTTGTATTGTGCGGCCGGTAAGCTGTTGCTTTCCAGAAACTTATTTTCCTTATCGCTGCTCAGATAGTAAGGCTTAACCAAGGTATTAAAAATCTCTAAATCAATCCCCGGAGTATCGGGGTTGTCAGCCTTGATACGGCTGCTATATAATCCCGGCTTATCAAGACTGTTAAAGTTTACATCAAAACGACGGGCTCCATTTCGGGGCACATTAACTTCTTTTTGATCAACCTCTACCCAAGGGGCATTGGTGCTTAACATCAATTTTTGACTATAAGAACCTAGGTTAAAAAGTTTATAAGTCAACTGTCCGGGTTCAAACCCGCGTGCATATAATCCTGGTCCGTTGTTATACTTTTGATTAAATACCTGGACAGCAAATTCGTTGCCTGGTTTAAGATTCTTCAAAGCATACCATGAACTAAGTAAATTAACCACCCCATAACCCTGTTCCATATCGGTAAGGTGGGACAAGTTTCTGGAACCCATGGCTAAAGCTTTACGCATGGTCTGGGGAGTTATTTGCACCTTTTGCCGGGCCGCTTCTTGAGCCAGCAAGGCCACCGCCCCAGTAACATGAGGAGCCGCCATACTGGTTCCTTCCTTCAGTTCATAACCCCGAAAAATCCATGAAGATACAGCGCTGCCAGGAGCCACCACCATAGGCACCTGGGCGCCATCGAGGCGTGGACCCATGGAACTAAAAAACCAGAGGGTTTCCAAGGGAATATCGTAACCGTAATCCTGTTTCCACATGGCCGGTGAAACAAAGGCACCCACACTGATAACCCCTGAAGAATTACCGGGAACATTGATGGTGGATAAACCTGGCCCAGAGTTACCGGCAGCAACCACTACGTGGACACCGTACTTTTTGGAGATATTCTCAATAGCCTGGTTAACATAATGGGTTCCTCTGGGATCATTAATTGGGAGGCCCAGGCTCAGGTTGATTACCGAAGCCCCATTGGCGGCAGCGTATTCTACGGCACTGATGATGTTGCCCCACGAAGCGGCATCACCGGCCCCATCAACGGTTTTGATGGCCATGATTTTGGCGCCGGGGGCCACCCCCTGAATCTGGCCGTTGGCGGCAGCGATTCCAGCCACGTGAGTTCCATGGCCGTTAACATCAAAACCTAAATGAACGTATTCACCCTTAGTGGAAAGCCCAGCCACCACAAAATCAAATTTATTCTTTTCATTCTGGCCGGGTATAAAACCATACTGGGGCTGTTGCTTATAAACTTTTAAAGCCTGTTCATCGGTAAAACTACGGTTGCTGTTGGTATCAACATAAACGGTATCATATTGACCGGCTTTACCGGCATCCACTAGAAGAACAGCATACTGATCGTTGGTTTTGCCGTTACCGTTTAGATCTGTCCCATAACCTTTTTCACTTGTTAAATAGCTTTCCTGAAGAAAGCCCATTTTATAAATACCGCTTTTAGAAGTAATATTCCCAATCTGATATTCGTCTTCCAAAATAATAATCCCATTTTGGGCAACCGCTCTGTTCTGGGTATAGACTTTGCCCTCATCGGTGAAGTCTACCCAATCTACAATCTTTTTCTGACCGCCGGTGGTTACCTGTAAATCGGGGTGTCCGGGATCCACACCGGTATCAATGATGGCCACAATCTGACCTGAGCCGTCTGAATCGGTAACCCTGGTAAAATCCTGAACACCCATTTCCTTTTTGGTTATTTCCATACTTAATTCAGGGTTTTTGGTTTCTTTTGTTTTATCTTCAGAGAGTAATTCCGGAGATAATTCTACCTTCCAGGCTAATGAACCTATCTCCTGGTTCCGTAATACTTGGTCGCCCTGCTTATGTAAAATCTTAACCTGCGATGCTATATCAGAGGAACTAATCTGGAGGTAAGTGACAACCCCCATTTGGTCGACATTAAAATATACCTTTTGACCGGGCTTAAGCATTGAAGCGCTGGCCACCAGTTTATCATTATAAAAATCCGTATTCTGGTTATAAACAAAAGTATACTTAAGTCCATCAATTTCTATGCCAACGGTCTTAACTTTACTATCGATTTCCACCACGGAACCATAGAAATCATAGGCCCAACCTAGTTTGGTAAGGTAACGATTAATTAAAGCGGTAGCCTCGGCCCGGGTGGTTGACCGGGTAGGCCTAAAGGTATTGTCGGGATATCCGTTAATCAATTCAAAATTAACAGCTTGGGCAACAGAATCTTGCGCCCACTTAGGAATTTCTGCTTTATCAATAAAATCAACCTTTGAGGAAGTAGTCTTATTGGAGTCAGCCCCAATCCCTAAAGCCCGGGTAAGGATGACTGAAATCTCATCCCGCCGAATCAATTGGTTCGGTCTGAAAGCCCCATCTTCATAACCATTGATGATACCTTGTTCCTTAGCCACTATAATATAACCATTTCCCCAATAGTTGGCCGGGATATCTTTAAATCCGGAGTCACCACGGGCAGCGGCCTTGGCCTCATCAGCCAGGCCCATGGCTGAGACCATAAGTTTAGCAAACTGCACCCTGGTGATGGGCTGCTGGGGCATAAATTGTCCTTCCATGCCTTCAACGATATTCTGGCTTGCTAACCTGTGAATATCTTGTTGAGCCCAATTGCCGTAAATATCTTGAAAAGAGGCGGCCTGAACAGGACCGACGCCTAAAAACATTATCACAGCCACGGTTGTGGCAATTATTTTGCGCATGGTTTCCCTCCAATTGGTTAATAACTATCTATATTCGACAGAAAAAGGTGTTTTTCCTTGTTCTTTACAGATAATAGGCGCCGCAGGTGCCCAACCATGCTGTCAAATCAAACTATTGTTTGCAGGGTTTCTCCTTTGCCGAAAATATTATTTGTTTATGGCAAACATTATCTCTGCTTCGGCAGCTACTTTATCGCCTACCTTGGCTACGGCCTGGGCCTTGCCCACCGCCCCCCTGAGCTTCAACATTTCCACTTCCATCACCAGTTGGTCCCCCGGTACCACCTGCTGCCGAAACCGGGCCTTGTCAATTCCCGCCAGGAAGGCTATTTTACCCTTGTACTCATCCAGAGACAGCAAGGCTACTGCCCCTACCTGGGCCAAAGCTTCAATAATGAGCACCCCCGGCATCACCGGGTATCCTGGAAAATGGCCCTGAAAAAAGGGTTCGTTGGCGCTGACATTTTTCAGGCCCACTACCTTTTTCCCCGGTTCCACCTCCAGAATCCGGTCTACCAGTAAAAAAGGATAACGATGGGGTAAGATCTTTTGAATCTCATTTATGTCTAACATGAAAATTTCCTCCTAAGTAAATTAATAGGCAATTTAACTTTCTTCTACATTAATCAGAAAAATCCTTTCCAAATCTTTTGTAATGGCAGGAAAAAAGGAAAAGTTAACGAATATAATTTAAATTGTTGTCGAATAATTAGGTGGTAAAGAACATGTTACGAAAGGTGATGAAGAAGTGAAACTTATCGATGAACGGGGAAAATTTCTGGGTATAATTAATCCTATTGATCTTTTGGTAATACTCCTCATTGTTCTGGTTGGCGGGGGTATTCTATATAGAACCCAGTTTAGCGGGGCAGAGGTCAAGCCTAAAACCATCACCGCTGTTTTCAGGGTTTCTGCTCTCCACCCCAATGATGCCGATGACATCAAGGCGGGGGATAGGTTGGTAGCCAGCGGGGCCGTTACGGGAGCTGAGATTATTGATGTGAAAATCGTACCTGCCAGCACCAGAAACCCCAACGAAGACGGTATCATGGTAAGAGGGGAAGATCCATTACTCAAGGATGCCTTTGTTACCGCTAGGGATTCCAAGGTTGTGGGTCCTGCCGAAATAATTTTCGGCGGCCAGGAGTTGAAAATCGGAAAAGAGTTTTTCCTGAAAACCCAGAAGTATGAGTTTAGGTCAATTCCGCAGGAAATTGCGATTGGGGAGTAGCTTGGGGGCTGGGGTTCATGGGTCGGGGGGCGGGGTTCGAACCTCCCCTGAGGAATACCCCCCTTCCTATGCCGCAATTCTCCTCACCCAATATCGGTACGATCTCAATATCCAGTAAGCGTTAAGGACTGTGGAGAAAAAGATAAACAGCGGGACGGTCAGGTTGGTGACTGCGGCTAGGCTGATCATGAATAGCTGCATGTCGCGGCCGAGGATGGTGCTGAGGAAACTGCCTTTGACACCCATTTTGACGAGGATTCGCTTCATCCGGGAAACTAGGCTGTCACCTAGGACATCGGCGGTAGTGGCGGCCCCGGTCTGGGCCATGGAGGCAGGAACTTCAACATCCTTGCCCTTTTCCTGTTCCCGGCGGATTAAAGGTGAAATGGCCGCATCGGAAAAGTAGTACATAAACAACGAGAAAAAGGCCATGCTCCCCAGGGGCCAGAGCCACCAGTCACCGGTCTGGTTATAGATACCCCAGGTAAGTCCCATGATGAAGAGAAATTCGGAAATCCGGTCAATCATCTGATCCAACCAGCCTCCATAAATGGAGGGCCGCTCATGGAATCGGGCCAGTTCCCCGTCCAGGCAGTCGAAGATGAAATGCACCTGAATCATGATGGCCCCTGCCACCAAGGCCCAGTATTCACCCAGGTATAAAAGGTACGCTGCAATAAAACTTAAAATAAGAGAAAAAACCGATACCTGGTTAGGGGTTATTGATGAGGGGCCGATGAAATAGAGCAAAAAGGCTGAGAACTTACTACTAATTAAGGTTGCAATGATACCATCCTCGGTCTTAACCGCCTTTTTGATCCGCTGCCGAATTTCTCTTTTGGACATTTTCTGCTTGTTTGCTGTCATTTTAGTCAATCACTCCTGTAGCCCGGGCCGCTTCCCTGGCCAGCTTGGCATCAATTTTAACATCTTCCAAAATGGTATATCGGCCGGCCCTGGTGGCCGGGGCATGGACTAAGGCCTGCACTAATTCTTCGGCCCCAATTCCCAGTTGCTTCGCTGTGGTGGGAATGGCCAAACGGCTAAAAAATTCCTTAATCTCTTGCCAGTCACCACCCCGCAGGTAAGTGCAAAGGATTACCCCCACCGCCACCTGTTCACCGTGGAGATTGGGTAAACGATAAAGTTCATCCAGGGCATGACTGAACTTATGCTCAGATCCGCTGCTGGGGCGGCTGTTGCCCGCTATTTCCATGGCCACTCCGCTCAATATCAAGCCATTGGCCAGCATACTCAAGAAAGTTTCATTGGTGATATCGGTAATCTTACTCTCCAGAAGGGCTATGGTAGCCGTCTTGGAAGTAAGAGCGGCAAAATCATCTATCTGTTCCCCCACCTTGGCCGCCGCCAGTTCCCAATCGGCGATGGCGGAAAGGTTGGAAACTAAGTCCCCGATACCGGCCCGAATGGTGCGCAGCGGGGCTTTTTTGATGGTCTCCAAGTCGATGATGATGCCTGAGGGCATCCGGGCGCCAAGGCTGCGGTTGCGGCCCTCTTCATCCTTAATCACCGCTACCGGGGAGCAAATGCCGTCATGGGACAGGAGGGTAGGCATGCTGAGAAAGTTGACCCCTTCCAGGGCCGCCCCATACTTGGCCACATCCAGCACCCGGCCGGAGCCTATGCCCACCACCAGGTCGTGGCCCTCTTCCCTTATCCGGCGACGGACAAGATCCACTTGGGCCCGGTTGTTGGCCTCGATGATGAGCTCATCCCACCGAGGTAGCTCCCAGCCGAATTGTTCCAGCAGGGGGCGGCCCAGTAGTTGGGAGGAGTGATGGCCCATGATGAAGAGGGGCTTACCGGCTTTGAGTTTGCTGATGAGTTCCACCAGGGTTCTGCCTGCTTCGGGGGTTCCTTTGACTAGGCGGAAGTAGCGGGGGATATTTATTTGGTTAAGACCCATGGGTTGTCGCCTCCCTTCTTTTGGGTGGGGAGGTTTGGGGGCAGCTGTCAGCTGTCAGCTATCAGCTTAAAAACCCCCTGAAACTTCCCCAAAACAACTATGAACTACGAACTACGAACTATGAACCCTCTTCCAAGAATACCCCAACCTAACCCCTGACCGCAAAGTAAACTTATAAGCATACCGCAGGGTACACCTTATTAACTGCGAAATCGTAATCCTCAAGGGTATCTATCTCCGTCCAGGGGCGGCCGTCAGTGTCTACGGCGACCACGGGGTATTCTGGAAGCATATAGTGCAAAACATCCTCGTAGTAGATGTTCAGCTCCTGGCGTTTCATTAAGGAATCTTCCAGGTGCCGGAGCAGCAAGGCGCTGGCTTGGCGGTCCAGTTTCATGATGCCGATGTATTCGCCTTTGGCTTCCGTAAGGGGAACCTGCTTACTTATAGCGGTGATGCGGTTGTCGGTGATGCTGACCTTCATTTCTTCGTCACCTAGTTTTTTCACGGTGTCGATGGCCAGGCAGGCGGAAGCGTCGGCGGCCACCATTTTTTCGAGGATGTAAGTATCGTAGATGATATCGGAATTGAGCAATAGGAAGCCGTCGGCCATGGCCTCGCAGGCCAGCCAGATAGAATAAGAATTATTGGTGGTATCGTATCTTTCGTTGTAGATATAGTTAATCTTTACACCGGGAAAGCTTTCTCCCAGTAATTTGGGGAAGGCCTCGGCTTCGTGGCCGGTGACGATGTTAATGTTATTTATCCCTAGTTTGAGTAGTTTTTCCACGGAATACTCGGTGAGGGTTTTTTCCCCTACCTTGATTAGCCCTTTGGGGGTTTTTTCGGTTAAAGGCAGTAGTCTTTTGCCCATTCCTGCCGCCAGAATAATTGCCTGCATTTATTTTGCCTCCTCTGCCCGGTTGCGGTTTAGTTTTTCCCGGACCATATTGATAAGATAACTTGCTTCAGGGATTCGCAGAACAAAAACCAGAATTCCATAGACCAAAGCCCCTGCCAGGATGGAGGCGCCCACCAGCACCAGTTGTCCCTTGGTACCGCCCAAGGTTAGCAATTGGGCCAGTTCCCAGTGAATAAACCATACCGCCACCGCCATAACCGCTGAGGCTATGCCCACCTTGACCCAGGTGACCCACGTCTCAGGGGTCAGGAAGGAGCCAATTTTCCTGCGCAGCAACCAGCCTTGACCCACCAGATTGGCAAAGGTAGCGATGGATGTGCTTAGGGCCAAGCCCCCGACCCCCATCCGGTCCACCAAATAGAGGTTGAGAACCACGTTCAGGGCCACCGCCAAGGCCGCCACCACCACCGGGGTAGTGGTGTCCTTCAGGGCATAGAAAACCCTGGTGAAAAGATCCCGCACCGCAAAGCCAATCAACCCCAAGGAGAAGAAAAACAGAGCATAAGCGGTAATTTCAGTATCCTGGGCGTCAAAAGCCCCCCGCTCGAAAAGGAGTTTGACAATGGGAGTACTGAGAATCATCAAGCCCACCGTAGCGGGAATCATTATCAAGACGTAAAGATTAATCCCTTTAACCAGGGTTTTTTTAATGGAATCCAGGTCATTTTTGGCCGCATAGGCTGAAAAGGCCGGGAACAGGGGTATGGCCAGAGCAGATACAAATAACCCCAAGGGCAGCTGCATCAAGCGGTGGGCAAAATTCAGGGCGGCTACACTGCCTTCCGCCAGGTGGGAGGCAAAGCGCTGATCTACGATGATGCTGATTTGCCCCACTCCTACCCCGATGAGAACAGGGAGAATGAGTTTCCCCATCTTGCTGATAGTAGGATCACGCCAGTCCAGGCAGAAATGATAGCGAAAACCTTGTTTATATAACTGGGGCACCTGAACCAAAAACTGCCCGGCGAAGCCTACCAAGGTTCCCACTGCCAGGCCATAAATTCCCATGGTGGGAACCAGAAGAAATACCGAGGCGATTACCCCTGTACTGGCCACTATAGGGCCCAGGGAGGGCAAGAGAAAGTGTTGTTGAGAGTTAAGCATCCCTGAGGTAATCCCGGCCAAAGCCATGAAAATCAGGGTGGGAAAAATGATTTGCATTAATTCGGTGGTCAGGGTGAAAACCTGGCCTTTGAAACCGGGGGCGGTAAGTTCCACCACCCAGGGAGCTAGGAAAATCCCGGCTAAGGTTATAAGAATGAAAAATATAAGGACTATGTTAATCACCGAGCTGGCCAGCCGCCAGGTTCTTTCCCGGTTATCCTCCAACAAGGACTGGGTGAAGATGGGGATGAAAGCGGCATTAAAAGCTCCGGTGATGGTAAATCCCAATATGTTGGGCAAGTTATAGGCCGCTTTATAAGCATCAGTGGCCATGGAGGCCCCGAACTCAGCAGCAATAACCGTTTCCCGGACGAAACCCAGGAGCCGTCCCAGCAGGGTGGCGGCCATGATAATCAAGGCGGCCCTGGCTATGCTTTTTCCTGATACCATGGGTTAAAGTTCCCCTCTCCTCTCCTGGATAACCTCCACCATCCTGTTGCAGCGGGCCTGCCAGGAGTTATCTTCAGCCACGGCCACCCGACGGGCCACTTCCTCGGCCCCGGTTTCCACCAAAGCCGCCTCCACCTGGGCCAGAAATTCCGCCGGGGTCTCCCCGATGCGCACCACTTCATTGAACTGGCGCACCTCCGGCAAGGGGCTGGAAACCACCGGTTTGCCTGCAGCCAGGTACTCATATAGCTTAACCGGATTTACGTTTACAGTCAAATCGTTAATCTTAAAAGGCACCAGGCAAACATCAAAGCCCTTGAGGTAAGTAGGCAGCCGCCCATAGTCCCGCTTGCCGAGGAACTGCAGATTGGGGTACTTTTTCAGGTGGGTTATGTCGGTATCCACCGGCCCCACCATCACCACCGACCATTCAGGATGGGCCTTGGCCACCTCTTCCACCGAAGCCAGGTCAATCCAGTCACTGATGCCGCCATAGAAGCCGATGATGGGCCGGGGAAGGTTTTGCAGTTCCTCAGCCACCGGAAAATCCGTCTTCAAGGCCTGTTTGAAGTGGTCCACATCTGCCCCGTTGGGAACCAAGTGAATGTCTTCCCGGTATTTCTGCTTGCGGTTACGTAATTCAGTAGCAGTAGCAAAAACGGCATCAGACTTCTTGATGAGCCGTTCTTCCAGTTTATCCACCGTTTCCTTGGTAATAAATCCAGTAAAAGCGGCATGTTCATCGGCGCAGTCATAAACAACAAAACCCGGCTTAACCCGGTCAATGAGATCAGCCGTAGTATGGAGATAGGTCCAAAGAATATAATCCTCCCCGAAGCCCAGCCGGTCCATGGCCCTTTTCATCCCCAGGGCCAGGGCCTTTTGGTTCAGGTTGTTAATCCCGGCGTATTTATTGCCAAAGGGTAGAAAAATCGGGGGGGTGTAGACATAAATGTTTTCGTCCACCTGGCGCACCCCTTCCCACCAGCGGGCCCAGTTGCCCCACAGGTCGAGGTTTTTGATGGGTGAAAGCAAGGTGATGGGGGGGTCTATGTATAAAATTGTATTGCCTTCCTTAGCCAGCAGGGTCATGATCTGCTGGGCCCTAGCCCACATGCCGGCCCAATCAGCCGCCGCAATACAAACGATATGACTGTTCTTAAGCATCCAGTGCACCCCTTCGTTGTCCCATTAACCCGGCGTAAAGGGCCTGGGTCTGTTGCGCCATCCCCTGGACGGTGAATTTTTCTGCCACGGTGGCCCGTCCTTTTTGGGCCATGGCTTCCCCAGCTACGGGATTTTCCAGCAGCCAGAGAATCTCTTTGGCCATTTTTCCGGCGTCTCCCGCCGGAACCAGCAAGCCGTTTTCCTTGTGGGTGATTATCTCAGGCAGACCACCCACCCTGGTGGCCACCACCGGCACCCCCATGGCCATGGCCTCCACCGCTGTAAGACCAAAGCCCTCCGAAAGGGATGAGATCACCAGCACATCCAGGGCCGCCAGCACCCCAGGAATATCATCCATGAAACCAGTAAAAATAACATTTTTCCTGAGGCCCAATCTTTCCGCTTCAGCCTCAACCCAAGGCCGGTGAAAACCGCTGCCCACAATGAGGAAACAGGCTTGAGGCAGTTGGGTCAGCACCTCTTTGGCCGCCTGGAGGAAAACCCCATGTCCCTTCACCGGGTGCATCCGGGCGATGATTCCCACCACCGGCACTTCCACCGGGATGCGGAACCGCCCCCGCACATCGGTGGCCACCCGGTCAGATTGAAAATCCTCCGGGTTAATTCCGTTATAGATGGTAACCACTTTATCAGGGTTAATTCCTTTGGTTTGCAAATCTTTTTTCAAAAGGTCGGAGACGGTTACAAAACGCTCCACATAACCCTCGGTGAGCTTTTCCATGACCTTATTGGCAAACCGGGCCAGGGGGGCAGGGTAGTCCTGTTCAAGGATACTGTGAACGGTGGTTACTATATGCTTGACCCCCGCCAATTTGGCCCCCAGACGACCCACCAGGTTAGCCCGCACCCCATGGGTGTGGACGATATCAATCCGGCGCTCTTTGATAATCTTGATCATCCGGGCCACCGCCAAGAGGTTGAATTTATTTTTCATATTAATGACATCCACGGGAATACCCGCCTCCTCCGCCGCCTGAGCAAAAGGCCGGGGAAAAAGACAGCACAAACGAATGTCAAAAATCTGCCTATCCAAGTTTTTCAACAGGTGCAGGATATGAATTTCAGCTCCCCCGATTTCTCCACCCCCGATGACGTGGAGAACCTTAATCCGGTTCAAAAAAATCGCCCCCGACATAATAGAAGTTCTTAGTTCGTAGTTCATAGTTCGTAGTTGTTATCTAAAATAATCATTCTGTTTAATTTCTACATAGATTTTCAAATTCCTGTATTATATAATGAATGTTGGGTAGAAAATAAAGTAGCTGGTAGCATTTTTAGCTTATAGCTGGTAGCTTGTAGCTTGTAGCTTGCATGATATTCTTATATGAGTTAATTGACCTTTGAGCCTGACATTCAAGCTACCAGCTACCAGCTACAAGCTATCAGCTACCACCCAAAAGGAGGCCTCAAATGTCATACAGAAAAATACTTGCCAACAGCCTGGTGGTGCGGGGGTATGGTTACCTGGGTTTTCTGATTCGGGAGAGCGCTCTGGTTAAGTGGTATGTTGGTAGTGATAATTATAGTGAGCTTCATTGGTTTTACGGCTCCCTTACCTATCGGGGGTTGGCCCTGGTGGGTAAGCCGGTGGGGGCTTTGTTGACCGGGATTCGGGCGTTGCTTCACCGGCTTATCGAGCCCAGCGGTACCAGGGAAGTCTTGGTTAATCTAAGAAGGGACTGGCAGAGGCGTCCCTTGGCCTTGCTGGGCCTGTTTGGTATCGGGATGGTGGTCTTCAACACTGTCGGCCGCTTCTGGCTGGGTGACCCACCCGGGCTGCAGGGGCTGGTCATCCGGGGGGGACTCATCCTTCTAGGCCTTTTGATGGTAAGAAGTACTGTAACCTGGAGTGGCTTAACTGAAAACAGCCTGGTGGTTAAATACCTGCGCAAATTGGTGGTGGAACCATGAGTCAAAGCATCCTGCAACCTAAGGTAATGAATTTTAACAGCATCCTCTTTGTCCTTTTGGGGGGATTGACCGGACTGGCCCTGCTGATGCCGGAGGCGGCGGTGATGTTGGCGGCTCTGGGGGCCATTGCTGTCTTTTATCTGCTGGTAACCGAAGCCAGCCGTAGTTTATGGTTAGTAATTTCCTACGTGATAGTGGATTATGTATTCCGCAAAGGCCCGGTGACTGCCTTGGCAGGCAGTTGGGACGAGCTTTTGTTTATCTTCGTCATTGGCGCCTGGCTGGCGAAACTGGCTTGGGAAAAACTGCCCCAATACCGTTTCACACCTCTGGACTGGCCTATTATCACCTTCCTGGCCATCGGGGTATTCCTGTTGTTCATCAAGTCGCCGGACATGAGAATCGCCATCGAAGGCCTGCGGGCGGTGATTCAATATATTTTCTGGTTTTTTGTGGCGGTTAATTTGATTAGAACCAAGGAACAAGTCCATGGAATGCTGGTTTTGGGGATTTTTGTGGTTTCAGTAATAGCCCTATACGGGGTGTACCAATGGGTTACCGGGGCCGAAATTCCTCCTGAGTGGATTGATAAAGCGGAAAAAGGCATCCGTACCAGGGCCTTCGGCATCTCCACCATTGGCAGCCCCAATGTTCTTGGCAGCATGATGGTGCTCTTCATTCCCATCACTATAAGCCTAATATTGGCGGTTAAAACCTTGTGGAAGAAATCAGTTCTAGGGGTGGCCCTGGCCACCATGGGTCTGTGCGTGGTGTTTACCTATTCCAGGGGCGCCTGGCTGGCCCTCATCGGGGCCCTGGCCTTTTACGGCGTACTGCGGGATAAGCGGATCCTGGCCTTAATGCTCATCGGCGCTCTGCTGGCCCCTATAGCGGTGCCCTCTGTGGCGGCCCGAATGAGCTATATGTTGAGTCCGGAGTATATTAAGAGTAGTTGGAAGGGCGGGCGCCTGGGCCGCTGGGATATGGCCCTGGACAGAGCAGCAACTCAACCCATAACAGGGGTGGGGTTGGGTCGTTTCGGAGGGGCTGTTGCGGCCAGAAACGAACTTCCCGGCACTAAATACGTGGATAATTATTACCTGAAAACCCTGGCGGAGATGGGCGCTATCGGCCTGGCCGCCATGCTCTGGCTTTTTTTCAGTTGTATTCGGTTTGGGACCAATATTTATACCAGGCTGCGGGATCCTTACCTGCATAATCTTAGTGCGGGAATCCTGGCCGGTCTTCTAGGGGTATTGCTCCATAACGGGGTGGAGAATATTTTTGAGGTTCCCATGATGAGCACCTATTTCTGGTTCCTGTTGGGGATGCTGGGGACTTTCAGGTATTTGGAAAGTAAAAATTAGCCTTTGGAAGACTTTGGGGCATTTTAAAAATCAAACCACAGAGAACACGGAGAGCACGGAGATTTATAGGCCGCCATTATGGTTTGCTCCGTCCTTGGAATCTTGGTATATAAAGTCCTATATAAATCTTTTTTGTGGGGATAGAAGTCAGGCGCGCCCACTTCACTCAGTAAGTCACGTTTCCTGACACCCCCCTACGATTCCGGACGGTCGGATTTCCCAAGTCCGGTTCTGACCTTGGCACAATCGCTCCTGAGCCTTCCCCACACACAGACTGTTCCGACCTTGTGTCTGTAAGCACAGGCCGCCGTGGCTTTTACATTCAAGCAGAACGTGGCTTGTTACCTCCCCACGCATTGAATATGCTAGTCCCTCGAATCGGCTAATTAGTGACAGGTGACTTTCACTCCTTTAGTTTCTCAGCCTTGACAGCTGCTCCCTCTGTGTTCTCCGTGCGCTCCGTGGTTGCCTTTTAAATTTCCCTTACCCCCAAATAGTGAACCCCTGCCCAAGTCGGCAGGGGATTTTATTCTGCTTTTTTTTTGATTAGGTTTAACTCCTCTTCCAGGGTGGAAATAATCTTGATGGCTTTGTCACGGCTGGATGTCCTAACATTAATCCGGAGTAAGTCGTCATACTTGTAGAAAAGGATAAACTCTCCTACCCGGTGGTTGAAACTGATGCGTATTGAGTCAATATCTTTACCCAGTTGAAAGGGTTCTAATTCATCAAGGTTTAGCACCAACATTTCGGTGTCCTCTTCATCCTCTTCAGTGGCATAGTCTTTAACCATAGAGATTTCGAGATTAGCTTGATTATAGTCAAACACCTTGGCCACTGCCAGACAGGCGGTTTTAAACTCATTAAGTTCGAAAACCCGGAATTCGTAATTACGTGCAATTTCGGCGGAAGCAGTTGACAAGCCAAATCACTTTTAAAAATTTGTTTAGAGTGTTTTTCTTTTAAAAAGGGAAAATACTAATAAAACAAATACCTACCCCAAAAGGAGGGCATTAAATGTTTATCGAAACCCAAATCAGCCCAGATTTCACCACTGTCATCCCCGAACCCATCAGGCAGCGGGCGGGTATCAAGGAAGGTCATTTCCTCATCTGGGATGTCAGCGATAAGACAGGAGAAATAATAGCCCTGCCCAGCCCCATCAGCCTGAAAAACCGCGAGGAATCCCACTGGCAGGCCGGTAGTCCGGGTGTTAATATTACCGAGGAAGGCAAGAGACGGTTAGATGCGTGGGGAGACTATTAAAACCATTTTTCATACTCTTTCGTTCGAATAATTTCCAAAACTTCATGTAAACTAGGCTGTTCCGATTCCAGGTGAGGCAAATCAGTTAATACATGTTTGTGGTGAGGAGAAGTATTTAAATCCACAGGGTGAGCATTACAATTTGTTTAATTAGGTTAACATACTTCTCCAGTTCAGGAAATATGATATTACCCATCGTAATCCTCCGAAAGAAGAGACTCTTTGATTACGTGGGATTGATACTCCTTTAATAATTGTTGGTTTTGGTTTAATGTTTCCAGTGAGAACCACCAATCCAGACAATCCTTATGCTGCTCATCGGAACCTCCTGAATCCTTAACAAATACCTCAAAATCATGGTAAGTCATATTATATTTGTTCTCGTAGAATAAGATTTTTATCTTTGCTTCCTCTATTTCCCTTTCAATCATTTTTCTCCGCTTTAAAATGGAACCCAATAGTTCCTTGATTAAAACTTGATCCTTGCGAGTAATATTAATAGCCCATTCAAGAGTAACCGGATCGATATAATAATAACCTTGTTCCGGCTTAGACATTTAAAACCACCTCACTCCCAGAAAACTAACTTTAGTATACCACAAAAAGTGGAAAATTTATAGCCTGGGATTTTCATTAATACCCTTGCCTAATACCTAAACCGTCTTCTTCAAATAAAGCTCAACCAAGCGGTCGAAAACCTCTCTGTTCAACCGGCCGTTGAGACTGGCAGTCTCAAAAAATCTATTAGGCACTTTCACATCCTGTAACTTAAAGCCCATCTTCTGCTTAATCCCATTCTTCAGCTGAAAAATCCTCTCCCCCAGTTCCGTAAGGTTCTCGGGGGTTTTGTTTATCCCGATGGACCCCAAGGCCTTAATGACGGTATCCCGGTCGTAAACCTTGCGGGCGAAGAGGCAAATGCACAGGCAGTTCAGCACATTGCGCTCCTTTTCCTCCTTAATCAAGCCCTCCACCAGTTCCTCCTCGCCGGGAAGAGTGGCAGCTTGGTCGAAGGAGTACCCGGCGTTGTCCAGGTGGGAATGGCGGGCGCCTACCAATTGGCCCAGGATGGCCCCGTAGCCGGTATGATAGCCGGCTATCTCGTTGCCGGCCAGGGTCATGGCGAAGTCCTGTCCGCCGTATTTTTCCGCAGCGGCCCTAGCCCCGCAGCCTAGAGTCTGATAAAACTCATTCTCACCCTTAACTAGGGCCTCAATGACATGAAGATATCCCTCCAGGTTATCAAAAGCCACCTCAGTACCCAACTGTTCTTTGGTGATTAAGCCCTGAGCAAAGGCTTCGGTGACCCAACCTAAGGCCACTCCGGTGGAGATGGCATCAAGACCATAGATCTCTACCCGGTCAATGAGTTCATAGATTTTCCCCTGGCTGCTCATACCCAGGAAAGAACCCAGGGCAAAAATCAGTTCATGGTCATAGGAAACAGCCACCGCTTCATACTCATAATTATCATCAAAGGCCCGGCGGTGGAGACCGATATGGATACAGCCCACCGGACATCCGGTACAGGCCAATTTGCGGAATAAGGAATCCCTGGCAAAAGCCTCGCCGGAAATCTTGTCGGCGTGTTCAAAACTGCTGTCCTGGAGGTTTCGGGTAGGGAGGCCCTTCATTTCGCTTAGTGGCTGGACATTAATGGAAGTCCCCACCCCGTGGTATTTTTCCATGACATCGGTAGTCACGACTTTTTGGTAGATTTCCTGATAAACCTTGCTGTATTCATTATAGTTGTTAATCCGGTCATTGCGGTCTCCGTAAATAACCATGGCCTTGAGGTTTTTGCTGCCCATGACCGCTCCCAGGCCTAAGCGGCCGAAGTGGCGGAAGGTGTCTACATTAACGGCGCTAAAGGCAATCCGGTTTTCTCCGGCTTTACCGATGCGAAGACAACTGCGATGGCCCCGGCCCGGTTCGGTTTCCCGCAGGATTCGGCCGGTTTCTTCACAGGATAAGCCCCATAGGTGGGCGGCGTCTTTAGTCTTGACCCCTTCATCGGAGACGGCCAGGTACACGGGTTTGGCGGCCCGGCCTTTGATTACCACGGCGTCTAACCCGGCCAAGCGCATAGCCAGGGCCAGGCGCATCCCGGCATAGCTTTCCCCCAGTTCCCCGGTCAAGGGAGAAGGAAAAACCGCCACCACCTTGGTGACCACCGGAAAAATGGTGGACATAGGGCCACAGGCAAAAACTATAGGTTGGCAGGAGTCGGTGATTTCCCGGTCAGGCAGGAAGTGCTCGTCAAAAAGCTTGACAGCGAGCCCCACTCCGCCGAGGTATTCATGGAGGTCGGCTCGCTCGTTGATTTCACTATGTAGATTAGCCAAATCGATGGTCAGCACCCGCATAAAGTTCTCGTTAAGCATGGTCCCTCTCCTCCATTGCCAGCACATGATGGGGGCAGAAACGGGTACAACTGCCGCATTGAATACAAATCACCGGCTTGCCCGTCTCCTCCTCAAAGTGGATAACTTTGACCACACAGGCCTTTCCGCAGGCGCCGCAGCTGATACATTTACCGGCATTAAAGCGCACCCCTCCACCGGGTCTGGCCGTCAAGGCCTCCACAGAACAGGCGGCAGCACAGGCAGGTTCTATACAGCCCACACAAATATGGGCGGCAAACTTGGATTGTAAACCGCCCCGGCTTCGTACCTGGATGGAGCTGACCCGTGGGGAAAAGCTTTTATGAATGACTCTGGCACAGGCCAACATGCAGGAGTAACAACCGATGCATTTATTGATACCCGGGGCTTTGAGTATTTTAGCCATAAACTACCTCCCTCGAAGTAATTGCTGATACCCTTCAGGAGTTATGCAGCTAATGGAAAAATAGCCCCACATGCTCCGGATTATTATCCTGAAACTATATGACTCCTATATCAACCAAATGTCTACTTGTTTCTCGGATGCCAAAGCACCGGAACCGGCAGGGACATCAATAAGAGCATTACAATTAAGTAAAGATTTGAGAACTCCGGGGTTTTGTTTCCCGGTAAGACTCACCCTTAGCCCTTCCCCCTGCTGGTACACCCGCCCACGCAGAAGACGCCTCATCCCACTTTTTTTAGGGAATTCACCATCTAAACGAGCCAATGCTTTTCCAGGTAACACCTGCCGTTCCCCAACCAGTTTCCTAATCACCGGTTTCACCAGAACCTCGAAAATAATACCGGCACCGGCCGGATTCCCGGACAGGCCGAAGATAAGCTTACCTTTGCTCTCAGCCGCAACAACGGGAGTGCCGGGCTTAACAGCCACCTTCCAGAAAAGAATTTTTGCCCCTATCTGCTTTAAAGCATCATGAACCATATCGTAATCTCCAACCGAAACCCCACCGGTGCTGATTACCAGATCGGCGGCAGCTAAAGCTTCGTGAAACTTGACACCGGTTTCCGCCAACCGATCAGGCACAATCCCCAATAGTACAGGTTCACCACCTGCCGCTTTTACGGCAGCAGCAAGTAGGTAGAGATTACTGTTGCGAATTTTCCCCGCAGGTAATGGTTCCCCGATATCCACCAGTTCATCACCAGTGCTGAAGATAGCCACTCTGGGCCGCCGCACCACCTGAACCTGACCTTGTCCAACGGCCGCCAGTAAACCTAGGGCCGCCGGGCTTAGGTTTACTCCTTTGGGAAGAATTAATTCCCCTTTTTTTACATCTTCCCCGGCCCTGGAGATATTATCACCCGCTAGCAAGGGATTGAATATTTTTACGCTAAAGGTTTCTTCCTCGGTATCCTCAAACCTAATCACCGCATCTGCCCCCCGGGGGATAGGAGCTCCTGTCATGATTTTAACCGCCGTGCCGGACATAAGTTCTCCCATGGCTATACAACCGGCCGGGACTTCTTCAGTGACAACTAATTGCGCAGGTGTAGATGGAGTAGCGTTTTGGGTGTCAACGGATCTCACGGCATAACCGTCTAAAGGGGAACGATTAAAAGGGGGCAGATCGACCTCGGAAAAAACATCCTCAGCCAGCGTCCTCTGCCAGGCATCCGGCAAGTTAACCTTCTCGGCAGGCAGGCGAACAACTTTATTTAATACAAGCTCTTGAGCTTCTTCCAAACAAATCATTTCCCTCATTGTTTAATTCTCCCTCCCCCAATAAATTCCTCCTTGTCGTCCCTATTGTTTCTCCCGGAGATAGGTCATGTTCCGGTTTACTTCCTGCTGAATTTCCTCAATCTGGTCGGCTGTCAGGTGTTTATATCTGGATTGGGTTCTCAGATAGGTGTCCACCGGAATACCCCTTGGCTCCCAGTTTAATGTATATTTGCGCCCGTTTTCTACTTCATATAAGGGAAAAATTCCAGTATCGACAGCCAGCCTAGATACTCTCACCGCTTGGCTGTCGGGAACACCCCAACCTGCAAGGCAAGGAGTCAAAACCACGATAAAGCGCATGCCCTTCATTTCTTTGGCTTTGCGAATTTTGGCAGTTAGGTCATCAGGAAACCCTACTGTGGCAGTGGCAACATAGGGTATTTCATGGGCTGCCATAATCTCAGCCACATTTTTTTTGCCTGTTGGCTTACCCCCAGGTGTGGAGGTTGTATAGGCCAGCCACGGTGTTGCCGAGCTTTTTTGGGCGCCGGTATTCATGTAACCTTCATTGTCCAGGCAAATATAGATAATATCTTCATTTCTTTCGGCAGCAGCCGATAGGGCCTGAAAGCCTATATCATAGGTTCCTCCGTCTCCAGCCAAGGCCACAACATTTACTTGGGTCTTACCTTGGACATCTAAGGCCCTTTTGATTCCAGCGGCTGAAGCAGCACTGGCTTCAAGGGTAGTTTGGTATACCGGTATTCTCATTGAGCTATAAGGTTGAGGCCCGGAAATAATTGCTATGCAGGAAGGTGGTACCACACCTACGGTTTCCGGCCCTAAGGTGTTTAAAATATAGCGCAAAGCCAGGGCCTCACCACAGCCGGGACAAGCATTGTGACCTGACAAAAATACCTTTTCTTCCGGAATGTTATAACTAATCATCATCTCACCCCACCCATACAGATTCAGGGAAAGCGGTTTCTGCCATAGCCCTATTAACTAAGTCCATTATGTTTTCGGGTGAAACATTGACACCACCCACCCCAACGAGATATCCATGGACCTCAGGGCTGTTGGCTAAACCATATAAGGCGGCTTTAATCTCTTGATGGAGAAAACCACCTGTGCCAGGTGCATAGTTTCGGTCCATAACAATGACTTTCGGTATTGCGCTGAGGATTTTTCTCACCTGAAAGACAGGAAAAGGTCTAAATAACTTAACTTTGAGTAAGCCAACCTTTAATCCTTTTTGCCTAAGTATATCAACAGCCTCTCTGGCAGTGCCCGCTAATCCTCCCATTGTAGCCAAAACCACCTTGGCATCATCACAACAATACTCTTCCATTATCCCGTATCCCCGGCCGGTTAGCTCTTGCCAGGCTTGGTCAGCCTTTTGGGCAAGGTCACAAACATGCTCCATGGCCCGCCCCATATCCTGTCGATGGCGATAATACATTTCCTGGTTGACAACATTTCCCCAAGATTCGCCAATAGCCGGGTCTAACCGGTGCTCAGGGGTAAATGGCGGCAAATATTCATCGACCGTTTCCTGTCCTGGGATTTCCACCGGTTCAACCGAATGGGAAACATAAAAGGCTTCGTGAATAACCATGGCCGGCAGCATCACCTGCTCGGCAACTTTAAAGGCTTGGATTACCGTATCCAGGGACTCTTGCCCTGTTTCACAGTAATATTGAATCCAACCACAATCTCTTTGCGCCAGGCTATCTGTTTGGTCAGGCCAAAAGGCCCAAGGTGAACCAATGGTCCGATTAACATTGGCCATAATAATTGGCGCTCTGGCCCCAGAGGCATAATGAAGCATCTCATGCATAAGCATCAGGCCTTGGGAAGCTGTAGCTGTAAAGACTCTAACTCCAGTCAGAGAAGCTGTTATACAGGCCGCCATAGCAGAATGCTCTGATTCAGCCGTCATTATGTCGGCATCTAACTCTCCGGCAGTCTGCAGCTCAGTTATTTTTTCCAAGATGGGTGTCTGAGGAGTTATGGGATAGACCGGTATTACCTTTGGCTTAGCAAGCATCACCCCGTATGATACGGCATGGTTGCCACTTAATAGTTTTCGATGTGCCGTCATCTTGCTTCCTCCTTTAAGGTAACAGCTCCCCTTGGACACTCTTCTACACATAGACCACAGCCCTTACAGTACTGTTCCAAAATATGATATTCCCCACATAGATCAGAATTTTTGACAACTGCCTGATCCGGGCAAAAATAAAAACAGTTATTGCAGCTTATACAATGACCACAGCTAAAACAACGAGAGGATTCCTGAATAGCTTCTGCTTGAGATAGACCAGCCTTGATTTCTGCAAACCCGGATAAGCTATTAGACTCACTTCTTATCTCCCTGTTGACTTTAGGCATAATGGGAAAATAGAAGGTGTTGACCTCGGAAAACTTTACCGGTTCACTGTCTACAGTTTGATTAACCTGCTCATTCTGATTTCCTTCACTCGCCCCTTTATTACCCTTCATATACTCAATTATCTTGCTGGCCTGATTTTTGCCATCGGCAATAGCGGCAGATACATAGCGGTTTAGAGAAGAACTATCACCGCCGACAAATAATCCTTGATTCTCCATCAGACCACTTCCCAGTAACCCCACAGCGGATACCAACTCGGAGGGAAATGGCGTTGTGTCCGGTTCTTGACCAATAGCTAAGATCACACTGTCAGCCTGAAGCTCGAACTCCGTATCTTTTAGCACCACGGTTTTTGGAAACCTGTCGGTATCGCTGGGCTTAAAGACCACCTTAACACATTTCAGCATATAGGAATCAGTCCCTATAGGTTCAACACCGGTAACCATTGCTCCATGGTAATAAATAATGCCTTCTCTTTCTCCATCGACAACCTCAGTATTAATGGCAGGCAGATCGGCTCTATCCTCCAAGGACAATACTTTAACCTTGGCTCCCAGTCTTAGCGCCGTTCTTGCCGAATCAATGGCTGCATTACCCCCGCCAATTACTACTACCTTCCGGCCTATGTCAGGTTTCTCACCTTTTTTCACCTGAGCTAAAAAATCCAGGCAAAACCAAACCTTCATAGCGGTATTTTCCAACTGGGGAAGACTTTTGGCTTTGTAAGCGCCAACTGCCACAAACACAGCTGAGTACTCTCTTCGTAACTGCTCAAAGTCCTCTTTGGTGATAATTTTCCTGTTTAACTCCACATTAAAGCCAAGCTCCAGCAAACGCTCAAGCTCCTTGGCCAACACAGCCTTAGGCAGTCGATACTCTGGAATAGCGAACCGTAAAAGCCCCCCTAATTCGGGTTGCTCCTCGAAAATTGTTACTTGGTAGCCTGCTTTCCGCAACTGATAGGCACAGCTTAAGCCTGCCGGGCCTCCCCCGATGACAGCCACCCGTTCCTCCATCTCTTGGCTGGGCTTAGGCAAAGACCAGCCCTTTTCTATGGCCAGGTCACCCAAAAATTGTTCCAGAGAATTTATGCCAACTTCTCCATCGTATTCTTTCCGATTACATTTACTCTCACAAGGGTGGTGACATACCCTTCCTGTCACCGCAGGAAAAGGATTTTTAGCTACTATTTCCAACCAAGCCTCTTCGAGGTTTTCGCTCTTTAGATTTTGTAGCCAGGTTGGAATCTCACCATTTACCGGACAAATATCCTGACAGGGAGATTTTCGCTTCTGATATATCGGCATAGCACTGCGCCAAGTACCGGTATTCATTATGTCAGTCCAGCCGGTAGTCCATATAGTTGGTATTTCTTTCTTTAGAACCTCCACCTATATCCCCCCTCTAAGCCCCGGCTACCTGTAGATATCCGTCCTGACAAGCCCGAATATTTTCAGCCTTTTTAACAGGGCTTAATTCTTCCACCACCTGTTCAACCACCTTTAATTCAGGGGCATTAAGCAACTTGGCAAAGGCTCCGATTAGCGCCGAATTAACTATTCTGCCTAAATTGTTTTTTCTGGCAATATCCAAACCATCGATGGTGTAAAGCTTAAAATTTCCGTATTCCCTAAAATATTCGCGCGACTTTTGGGAATTAATTAACACAATGGTGTTTTCATCTGCCCCATTAAGGACATTTCCCGTTAATAGGCTCGGATCAAAACAGACTACCACATTAGGCTTCTCAATATCACACCTTAGCCTGATTGGTTTATCATCTACCCGAATGAAGGTGCTAACCGGAGTTCCCCTTCTGGCTCCTCCATAGGTAGAAAAGGCTTGCACATATTTTCCCGTTTGAAAAAAGGCTTCGGCCAGGATATAACCGGCTGTCTGTGCACCCTGGCCGCCTCGGCCCTGAAAACGAATTTCCAACATACAATAGACCTCCCCCCAAATAGATCTCTCCCTGGGTTTTTAGCTCAATCCAGTCACCTAGACTCGGCGCAGATATTTCCCGGAGCCTGGTTCCACCAAGATGTTGTTTTCATCAACGGCAATAACCCCATTTTTGATGGTCATAACCGGCCAGCCCTTGAAAACCTTACCTTGGTGCAGGGAAAAATCCCCAAAAGAGTGAAGTTGAGCAGGGTCAACCTTAACCTCTTTGTCAACATCTACAATTACCAGGTCCGCATCGCTTCCTACAGCAATAGTACCCTTCTGAGGATAAATGCCAAAAATCTTAGCGGGATTCATTGAACCTTTCTCGGCAATTTTCTCAAGAGGTATTTTCCTTTTGTGATAGCCCTCATGAAGGATTGCTGAAAAATGAGTTTGCAGGATGGGATAGCCGGGCATGGCATTGATTAAACCTTTTTCGGCTCCCTTTATTTCTTTATTCATGGAAACATTATCGGTCCCAAAGGTATCGATGACATTATCAGCAACTGCCTCCCATAATTCTTCCAGATCCTTTGGGCTTTTGATGGGAGGCAGCATTTTGGCCAAGACACCTACAGAGTCTTGGTTGTTTACTGAAAGATACGCAGAAGTGGTCTCTACAAAAACATTTTTCTTCTTAACCTTAGCAGCCATTTTAGCACCGGCCCCTGAGGACATATGGACGAGATAGAGTCTTGCCCCTGACTTCTCAGCTAAATAGCAAGCCCTAAGCACGGCGGCCTCCTCGGCCTCTGCAGAGCCGGCTTCAGTCCAGTCAGCCAAAGTGCCATCAGGCTTTTCAGAAGCCACCTTTTCAAAGGCAAGATCCACCATAGACTGATCCTCACAGTGAACACAAGCGGTAAATTTATCACCCAGTCGGGCAATTTCCTTTAACCCCTGCAGGAAAAAACCATCGGAAACTCCTGGGAAAACCCCTTTAACTCCACACATATAAAACTTGTAGGAGGAGATTCCGTATTTTTCAATGTATTGTGGTAGTTCTGCAAGCTGCTCAGGAGTAAAAATACTCAGGTGCATAAACAGGTCGGTGGAAATCCTGGTTTTCATAGTTTCCAGCATCTCATCAACCATACCTAAATAGGAGTCTCCACCACCTACAAATACTCCAACTGTTGTGACCCCGCCGGCAAGGGCGGCCCTGGTTTCAGTGACACATTCATCAGCAAAGTTACTGAAGATACCTAGATGAATATGGGGATCAACTAATCCTGGAAATACATGCTTACCCTTAGCATCGATGGTTTCCTTGGCCTCAGGAATCTGGTCATTAGCCGCCAACATTAAAACCTTACCATCTTTTATCCCAACCCCGGCATTAACTAAGCCGGTTCCCGGAATTACCAGGGTTCCATTAAGAATTCGCAAATCCAACATTCTTATCACTCCTCACAGATTAATAAACTAATAGGAAAGCTTGCCAAGGATTGGGCAATACACGCCAACTCTTAACAGAAGAAAGAAGATAAAGAAGTGACCGATTAGGTCGGCAGCCACTAACCCTAACAAAAGCCCCAGGCTAATACCTCCCATTAGGAAAAGGGAGAACATCAAGGTTAAAACAAAGCCAACCAGAATAACCCCGCCAAAAAAGGCGATAGAATATGGCCCCTTTAACAAAAGCCTGATACTCTCCTTACTAGCTACATTAGCATTGACCATAGATAGAATATAGGTAACAACGATTATAAAGTTTAAAGCAATAAAACCTATCTCAAGATTTTTAATCATTGCCAAGCCGGTAGTGGTTGCTTTTCCAGTTAAGCCAATAAAGTAAAGATTAATCGAAATTCCGGCTAATAAGGAATAGAAAAGGCAAAGTATAGGCAAAAGGGCTGAGTTCCACAAAGAAATTGCCGGGGAAGAATTCATCACAAAACCATCATAGACCATAACCAGCAAAGCCGCTAAAGCTGCCAAGACCATGATGATCTGAAACAAAACCCCATCTGTCCCTACGGAAAGCCAGGACAGCCAGGAAAATGAAGGCGCCAGATAAAGCAAACCAAAGACAATAAATGAAATCATCGACCAGATTCCTCTTGATATCCAAGAGCTATGAGGCCTCATGAGCACCCGCCAGAACCGTTCCGGCCTTCCCAGGTACATTAAATGTGCCGCACTTTTTCCTACTGCTACCACAAGCAACCCCCACAATCCTCCCAAGGGATTGTCTAAAAACATGGCCACCAGAAACATCCCACCACCGATTTTCCCCAATAGAAAAGCAGTAGCAATTAGCCAGGCCCATTCCGTTTGTTTACGAAAGCCCATTACAAACTCATCGTTCACCAAAGGAATATTATTCATCTTCATCCCTCCAAATAATAAACCGCAGGCTCGGTATTCATGTCAGATAGTGGCTGACTCCCCCCTCGTTGCCTGATTAAGCGGCTAATCTCACTTTGTGGGTCATCCAGATCGCCAAAGATTCTAGCCGCCGCAATGCAAGTAACAACACAGGCAGGTTTCTGTCCGGCATCTACTCTATCGGCACAAAATGTGCACTTAATGACAGTACCTTCTTGGTATTTGCTATATTTCTTCTCTTCAAAGGGAGTCAGTTTTCCACCGAAGTAGCCCTTTTTCAAATGACCCTTAGGTAAAAAGTACCGGTTCTTATAGGGACAAGCTACATAACAAGCCCTACAGCCTATACACTGGTTATCATCCACTAGGACAATTCCATCCTCTCTGGAATGGGAGGCTCCTGTGGGGCAAACCTTATTACATGGAGCATCCGTGCAATGGTAACACAAATTGGGAACATACTTCTTGTGGACAATCGGGAACTTCCCTGTGACCTGTTCAAATACCTTCGTAAAAAAAATACCTGGTGGAGTGCCATGTTCTGCTTTACAAGCAACGGTACAGGCATTACACCCCACACACCTTTTTAAATCAACTACCATTCCATATCGTGGCATTTTCATCCCCCTTCCTTTATCCTGCGATACATTCCTTAGCCACCGCCAACTATCCTTAACAGCTCCATTGCAGCCAAATGGTCACCATCTTTTAGTTCCTTTTGTAAAAGAGCATGGTAATCCAGACGACGTCCATTTAAGATTAGAAAATACCCGGGTTTAAGAGACTCTCCTTCGGTTAAGACCTCATTTAAGCAAACTCCCTTAGATGTATAAACACTGGCAAAAAGATCCTTGACGGTTTCTCCGTTAAAGTCAACTTCCTTAGTGCTCCAGCCCACCAGTTCCCTGACCTCACTAAGAGCCGTAATCCTCACCTTAACCATGCTTTAAGTTCCTCCTTCACCCCTAGGCCAACCCTCAGGCTTTGCGAACCTTAACCCTAACTGTGGTCTCCAAAGCGCCCGTACACATGTCTGTCCATTTTAGACCGGTAGGCAAAAGCTTATTGAAGTGGGTTCCCATTCTTCTTTGTACTCCCGAATGCTCAGCGAATCTACTGATGGCATTGGAGATGGCCAGTACGTCAGGGTGAACCTCATGGGTTAGCCTTGCTATGCCAAGGATTTTGTCTGCAGCTGATTCAATAATGATTTCATCTCCGTCCTTGATACCCTTAGCCTGAGCAGTTACCGGGTTAATCCAAACTCCTGAGTTATCCGGAGTCTTATCAACAATTTCCCCAATCCAAGGTATAGAAGTACTTTCGGAAAAATTAACAATAGCAGACTTAAAGCAAATGGCAAACAGGTCGTAATCCAGGTTATCGGTAAACAAGGCAGTTTCCCGCCAAATGGGTAAAGGCTGGTAGGCGGAAACATCCCATTCAATCTTGGTCTCAGCCATTAGCTTCTTGACCTTTTCGGCTTCCTCAAGCATAATCCCAAAGTAAAAGGGAATCCGGTTTTCTCCATAGGGCAGATAGACCTCCTCAGGAGTCCTTATCCGCACCGCGTGTCCATGTTTTCTAAACCAATCGAGGCCCTTATCGTCTCCATAAACGCATTTAGCCACTCTGTCCATAATCTCTAAATGATTATACTTTTTATCCGGCTCCAGCATTAGCTCCGGCCTGTTAATTAGACCCAAGACAAAATTAAGGATATCATTCCAATTCCCTAGACAACCTACCCGTTCAGCAATATCTGTTAAAATGTCCCCGGCATCCCTGGAGTTATATAAAGGATTGACAGCAGGCTGTCTTAAGGCGTGGCCTGTAACGACCGGTGGTTCCAGACAAACCATTAGAGTGGATTCAAGGTAGGAGTGATCAGGCAGAATTATATCGGCCCATTCGGTGGATTCATTAACAATAACATCAATAGCTATAATAAATTTCATTTTCTTGAAAACTTCTTGCACCAGAGAAGTAGCCGGCATATTCCACATAGGATTAGAATGATAGATGAGCATGGCTTCAGGCTCATAGCTATGGCCAAACTTGGCCGGCTCCAGAATGGATTCTAAACTCATATGACCTGCATCCACTCCAAGAGGAAACCACTCCATTAATTGATAGCTGTCAGGAGGATTTTTTAAGGGATACGGAGGATGCAGCATATGAGGCTGGGGTTTAATCATTCCATCAGGGCCGGGTTCAACCCATAAGCCGCGATGATCCATTGGCACCCCTAAGTGTCCTCCCGGAACATCAATATTGCCAATAAGAATGTTTAACATTTTGTAAGCGATATTATCAATGGCACCATCAATGTGAGCCAAAGCGCCTCGATAGTAGTTCACTGCTGCCGGTCGATAAGGATATTCCTTACCATCAAGCATGATGGTACTGCCGATTTTCGCCGCTTCTACGTATTCCTTGGCAATTCTCCTGATAGTGTCACTCGGTACAGTACAAACCTTGGACATCTTGTCAGGGGTATTATCTTTTAAAATTTCTTTAAAAATTTCAAAACCAGGTCTGCATTCAACACCCTCAACTTTGTATTTTCCTTCCAAAGCAAATTGCTTGGAATCCCCATACATATCGTCAAAGGTTCTGGCCTTATTGGCACCTTCATCCCAGACTAAGGGCTTGCCTGTGTTTTTATCCCTGACATAATGCCCATCAGGTCCGATTAAATAGGGAGCATTGGTTTTGGTTTTTAAAAATTCAGCGTCATATTTTTTAAGCTCGTAGACCATCACATATATCATTCCCATAACGAAGGCTCGGTCGGTTCCCGGTAGAATAGGAATCCACTCATCGGCTTTAGCGGCTCCTGCCGACATCCTAGGCTCTACATAAACCACCTTCATCCCCCTCTTTACCCTGGCATCAGCCATTCTCGTAGCCGAACCCGAAAGATGAAGGTGAGATGAAAACCCGTCTCCACAGCCTATCTGAATCCAATAATCACAATAATCATAATCATTGATACAAGCAAAGGAACCGTCTAAAATACCGTTAATGGGATGATAGGCCGCTCCACAATACTGACCTACTGTGGTGAAGTAATGGGGAGAGCCAAAGGCTGCCGGCCAAGCCCACAGATGAATTCTTTGGAAATCACTGACCGCACAAACCAGTTTCCTGGGGTCATCCTCTCTTATGGCCTTTAGCTTTTTGCCCACAATGTCCATGGCTTCGTCCCAAGAAATTTCCTTCCATTTCGGGTCCACCCCTGGTCCCTTGTCAGGGTTAGTTCTAATCATAGGAGCTTTCACCCGGTGGGGGTCATATAGGCGCATCAGTCCCGCATTTCCTTTGCCACAGAGCTTTTCGTAATTGTCCGGGTTGGACGGATCCCCCTCGATCTTGGTTACCACTCCTTCTTCCGTCTTGACCTTGATACCACAGCCGGCAAGACACATTTTGCAGACGCTTTGGGTCCACTGGGTATCTTTACTACTACCGGCTTTACTTGGAGCTTTTGCCACACTCATTACTCTGACCTCCTTTTCGTCTAGTAGTCTCTCGGAAAACCGAGAAAAGTTTATGTTCAAGCTAGCTATATTTATAATGCAAAATTAATGCCTCTTTTGAAAATGTATAGAGAATTGTTTTTGTAATGTATATTATGGTGGTTGTCTGGTAATAAACAGCCTTGAACTGCTGGAACTTAATCTTTCATCCTAGCTAGGAACCTTGTTTGGTTTTGACCAGGCCTCGGAATGGTACATTCTTGTACCATGGGAATGGCCCTGTTCCGCAAAAACCTTGTTATATCAAGGCATTCTAGGTTTGGAATGGGTTTAAGGTTTTCATGTTGATGGTCAACCACTGAACCATAACGATTAGAGCCTGAAAGATGAAAATAAATAAACCAGCCAATGTTTAGGGCTGGTTTGCTTGACCTGGAAAACTACTCACTTACCCTTTGTTTTGACCGTTCAAGCCGTATTTTTGCATTTTCCTGATAATTGTAGGATGACTTACACCTAGGGCATTTGCCGCCTGACGAATGCTGCTAAAGGTTCGTAAACTCTTAGCTATCAGTTCCTTTTCTAATTCTTCTTGAGCAGTTTGCATATTGACAATTCTATTGACCTTAACTTCAAGGTCATTTTCTTTAGGATTGTGCAGAATGGCCGGCAAATCTGTGTGTTTTATCAGCTGTTCGTCAGTGATAACCACTAGTCTCTCAACCAAGTTTTCTAATTCCCTGACATTGCCAGACCAAGAATACTGCTCTAATGTTTGATACACCTCGGGCTCCATACGCTTATTGGAACCATAGCGCATGTTGAATTTTTCGAGGAAATGAAGGATTAAGGGAACAATATCCTCCACCCTATCCCTTAAAGGAGGCACTTTTATAGGAACCACATTTAATCTATAGAAAAGGTCTGCCCTGAAGGTTTTTTCTTCAACCATCTGTTCCAGGTTCTTATTGGTAGCCGCAATAATCCTAACATCCACAATATGAGGCTTGCTACCACCGACTCTTAATATTTCTTTATTCTGAATTGCTCTAAGAAGCTTTACCTGTAAGTGCAGAGGCATTTCGCCAATCTCATCCAGCAATAAGCTTCCTCCATTGCACAATTCGAAAACACCCGGCTTCCCTCCCGTTCTTGCTCCAGTAAAGGCTCCGTCCTCATAGCCAAAAAGCTCCGATTCCAAAAGGTTTTCCGGGATTGCTCCACAATTAATCTGCATGAAGGGACCGGCACAAGCTACGCTTAACTTGTGAATAATTTTGGCAATGATTTCTTTACCTACTCCGGATTCACCGGTAATTAGAACATTAGACTGGACTTTAGCCACTTTTCTAGCCATTTCTAAGACAAGCTTCATCCCTTGACTACGAAAAATTATATCCTCATGGGCCAGTTGGAGGGCTCGTAGCTCTTTCAGTTCGCGGGCATAAAGGTCATTAATATTTCTTGATTTCTCTACTAAATCTCGTAAATTGTTTAACTCTGAAAGGTCACGAATGTTACAAACAATCCGAAAAACCTCACCTTCTTCATCAAAAACAGGACTACCTGTAATCAAGACTTCTTTGCCGGTTTTTATCTTTTGTCTAATAGTTACCGGCTGGCGATATTTCAACACAAGCACCCCAACCGCTTGGGACACATGACCTTCCTGCTCAAGCTCAGCTACCTTTCGGCCCACACCACAATCTTGAGCAAGGAGACCGGTAATCCTCCGGTAGCTGCTATTTACCTTCAATAAGGTTCCGTCGGCAGAAAGGATACCAATTCCATCAAAAGAAGATTCAATAATGGCTTCAAATTCTTTATTCAGGAAATATGCTTTTTGTAATTTCCCTTGTAGGCACCGGTCTTTTTCTTTACAGCTATCCACATGATCCCCGCAATGGTTGACAACACATGGGCAGCATCCTTTTGCCATGTCCGCATAATGAGTCAAGACCCCACCTCCGCTGTCATATTTTGCCATGTTAATATTATCCCTGCCCGGCAATCAAAAGACAATACTTTTTCCTTAAGCAGTTTTAGAAGCAGGGGAATGGATACAGGACGAGGTGGAATGGAGCAAAGGGGACAGTGCTTTTCCTTCGCTAGGCTTAAGCGAACGAAAAGAACTGTCCCCTTCGTTTTTCTACCACTTAGTTGTTCTCGATATGATTTTTCAAGGCCTTGGCAAAGTCACGCAGCTGATTGACTCACTTCATTACCTCCCTTTGGAAAATCTCCTGGTGCAAGTAGATTCACCGGAAGCAAGGCAAGAAGTGGTTTCCACCTTTAGGTTAGGCGAGATGCCTTGAACGGCACTTTTAAACCAACTATCACAGCCTTCTTGACATTCCCCAGGTGCGCCATAATTCTTAAAGGAATCAATCCAGGGACACTCATCATGAATTAACAACACAAACCGGTCATCCTGAACTACCTTTACCTTTTCTCCCATTACCTCACTGGCCCGGGCAAAGGCCTGAACAACTTCCTCCACATTTTCCGGATCCCGGTTTTTGCCTAAATAGGACTCAGCAGTACTTCGACCAACTTTTTCCCAAAAACTATTAATCATTTTCTGGGTTTCTTGCTTTCCCAAGGATTCTTCAGCCACCTGCCTCCAGCGGTGAAAAAAGTCATGGGAAATCATAATCATCGATTTCCAGTTTCTAGCCATTTTTTCAGGTGAAATTTCCTTCATTCCGAGTACCTCCGTTTTTATTAGACTTTTTTGATTAAGTTTATTTTTTAATGCAATTGACATGCCAACAAATTGAATTTAGCCAAACTGTTTTTGATATAATGAAAAGTCCCTACTCCAGCAGTGGACAACTGACCCAAATACTTACAAAAGCATCCCAAATCCTCCTTAAACAATAGACTACGGGAAAATGAGCGGTGTAATCTTGCACCACTCATTTTCCTCAGAGTAGCCCGCTTCAAACACTATAATCACAAAGGCCTACCGGTGCAACTCTGCAACCCGTGGCAAAACTGCACCAACCAAGAGCCAGGGATAGTTACCCATGACTTTATTCTAGGATTTCGCCTTAAGTAATCCCAATACCTTCTCAGGAGTAATGGGCAAATCCTTTATTCTTATCCCTAGGGCATCATAAATTGCATTGCCTACAGCAGCAGCGGTTGGAACAAGTCCCGATTCACCAACACTTTTCGCCCCAAAAGGCCCAGTTTGACTTGCAGCCTGAACAACAATTGAATCGATCTCCGGCATATCCTTAACGGTTAGAATTTTATAGTCAGTAAGATTGGGGTTTTGCAGTCTTCCCATTTCATCAAAAACCATTTCTTCCGTTAAGGCATAACCAAGTCCCTGTTGTACTGCACCCTCAATTTGACCTTCTACACATACCGGATTGATGGCCGTTCCTACATCATGAGCTGCTGCCACCTTGATTACTTTAACTATTCCTGTCTCGGTGTCCACCTCTACCTCCACAAATTGAGCCGCATATACCGGGGGATTACCCGGAGGCTCCAAGCTGGCTACTCCACTTATTTCGAAGCCGTTGGTGCCGTAGAGGGCATTATAGGCCACTTCAGCAACCGACTTGGTCTTAGTCTCATCCTGCAGACAAATAATCTGTCCGTTTTCTATGGCTAAGTCGGAAGCCGACACCTCAAGCATGGTGGCTGCGTGTTCTAATACCTGCTTTTTCACTATACCGGCAGCCACCTTGACGGCATTACCACCGGAGTAGATTTGCCGACTGGCATGACTGCCAATATCAAAGGGTGCGGTGTCGGTGTCCGCAAATTGGGTGATATGCACCATATTAATAGGCAAGCCAAGCTCCTCTGCAGCAATCTGACTTAAGGCTGTTGAAGAGCCTTGACCACAATCTGAGCTGGAGTACACTACATTTACCGACCCGTCTTCATTCATTTTGATAAAGGCTGACCCAGTTTCATGGAGCATGGGTCTGGCCCCGCTAACATGCATCATATAAGCCATTCCGATGCCCTTTTTCTTGGTCTCCGGGCCGACTTTATGCACGGTTTCTTGTCCTTGGTTGGAATTTTCTTTGGTATTGCTACCCTGCCTAATACGGTTTTCCCAACCAATACTTTGGCTGCCTCTTTCGATAGCCTCCTCCAACCCGCAGCTTTCAATTTCCCAACCGCTCCAGGCCCACACCTCTCCTTTACAGGGGTGGTTTCTTAGTCGGATTTCTCTGGGATCCAGTCCCAGCCTTTCAGCAATTTCGTCAACCTGGGATTCAACCGCCCAGACTACCTGAGGATTTCCGTATCCCCGGAAAGCGCCACAAGGTGGAGTATTGGTATAAATGGAGTAGCCATCATATTTAACATTCGGACTCTTGTACATGGCCAAAAACCAACCGCCTACAGGACCGGCAAAGGAGGGTGTATGGGTGGCATAGGCTCCCGCATCAATATAGGCCGTCATTTGCCGTGCCGTAAAGGTGCCATCTTTTTTGACCCCGGTTTTGAGTTCCATAATAATAGGGTGACGAGATTCGGAACCAACAAAAGATTCCTCCCTGGAATAAATTAGTTTGACGGGTTTGCCGGTGGCCTTGGAGAGCATAGCGGCAATAGGCTCATTGACTGCTCCTAAACGGGAGCCAAACCCTCCACCCACATGGGGTTTAATTAGCCTAACCTTGCCAACGGGCATATCCATTGCCCGGGCCACAATTCTTCGCACCAAATGAGGCATTTGGGTTGAGGTCCAAAGATTCAGTCTGCCATTGGCATCATAAAGGGCAACCACTGCGCCACAAGGTTCAATACTGACTTGATTTACCCTTTGGCAGGTATATTTATCAATAAAGATAAAATCCGCTTCCTTGAAACCCTGCTCTACATCCCCGATAACGATAGGCAGGTGGCCCACAATATTCTTTTCCACACCTTCGTGAATGATTGGGGCTTCCGGTTCCATGGCTTTGTCCTGCCCAAGGACATGAGGAAGCTTTTCATACTCAATCTCAATTAAATCCAGAGCCAGTTGGGCAGTCTTTTCATCAACCGCCGCCACTGCAGCCACCCCATCCCCCACAAATCTGGCCCGGTCGGTCAAAATATACTGATCTTCAACCAAGATTGCCCCTTGAGACGGTGGAAATCCCGCACTATTCCACTTAACCCTAGGAGTATCCTGGTTAGTGATAACAGCTTTTACTCCGTTTAGAGCTTGGGCTTTTTCTATCTTAATCCTTTTAATAGCGGCATGGGGATAGGGGCTCCTTAAGACCTTACCAATAAGCATGCCGGGCATAACCAAGTCATCCACATAAGGGGCAGTACCGGTCACTTTTTCCATAACATCTATTTTAACCAGACCATGGCCCACAGTTTGATAATTCATTTCTATACACCTCCCAAATCAAAGGTTTGCTATCCCTGTATATTCCTTCCGGAAGCCAAAACAGCATCTACAATCTTTTTGTAGCCGGTACAGCGACAGAAATTACCCGCAATGCCCTCCTTGATTTCTTCCACCGAAGGATTGGGGTTTTTGTCCAAAATTGCTTTGGCAGCCAAAACCATCCCTGGTGTACAAAAACCACATTGAACAGCGCCATGTTTGATAAAAGCCGCTTGGATAGGATGCAACTCCCCGCCCTTTGCTAATCCCTCAATAGTAGTGACTTCTTTGTTGGCTGCTTCCACTGCTAAAACAAGACAGGAGTTGACCGGCTCAGCATCCAGTAAAACCGTGCAGGCTCCACAATCTCCGGCATCACAGCCCTTTTTAGTGCCCTTAAGATTGAGATCTTCCCGAATCATATCCAGTAAGGTTTTATCTGCCGGTACGTTTATGTACCGTGCTTCACCATTGACAACCAATGAAATATCCTTATTCATGTCTAAACCTCCTTCCAATCCAGCTTAGTTACTACCACCCAAACTTAGTAGACCCCTTTTGGTTAATACTCCTACCATTTGCCGACGATAATCGGCCGAAGCCCTAACATCACTGATTGGCAGACAATTGGCTTCAGCAATGTGAGCCACCCTAGACAAAGTTTCATCGTCGAGGTGACAACCTTTTAGGGCATCTTCAGCCTCCCTGGCCCGGATTACCTTTGGCGCTACTGCTGTTAAAGCAATTCTGCAATCTTCAATCACCCCTTGGCCATCACTGCGAAGGGCTATACTGACTCCTACCAAAGCAATCTCATGAGTTTTTCTAAGGCCATGCTTCAAATAAACCGCCCCTGTTCCCGCAGGCAACGCCGGCAACTCTATAGCCTCCAACACTTCTTCCTTGCCTAGAGCTGTCTGGCTAGGCCCCAAAAGAAAATCCTCAATTTTCACCCTTCTTTGAACTGATTCACTTGTTAAGAGTAAAATTGCGTCATACACTAATAATGGTCCCACTAAATCAGCTGCAGGTGAAGCATTGACAATATTACCGCCTATAGTTGCCCGGTTTCTTACTTGAGGTGTACCTAACTCTTTAGCTGCTTGAGCCATTGCCGGATATCCAGCCAAGATGAGGCTGCTTTCCATAATTCCTTTTACCGTTACAGCGGCACCGATTCTGATACCTCCGTCACCGGTTTCCTGCACACCCTTAAGCTCAGGTATGGCCTTAAGATTAATAAGCTCTTGGGGTTCAATTTTTCGCCTCTTGATTTGCACTAAGAGATCAGTACCACCGGCCAGGAATTTACCGGTACCCTTTTTGACCCCGTCCATCTGCAGAGCTTCCTTCAGGGTCTGTGGCTCATAATAGGCTAACTGAAACATTATTTTATCCCTCCTCCATAACTTTAAAGTATTTCCGGTTACCAAGGTCTTACCATATAGCAAAGCAAACTGTATGCCAAAACAACAAAATTTCCGCTGATTACCTAAAAAATCGGGCAAGCTGTCAAAGTTGTCAGGCGGACGGTTCCCGGTGACAATTTTGACAAGTAGAATTGGCCGACTCTGGTAAGTATATGTACCATTGTGTTCAGGGTATATACCAAAAAAGGGCTGTCCCAGTCAGTCTATTTTAGACTTTTGGGACAGCCCCGGTTGTTTTCTCTATTTCCCTACCAGCCGGTGGAGGAACACCTCCAGGGAATCGGTGGGATTTACATTAATCCTCTTCAAGGTCATGGGATTGACTCCCTGTTGATTATATCCATGTTCGATGGTGATCCCTGTGTCATGGCCCAATTCCTTGGCCACCTCTTCTACCACCTGGTTATAGCTGCCATAGGGGTAAGCCAGTGCGTTCACCTTGACCCCCAAATTGGTCTCAATCTCTTTTTTGGCCCTGGCCAGGTCAGCATAGATTCTGGCCCGGTATTCTTCCGGGGTTTCCAGCCGTTTCTTATCTGCTAGATAGGCGTAGGATACCAGGGGCTTGCCTTTCTTACCTTGGGCATCAACATCTATCAGGTTATGGCTGTCAAAGGTATGGGATTGGATTTCTACCAACCCGCTGTCCACAATCTCCTTCATCTGAGTCCAGGTTAGATGGGTCTGTTGGCGTGGCTCAAACCCTGTATACACAGTGCCGTAAACAGACTTGGCCACATCCTCCAGGGTGGACTTGACTACTATGTTGATGGTGGCTTTATGGCCGTATTTTTGGAGGATGGGGTAGGCATACACGTAATTACTTTCATATCCATCGTCAAAGGTGATGACCACCGGGCGTTTGGGCAGGGGTTGCTCTGCCGCTATGTAGGCCCTCAATTGGCCTAAGGTGACGGAGGTGTAACCCGCCTCCTGCAGGGCTTTCATCTGGGCCTCGAACTGTTCGGGGGTGACTACAGAATTATTATTGCTGTACTGGCCGGGTAAAGCCAAGTGGTGATACATGAGCATCGGCACTTTGACCTCCTGGGTCACCGGAAGCCGGAAAACCTGACGGGATCCTTCTTCTGTTACCTCAACCAGTAGGTTCAGTTCTTCACCCATCGGGATAATAGGTACCTTGACCAACCCCTGTTCGGCCCGATAGACATGGCCATTGACCCGAAGGGGGCCGCTGTAAGGGTCAAGTTGTTGGTTTTTATTTACCCGCAAAGGAATCAGGGTTGGCACGCCCAGCTTTAATTTCTTGGGTAGGGTGGAAAAAATAAACCCCTTGGTCATTTCGTCACCATAAACCGCCTTTTCCACATAGGATCCGGCTTCCAGGGATATGAAAATTACTTCCCCGTTCTGGTTAAGGATAAGTTTTACTGCCTCCCCTGGCTTTATTTGCCACCAAGGGAAGGATTGGCCCTGCCGGAAAACCTTAACCTTTTGATGGATACCCAGCTTTAACTGCACTCCAGCAATTTGAACATTAATCTTGGATCCTTCAATATCTATGGCTTCAATCTGGCCATAGTATTCATGGGTTTGGCTTAACTCATCTAAGAAAGCGTAAATCACCGCCGCAGCTTCGGCCTGGGTTAAGGAACTGCGGGGTCTGAAAGAGCCGTCCTTAAAGCCTTTAATGACACCCTTTTCACCAAGAGCTACAGTGGCTGGAACCGCCCATTCAGGTACTTCCCGGTAATCTTGATAGGGCAGCAAAGCCTTGTTTAAGTAGGTATCTACTCCCCAAAGGGCTGTGCCAAGACTAACCCCGGCACGGTGTAGTAATACAGCCGCTTCGGCTCTTTGTAGAGGAGCTTCAGGATTAAACCGGCCTTCCGGCCCGCCCCTGACCACACCCCCCTGATAAGCAGCCTCTACCACAGACCAAGCCCAGTGGTCTTGGGGAACGTCAATGAACCGGTAGCTGTCCTGGTAGACAGTTTCTGCTACGTTATAGACAGCTTCGGATACTTGGTTTATTGCCGCTGGGCGGGGTAGGTTCAAGGCTTTGACCAGCATGTCTACAAAGGCGGCCCGGGTAATCTTTTCTTCCGGTTTAAAATCCTTGTCGGTATCTATAGTTACGCCTTTGTGATTTAAGTAGGCCACTTTCTCTTCCGCCCAGTGGCCAGCCAGATCAGAATAAGAATTTGCCCGCACCGGTTGGGGGTTGAGGGTCAAGGTTGATAAAACAAAACCGGTCAGAACCAGTAGGGTCAGTATCTGCTTACAGCGATGGGACAAGTTCTTTTCCATGACTTAAGCCTCCGTTTGTGTTTCAGTGATTCCATTGTACCATATGGAAAAGACCCAGGGAACAGGTTCCCTGGGTCTAATTCGGTTTAGATGGCCGGTTTTACGTACCCGCTGGCAATGGCGATGATCTTAGCTGCCTCTTCGCGGGTTACGGGAGCGTCAGGCTTGAAGCTGCCATCACTGTAGCCGCCGACTATACCGGCTTTGGTAGCGGTGGCGATGAACTTCTCGGCCCAGTGGCCTTTGGTGTCATTGAAGTCACCTTGCTGGTACTCCACTTTGAGTCCTGTGGCGGTGACCACCATCTTCAGGAGCTCGGCCCTGGTAACCGCTTTATCGGGTTTGAAGCTGCCGTCGGCGTAACCGTTGATTACCCCGGCAGATTTGGCGGTGTTGATGAAGGGTGTTGACCAGGTTTGGCCGGTAACGTCATTAAATCCTGCGGAATTGTTGGTTCCGGGGATACCGGCTGAAAGGGTGATAATCTTGGATAATTGACCCCTGGTCAAATTGGCGGTGGGGTCGAATTTGCCGTCACTCATGCCGTTGATGATGTTTTTCTGAGCCAAGCCAAAGATGTATGGTGTAGACCAGTTGGTGGTTTTAAGATCGGTGAAAGAAGGCATTTTTTCTTCCAGAACCACCAGTTTACCGGGTTGGGTAATAGTGGCTTCGATGCCGTCCTTACGGTCTAAGGTTTTGATGGGCACCAGGGTGTTCAAGACAGGATCCAGGCGGTAGAAGGCATAGTCTTTATCGGTATTCCCGGTCTTGAAGGTGATGGTTAGACCCCGCTTGATGTCTACATTGCCCTTTTCAGGAGTCAGGGTGAAGTCAAAGGCTGTAATGATTTTCCCGGCAAAGGTATCAGCGATTTTGTCGATGGCAGTGTAAGCGGTGTCCTTAGTTTCCAGAGGAGTTACCTTGGCTGCTAGTTTTTCGTTGGTAGCGCCGATGGGGATGGTGATTTGCAGGTCACCGGAGCTGATGGTGGTGCTTTCGCCTGGTTTGACGGTGACTTCACCGGTATTGGTGGCGGCTACTAGGCCACCTCCACCGCCAGGGCTGGTAGTTGGTGTTTGATAAGCAACAAACTGCCAGGTGGTTAAGGGCATTGGATTTCCATTAGTGTCCTTAACTCCGGATACGGAAACGGTATAAGTCGTTCCTTCGTCAAGATTTGCTATAGGATCAATGATAACCTTTTTATTTCCTTGGTCATAAGTTATAGCCACGGGTAAAACCTGGGTACCCTTTAAGAGTTGTACGTTATTAGGATAAGCTGCACTGTATACAGTTTCAGCAATAACCTCTTGATTGAAAGTAAATTCAATGTTAGAGCCTAGGGCTACCCCAGTTGCATTAGCTGCGGGATTCCTGGTTGCTATTCCAGGCGGGGCATCAACCGCCACGGTGATGGGGTCGGATTCAGGGCTGACGTTGCCTGCGGCATCAGTAGCGGTAACTTTGATGGAATAGCTGCCGTCTGCTGCAACGGTAACCGGGAAGGTAAAGGTGTTCCCTGCAGCTGCAGTTACTGTGTTGGTAGCTGAAGCGCCGTTTATATTGGCCTTCACTGTGGAATTAGCTTCAGCGGCGCCGATAATATTAAAGGTCCAACTATTACTGGAAGCCAGAGGATTAATTGTTGGTTTAGCAGGGGCTGTGGCATCTACGGTGTAGGTGAAGGTGTTGGAAGCGGGGCTTTCCTCTCCAAAAACATCTTTGTACTTGGCTGTGATGTTATATTCGCCGTCAGCTAAGTTTGATAAAGTAATAGTAATACTACTGCCCGTAGAAACCAAGGCGGGTGTATTAAGCGGTGTGGCTCCGTTGTACAGATATACATATTCTCCGACAGTCACTCCATTGACAACTACTTGAGGATTCCTATTACTACTTAAAACACCGGAAGTGTTTTGTCCGTAAACAGAAGCAATAACAGGGGCGGTCATGCCTGCAGTTACAACTCTTGTAGCCATTGGGGATTCAATGTTATATATATCAACAGCCGTGATACCGAATTCATAACTGGTTCCATTGGTAAGATTGGGGACTGCATAGGTGGTTCCGGCTACTGTAACAGTATTTAATTTGGTGAGAGTACTTCCATCTTTCCTATATACATTATATCCCACCACATCTGGTTCGGTACTGCTACTCCAGGTCAGGTTTGCCTTACCATTTCCGCCTCTAGCGGCTAAACCTTGGGGGGCGCCAGGTATGGTTAGTTTTGCCAAGGCATTGTAGGCACTGACCAGTTTGCCGGTAACAGTTGTGCCGTTTAATGAAGAAAGAGGCTTCCCGGTGGTTTCAATAAGGCTCTTTAGTTGTTGTGGGGTTAGATTAGGGTCTATACTGAGGAGTAAGGCAGCAATCCCGGATACATGAGGGGCGGCCATAGAAGTGCCATCAAGGTTTCCATAGTCAGTGATAGCAGGGTAATTTAGGGCTACAGTTGAATTACCGCTTACTTGTAATGCATCTTTAAAGTAAAGCAGGTTTCCGTTAAGCGCATAGTTTATACCATTGAAAGACGTTCCCTGAGCGCCAACAACAGATTTTCGGGCAGCTTCCTCCCCTACAAAACTGATGTTTAAATAAGAGGTGAATAAAGAATCATTTTCTACTCCATAGGCAATATCATTACCGGTCAAGATAAGACGGCCGGAGTTGCTTAGATAGCTTCTTAAATTGTTCAAATCGTTGGGCCGTAAGACTTTGTTATTGGTATCACCGAAGGATGCACCGGAAAACCAGATTACAGCGCTGAAATTTTGCATAGTAGCCAAATCAGGTCCGTCTACCGTATTATCATAAACCCCGTAGGCTACGTTAGCATAACCGGCTAAAGCGGTTTGAAATTCTGGTCTATAATCGGGTTTTATACTATAGTCTGAGTTATCATCATCTACAACTAATATTGGATCGGTATTGGCAACCCCTAGCTGGGTTAAGGCTTTATTTAGAATATCCCCTCTATTAGAGGGATCGGTAATCTGCTCCAAACCAAAACCAAAGTGAAAAGCAGAATATGTATTGGAATATACGGCAGCGGCTAAAGTCGGTAAAGCAGGGGTTGTACTTAGTATATTAACTCCCGGTGCTCCCACATCAACACTAACAGATCCATAATTGGAAAAAGTAGCGCGACTGCCAATTGAGTCTATAGCCGCAACGGATATTATGTTACTATTGGCATAACTAGCTGGATAGGCGGCAGTGGCCACATCAATATTTCTATTATCATTTCCTGCAGCGGCAACAAAAACTTGCCCCGATGCTTCGATTGCGGCTTCTAGGAGAGGATCATGACCTCCTCCGCCCCAGGAGTTATTGGATATTTTAACTCCTTTGCTTTTGGCATAATTTATGGCGGCTATGGCATCATTAGTATCTCCCCCCGCCGGGCCGATAAATTTCAAAGGCATGATTTTTACTTTTCGCGCTACACCGGTAACCCCTATGGAATTATTGGCAACTGCAGCGATGGTACCGGCTACATGGGTACCATGGGTATCCCCATTCAGATAGTCAAAAACTGTATTATCATTATTTACAAAATCCCAGCCGTTGACATCATCAACTAATAAATTTCCGTCATCATCTAAACCGTTACCGGGTATCTCTCCGGGGTTAACCCAGATTTTATTTTGTAAATCAGGGTGATTAATATTTGCTCCACTATCAATAACAGCAACCACTACTTCATTATTACCTTCAGGAAACTGCCAAGCTTCCAATGCATCTATATCAATGTCATTGACCTGGTCTAAACCCCATAACGATCCAAAACTTGGGTCATTAGGAGCTACAGGGGCTTGAGGATAATATAAATAATTGGGTTGGGCAATTTCCACCAAGGGGTTCCTCTGTAATGCTGCAATCATCTCTTCCACGGAGGAATTCTGTGGGATTTTAACCAAATGACCGTTAACCAAAGGTATTTCCTTTTTGAACTGTAAAGAGTTTTGACTGAAAACTGAATTAATACCGGCATTAGATACTCCGTCTTTGAATTTAACTAGAATTTCTCCCGCTTTATACTTTTGCTTTGTGTTAGATGTGTTAAAACCCAAGTTTGGCGACATAATTTTCCAGCACCAAGCGTAGCAAGGCTTTGAGTCATATGCAAATGTAAGTTTTGTCCCTACAACGCTTTTTTCAATGTTTCGGTAAGTTGATTGATTACTTTTGGT
>JAJZSN010000105.1 GCA_021849745.1 Bacillota bacterium | reverse complement strand
TTTCTGTTCCTCCATGGATTTCTTAATAAACTTATACCCGTCACCTTCAGTGGTGGCCATGGAAACCCCAATTTTCATTTTGGACTTTTCCTCACCACCACCGATTTGCGGTTTCTTCTCCCCCCCGCCGGGACAACCAGCCAAAGTAACCAGCATAATACCCGTCAATAAAGCGACACCAGTCCGCTTAAGCCACCTTTTTTGCATAAATAAAATCACTCCCGGCATTTCAAAGTATTACGCTTATTATGCCGCATAGTGATTGTTTTTATTTTGCTGGCTTTTGCGGTCAGGGATGGCTTACTAGCTTTACTTTGCGGTCAGGGGTTAGGTTTTAGGGGTTAGGGGTCAGGGAGTGGGTTCATAGTTCGTAGTTCATAGTCGCCTGGGCAAAAATTTGGGTGCCGTTTAGGCACCCCGAAAATCTAACCTCAAACTTCTAACCTCTAACCCCAAAAATGCTGATAGCTGATAGCTGACAGCTGTCAGCCGCCAAATAGGAATACCCTCAAGCTAAGCCAACCCCCAACGCCTTCTTATCCCTTGCTCCAGGCGGGCGAAGACTAAACGGTCGATGAGGAGGCCCAGCAGGGCGATGATGATCATCACTGCGATGACCTGGCTCATATCGGCCAAGTCGCGGCCCATCATCAGCACATAGCCTAAACCCAAGCCGGAAGCCAAGAGTTCCCCGGCCATCAAAGAACGCCAGGCGAAAGACCACCCCAGCTTCATACCGGTAATAATACTGGGCAGGGCCGCCGGCAGGATAATTTGGATATATAGAGCCATGCCCCGAGCGCCTAAGGTGCTGGCGGCCCGCAAATAAAGGGGCGGGACATTTTTCACCCCGGCCTCTGTAGCCAAAGCAATGGAAAAAAGGGCTCCGATGATGACAATAAAAATTATTGATTTTTCCGATAAACCGAACCAGAGAATAGCCAGAGGCAACCAGCAGATACTGGGTAGAGTCTGCAATCCAAGGATTATTGACCCTACCGTTTCGTCCAGTAATTTGACCCGGCCCACCAGGATACCCAGGGGTATCCCAATTAGTATAGAGATTATATAACCCACCAGAATCCTCTTCATACTAACCCCGATGGCAACCGGGAAAGAACCGTCCCGAAAACCTTGCACCATGGTTTCCCATACCGAAAAGGGAGAGGGAAACATTACCGGATTCCAGATAGCCAGCCGGAACATTATTTCCCATAATCCAACCAAGAAGGCAAAGAAAACTATTTTTTTCAATACAACCATGGCCTTCTCCCCTTTTAAGTCCCGAACCTGGATGAAGACAATACAGTCTTTGTCAGCGGGACCGCCCCCTGCTCCAGTTCCTCCCGGGCCACCTTTTCAATCTCTTCCCGCAGCACTTTCATAATCTGTTTTTGCGTAGCTAATAAACGGGAATCCCCCTCGGAGCGCGGCCCCTGAAAATCCAGCCGAAAATCTTTTTTAATGCGGCCCGGCCGGGACGAAAAGACAAATATATGGTTCCCCAATAACACCGCCTCCGAAACATTATGGGTCACAAAGATAATGGTTTTACCTGTCTTGCTCCAGATTTCCTGGAGTTCAGTATGTAAAATACTTCTTGTCTGGGCATCCAGGGCTGCAAAGGGTTCATCCATCAAGAGAATTTTGGGATCCATGACCAGGGCCCTGGCAATGGCAACCCGCTGTTTCATCCCTCCCGAAAGTTGATGGGGGTAGCTTTCTGTGAAGCGGCCCAGGTGAACCATCTGAAGATAATGTAAGGCTTTTTCATGTCTTTCCTTTTTGCCTATCCCCGCCATCTTTAGGCCAAACTCCACATTTTGCCTGACGGTGAGCCAAGGAAACAAAGCTGCCTCTTGAAAAACCATCCCCCTTTCAGGGCCGGCCCCGGTAATTTCTTGACCATCGATGGTTAATGTACCCTGATCAGGTACATCCAAACCGGCGATAATGTTAAGCAAGGTGGATTTGCCGCACCCCGACGGACCCAATAAACAGGCAAAATCCCCTTCCTGGATAGTCAGGGTTATTTCGTCCAGAGCCCTTATTTTATCACTACCGTTTTGTTTAAAATCTTTGCCAACTTTTGTTATGGCAACTTTCATCCAGATCACCTACCCTTTGTAGGATATTCGTTGTGTATACAAAATGCTACTCCGGGGTTAAGGGGTTGGTAATAATTTGGGGTCGGGGGGTATTGATAATTAAACGCGTTCCCATGCTTTTTAATTATCAATACCCCCTAGTTAGTTAGGGACTAAAGATAGCCTTCTTTCGGGTCGTCATATAACCCAACTCCTCTCCCCCTAAAAAAGTTGAGGACCCTAAAGAAGGTCCCCAACAAAAAGCTGACAACTGACAGCTGATAGCTGACAGCTAACTATTCAAAATACCCCAGTATTCCCGAGCGAAGACAACCCCTGTCACCCGGCCCGCTGAGGTCATCTCCGGCAGTCAAGGCTTAATTGCCGCAGTTGGTCTAAATTGTTTATAGCTTCTAAGCTCTCCATGAACGACCACCCTTAATCTTTTTCCAGAAACCTCGTAGCAAACCAGCCTCCCGAAGTTCCATGTAAAAACCCTCATAGCCCTCAGGAACTGGGATTACCCCTAACGGCTCTCCCCACCTCAGCTTGATAATCTCCCGCTGCAGACCGCTGCCTCTAGCTTTTACGTACTCCAGTTCAACCAGGAAACCGCCCAGGTGAAGGTTTTCCTCCAGCTGTGCCAGGTTATTAACGGGATGCCTATTGATAGTTAAGATGGTATCTCCGCCGGTCAGCCCGGCCTGATAGGCGGGGGTTCCAGCGACTACATCCAGGATTTTAATTCCCTGTCCGGGCGGCACAAAATAAGGTTGGCCCTTCAATTCCATTTCCCGGCCCACCTTAATCACCAGTTCGTGGCCCAAGGGGCCAAACAAAGCCGCAAGGTAGGCAAAAAAACCCCATTTAGAGGCCAGAATAGCCAAGATTAGCAGGGATATGCTGTATAAACTTAGATACAAAGCCGACCAACGGCTTTTTTCCACCGGTGTTCGGGCCAGGGCCATATCACCGTAACCTAGGGCCGCAACTACCGGCATGAGTGAATAAATCACCCCATGGTCGATGGAGGCTAAACCCGACTGAAGCAAAGGTAATCCTCCGGGCAGAACAATTGAATCGGCCCAAGGATAACCGGCCATCAAGGCCACCAAGGGAATGGGCCAGAACTTCTGCAAAGTAAAACCGCCAACAATTCGTCCCCCGGCGGTCTTAAAATAAACGGGAACGGCCCCCAAATGGCCACTCAGGAGAATGAGCAAACTTTCCACTAAGTGCAAAATGGCCACTAAACCCATCAATTGAACCACATCAACTTGGGGGAAACCAAATAATAGGTAACTTATTGATATAATCCCCCCGGCATAGGCAAAACAAAGAAACCGGGGGCTAATGAGGAGCAAGACAATAGCCAACGGCCAAAGATACTCTATTCCCGTTTCAGTGAGATCTATCCCTACCACCAGCATCAGCAAACTACCCACCACGCCCCCCAGGACACCGTAACCCGTGGCCATAAGCACCGGCTTAACTACCGGATCTCTGGGCAGGCCAAAATTCCTAGCCTTCTGGGCCGCCAACCGCTGATATTGAAAAGCCACCACCAAAACAATGGCCCAGTAGAAAGATTGGGGATTGACTATAATCTCCCCTATGTTCCAGGTAATCTGGGTTATCATAATAATCCATTCCATGGTTATCACCCATCTTTTGGTTCATAGTTCGTAGTTCGTAGCTCATAGTTGTTATTTAGGCAATTCCTTGGGGGTTTAATGACCTAAAAAACCAGCTTAAACCCAACTACGAACTATGAACTATGAACTATGAACCTTGCTTTACAAACCTTCTTTACAAATAAACCGCGGAAAATACCTCCGCGGCTGTTGTCAGACGTTTATTTTATCTTTGCTTTCACAATTCCAATAGCTTTTTCTAACTGGAGGTCTTCGACCTCCTCTTCCCCTTTGGCCTGAGGTTGCTTTACTTCAACATCCGGGCTAATGCCCTTTTTGTGAATATCACTACCTTTGGGGGTATAATATTTAGCTGTGGTAAGTTTCAAGCCGGCCCCGTTATCTAGAGGAAAAATGCTCTGAACCACCCCTTTGCCAAAGGTCTTAAGCCCCACTAAAGTCCCCGTCTTGGAGTCTTTAACAGCCCCAGCCACAATTTCCGAAGCGCTGGCGCTGTTTTCGTTAATGATAATCACCAGAGGTACTTCCAAAGGTTCAGCATCTGATACAAACTTATCCTCATCCCCGTTACGATATTTAATACTGACTATGGTACTCTCCTTAGGAACAAAGAACTTTGCTACATCTACAGCGGCATCCAGATCCCCACCCGGATTATCCCGCAAATCAAGAATAATTCCTTTAAAGCCTTCATTATTGAGTTCCTGTAAGGTTTTGCCCAGTTCCTGACCGGTATTTGATTTAAACTGTGTCAATTGAACATAGGCAATATCGGTTCCATCCAGAATTTTACCCTCCACTGAAGGAGCTACAATGATTTCCCGGATAAGTTCGAACTCCAGGGGTTTCTTTTTACCCTTCCGCAACATGGTAAGTTTGACCTTGGTTCCTTCCTTGCCCTGAATTAGGTTTATTGCTGTCTCAAGATCCATGTTAAAGGCATCTTTTTCGTTAATTTTGTATATGACATCACCGGCTTTAATACCCGCCCGAAAAGCAGGGGTATCCTTGATGGGTGCAATAACAGTCAAATGTTCGTCCCTCATCCCTACACTGATACCCACACCCCCGAAGATACCCTTAAGATCCTTCTGGAGGGAACTGTATGTCTTAGGCTCCATGTATACAGAATAAGGGTCGCCCAGAGATTTAACGATTCCGGCAATGGCCCCATCCACCATTTGGGTGGTGGTTACCGGCTCAATGTATTCATTATTAATAATGGTAATAACCTTGACCATAGTCCCTACATGCTTGAAATTCGTTAACAAAACAGCCGTGGCAGCTACACCCAGCAACATCATGATAACCACCAAGACTGCCAATATTTTACGTCTATCGGACAAATCTAATCACCTCTATAAAATATTTCCTAACTTGAAATCAGTGACAAATAATGTATACTCCAGTGCTAACTTATATAGTACAATATGTGGCCGGGAAAGGCAAGGGGGGAGGAGCAGCTATCAGCTGTCAGCTATCAGCAAAAACCCTTCGGGTCAGTCTAATAAGAAAAGCTCAGGATTTCCCCAAGCTTTTCTACCCATCCAAACTACCCAATAAACCTTCCCTAGTAATCTTTAGCTGACAGCTGACAGCTTTAATAATACTGCATAGGATTCACCGGATCGCCGTTAGTGCGGATTTCGTAATGGACATGGGGGCCGGTGCTGCGGCCGGTGCTGCCTACTTTGCCGATGGTGCTGCCCTTTTTGACTTCTTCGCCTACACTCACCAGGTTTTGCGAGTTATGGGCATAGAGGGTGGAAACACCGGCGCCATGATCAAGAATAATTACATTGCCATAACCGTTCATGGTTCCTGAATAGATTACCGTTCCATCCTGGGCCGCCCGGATGGGGGTGCCGCTGGGAGCGGGAATATCTAGCCCGGAGTGGAACTTGGTGCGCTTCAGAATAGGATGCATTCTATTGCCGTAACCTGAGGAAACCCTGCTGTAGCCCGCTACAGGCCAGGCGTAAATCCCGTCGCCCTTGGCCGCCCCGCTGCGCTGCTGCATGCGGATTAACTCAGCAGCCTTCCGGCTTTCCTCCTGCTCCAGCTTTTCGATTTCTTCTTCATAAGCCCCGATGTCTTTTCTAAGTTCAGACTCCATGTCCTCGAATTTCTCGGCCTTAATTTTATTCTCTTCCTGTTTCTCCTCTTTGGCCCGCTTAATGGTCTCTATCTCATCCCGCTTTTGTTCCAACAAAATCTTCTGGTCGTTAATACGGGCCTTCTTTTCCTCAATGCTCTTCAACAACATGGAGTCATGCTCCACAATAATCTTCATCAACTCAAAGCGGTTTAAGAAATCGGAAAAATTCTCAGATTCAAAAAGTACTTCCAGATAACCTACCGTGCCTTTCTCATAGATATCCCGAATCCTGGTACCTAGAATATAGTCCTGCTCAACCAAATCCTGTTGAGCCTCCTCTAAATCAGCGGTAGCCTTTCTTACATCCTGCTGAGCTATCTTTAGGCGCTCCTTGTCCTGTCGGATAGCCTGATTTAGAGCATCAATCTCTTCCTTCAAGGTATCCAGCCTTACCACCAGCTGACCCATTTGATCTTCCATGTTATCCTTACGTCTTTCCATGACTTGCTTTTTCTGGCGTAAGTCTTTTAATTCCTTCCTTTTCGCATCTATAGTGTTACCATAAGCAGGTAACAACGCCCCTGTCAAAAACAACAAAGTAAAACCTATAGTACCTGCCTTTACCCATTTTTTTCCCACAGGACGACCCCCTTCAACCAAACCTTACCTTATATTTATCGATGAAACAGTGCAAAAACTTTAAACTTGTAAAAATTTACGTACTGAAATAACGCTGCCTATGGCGCCGATAAAGATACCGCCGCCCAGGAGCGAGCCCAGGATGATATAAACATCCTTCATGTCCGTTTGAACCCGCATGAACGGAAACTGTTTTACAGCTTCCACTATATAAAAATTAACAAAATATAAAATCAAACCCGAAACTAAGGCCCCAGCCAATCCTAGAAAAACTCCTTCCAGGACAAAAGGCCAGCGGATAAACCAATTGGTAGCGCCAAGGAATTTCATAATCCCAATTTCTCTGCGGCGGGCAAAAACCGTCAACCGGATGGTGGTAGAAATTAAAAATACCGCTGCCAGAGCCAGCAGGATAATGATAACGGCCCCGATGAGGCGAACCCACTCCACCAAGGTGGATAACTTCTGAACCACTTCTGCGGGGTAGTTTACCTTTTCAACCCCTGATAATCCTCTAATCTTATCAGCTATCCCTTTGACCAAATTGGATTTTTCAGCATTAACCTCAAAGCTGTCCGGCAGGGGATTCCGGCTAAATTCCAGACTACCTTTGGTTTCCCCGAACTGCTGTCGTAACTTTTCTAGACTCTCTTCCTTGGATATAAACCTGGACTTAGCCACTCCGGGGGTGTCATTAATCTGTTGCTCAAGGTCTCCAATGGCAGTTTCATCTACTCCTTCCTGGAGGTAAACAGAAATAAGGAGTTCATTTTCTACGGATTTCATAATGTTATTGGCATTGAGTACTGTTAATAAGGCGCCGCCCAGAATCAACAAAGCCACTGCCACCGTCCCTACCGAAGCCAGGGCCATCAAACCGTTACGGCGTAAGGAAGTCAGAGCCTCTTGAAAATAATAGCCAACGGTTCTAACTTTCATAGCCATATGCCCCCTTTTGCTCATCCCGAACCACCCGGCCATTTTCTATAGCTATAACCCGTTTCTTTAGGCCATCAACAATATCCTTGGCATGGGTAGCCATAATGATAGTGGTACCCAGTTTGTTAATCTCCACCAGCAGGTTCATAATCTCCCAGGAAGTTTCGGGATCAAGGTTCCCGGTGGGTTCGTCGGCAATTATCATGATGGGGTTGTTAATAATGGCCCGGGCAATTGAAACCCGCTGTTGTTCCCCTCCCGAAAGTTCAGTGGGCAACATATCTGCTTTATTGGTTAGTCCCACCAGTTTGAGCACCGCCGGTACTAACTTCTTGATTTCCTTAGAGGAGGCTTCCGCTACCTCCAAAGCAAAAGCCACATTATCATAAACACTTTTATTGGGCAGCAGCCGGAAATCCTGGAAAATCACCCCGATTTTCCGCCTCAGGTAAGGAACTTCTTTATCCTTCATTCTCGCTATATTGATTCCGTTCACCATAATCTGCCCTCTGGTGGGCAGTTCTTCCCGAAAGATTAACTTAGTTAAAGTGGATTTGCCGGCCCCGCTGGGACCTACCAGAAAAATAAAATCCCCTTTTCGGACATGCAGGGAAACATCGGTGAGAGCTTTAACCCCATTAGGGTAAATCATTGACACATTGTACATCTGGATCAAAAATATCAACTCCGTTCGCTAACACCTTCTATCGAAAAAAGCAATAAAATAAAGATATTTAGGTCTCTAAACTATTCGAATTCGACACTATTTGGTAAATTCCTTTTTCCAATTCCTGACCTGATAAAAGATCCCGGCGAAAACGGAATATGTTTTCATCCCAAGAAGATTAAAGGGTTCTGACATTAGCATCAGAACCATAATTTAGGCACATTAATTAGGAAAGAGGGAGTAATTAATTCTCCGGATAAAAACAAAGAACCCTTTACCCAAGGGTTCTTTGTTTTTTACTATTTTCTTTTTAACACTCTTTCCGCAGCTGTAATCAGATGTCCTTTGGTCAAACCAAACTTCTCCAGCAACTCATTAGGCAGACCCGATTCACCAAACACATCCCTAATTCCAACCCGTTCCATGGGTACAGGCTGTTCTTCCACCAACACTTCGGCCACCGCACTGCCTAAACCGCCGATGATGCTATGTTCCTCGGCAGTTACTATGGCCCCGGTTTCCCGGGCCGCCTTGATGACCGCCTCTTTATCCAAAGGCTTAACGGTATGCATGTTAATAACCCTAACCCCAATCCCTTTAGTCGCCAGTTCCTCGGCAGCTTCCAAAGCAGTTGACACCATGATACCGTTGGCAATAAAGGTAACATCGCCACCCTCCCGAACCACACCGGCTTTACCAATTTCAAACTTATAGTTCTCATCAAACAATACCGGAACCCCCAGTCGCCCCAACCGAAGGTAGACCGGGCCATCGATGTCTACCGCACTACGCACCGCCAGCTCTGTTTCCATGGCATCAGCGGGCACCACCACCGTCATCCCCGGCAAGCTACGCATCAGGGCCACATCCTCCACCGACTGATGGGATCCCCCATCTTCCCCGACAGTAATCCCCGCATGGGAGGCCGCAATTTTTACATTCAAAAGGGGGTACGCAATGGAATTCCTAATCTGTTCAAAAGCCCGCCCGGTAGCAAAAACCGCAAAGGTACTGGCAAAGGGAATCTTCCCCGCCGCCGCCAACCCGGCAGCCGTCCCCATCAGATTCTGCTCCGCAATACCCACGTTAATGAACCGCTCCGGAAACTCCGCAGCGAAATCCGAAGTCTTAGTAGACTTGGACAGATCCGCATCCAAAACCACAATATCTTTATTCTCAGCCCCCAACTTCTTAAGGGCTTTACCATATGCCTCACGAGTGGCGATTTTGCTCATACTGTATTCCTCCTGTTTTAGCTGGTAGCTGGTAGCTTGTAGCTTGTAGCTTTAAAGATATTCTAGTAAGCCTTTATGTTTGACCCAATAGAGAGACATTCAAGCTACCAGCTATAAACTACAAGCTACCAGCTACTTATCCAACTCTTCAATAGCCGTACAAACCTGTTCCGCATTTGGGGCCACACCATGCCAGCCGCATTGGTTCTCCATGTAAGAGACACCTTTTCCTTTAACGGTTTCGGCCACTATCATAGTAGGCTTGCCCTTGGTTTCTTTGGCTTTGGCTAAGGCAGCCAATATCTGGCTATAGTCATGGCCGTCAATCTCTAGAACGGACCAACCGAAGGCCCGCCATTTATCAGCCATGGGCTCAGGTGACATAACTTCCCTGGTGGGCCCGTCAATCTGCAGAC
>JAJZSN010000016.1 GCA_021849745.1 Bacillota bacterium | reverse complement strand
GATCTTGTCCTCTTTACCTGTGCTATATTTATATTCGTTGGTGCGAGATGCGTGCGGAAGTGGCTCAGGGGTAGAGCATCGCCTTGCCAAGGCGAGGGTCGCAGGTTCGACTCCCGTCAGCTCCGCCATACTTTTCCATAATAAGCTTGAAGTATTGACAAAAACATAGCAAGGTTGTTATACTAATTAAGCTAAAGCTGAATAACCTGCCCGGGTGGCGGAACAGGCAGACGCACAGGACTTAAAATCCTGCGGTGTAACAACCGTGCCGGTTCGACCCCGGCTCCGGGCACCAATAAAATCAAGGTTTCACAGTACATGGACGGTTCTTATGAATCGTCTATTTTTCTATTTTGCTTCCCGATTGCTTCCCTTTTTATTTTCTCTATTGCTTCCTGCCATCAGGGACTGAATTTGCTTCCCTAAACTTTCGTTAATTTTTTCTGCTGCTTCGCGCTGCATGGTGGGGATGGAGTGAGTATATAAATCCAGGGTTATGATAAAAGTTTGGTGACCCAGACGTTCTTGCACAATTTTGGGGTGGACGTGTTGCTCCATCAGTAGGGTAGGGTGCAGGTGACGCAGGTCGTGGAAGCGGAAGCCGTTCATGCCGATGCCGTCCACCAGGTCTTTGTAGCGATGGTTTAGGCGGGAGGGGTCTTCTGGGGTGCCGTCTGGGCGGCAGAAGACGAGGTTGTTATCCTGGTAGTGTTCTCCCATTTCCAGCATATTTTCCATTTGCTTTTTTCTATGGTTTTTTAGCACTTCTATAAGAGCTTCCGGCATCACCACAGGCCGGCGGCTCTTTTTTGATTTTGGGGGAGCGAAGTAGAAGCCGATTTTAGGGAGCCGCTGCAGGGTTTGGCGGACATGCAGGACCTTCTGTTTAAAGTCCACATCGGACCATCTTAGGCCCATGACTTCGCCTCTACGCATGCCGGTGAGTAGGGTGGTGTAAATAATGGACCAATCCTGGTGCTCACTGGCAGCCACTAGGAATTCGTTAATCTTCTCTATGCTGGGCATATTGATTTCTGGCCGCTGGGGCTTAGGAGCGGCAACGGCATCGGCGACGTTACGGGTAACGGCCTGAAGTTGGACAGCGTGTTTTAAGGCTTCTCGGATGACTCGGTGGTGGTATTGGACGGTACGCTTAGACAGGGAATCTAGCTTGAGTGAGTAGTACTTTTGCAGGTGCATGGGCTGGAGTTTTTGGAGAAGGATACCACCGATTTCTGGAATGATGTGTTTTTCGATGATTTTTTGGTAGCTGTAGTAGGTGGTATTGGCTAGATTTGATTTGCCATAGTCAGTTAGCCAGTTAAGAAGATAATCACCAAAGGTGAGCTTAGTGGGTTCGATATATTGACCGCTGTCAATTTCCAAGAGCAAACGGGCCATTTCTTTTTCGGCTTCTTTTTTGGTACCTTTGAAGGCCCGGCAGAGGCGCTTTCTTTTGCCTTCTGTATCTCTGCCCATTTCAATGTAAATGGTCCAGGAATTTTTACTGCGTTTTTGTAGGTGTCCTGCCAATAGTAATCACTCCTTTACTACATCCCTAGAAGGGCTTCGCAGTGTTCACAGTGTAGGTGCACATGAAGGTTTGGGCTACAAAAGTACTGGGTTGTAGCTTGGCCACAAAAGGGACAGGGTACAGGTTCCTTAGCCCCTTCTTCAGTTTCTTGGCAATGTTTTTGAATGGTTAAGATCAAGCTTTCAAGCCGTTCTGCAAAGGCTTTTCCACCTTCCGTTTCGAGAGCGACTATAAGGTCTTCTGCAAAATTGCCGGACGAGCTAGACATTACAAATTCCTCCTTCTACATAGAAATGTGTGGTTACCCAAGCTCACCTCCTTCAAGGAATTTGATAACATATGTTTGGACAAAAGGGCTAAAATTACCCCGGCTTATGGGCCGGAGTAACGGGTCTAATCATTTACGCTGCATCTTTGTGCCAGATTCTAACCAGCTTTAAGGGAACCCCTATTCTAGCGGAGAATTCCATGATGGTTTCGCCCCACTCTGGCTCTTCCTCGATTAGAAGACCGGCGGCGAAGTAATCTGGCCCTCTCTCATAGAAGTTACCCCAATGACCCTGTTTGGTAGAAAAATAATCGGGATGATTATCGATATGATGATAGATTTCGTGGGCTACGATGTAGCGGGCTTCTTCATCAGGTAAAGCAGCATCCAGGAGAATGTATTTCTCTTCTAATACCTCTGCCACTACGCCGACAATACCTTTGGGCAGGGATCTCTTAACGAGATGTAAATCCAGATAATCAGCTAACTCATAGGGATTTCGGGTGCCAAATTGGCGAACTAATCGGTCAATTTCTCGAAGTATTCGTTCCTTCATAACATCCTCTGCCTCCCCGTATGCTGCCAGTTTTCGATTATTTCTTCTTACTCTGTTCGGTTTTGCGTCGCTCCTCCCATAGAATCTCTGCAATACGCAGGAGTTTTTCTTTGTCTTCTAAGGCCATTCGCTCGCCATTAAAGTTGATATTGGCGGCCAACAGCAATTCTTTGAGATCAATTTCGTTGGGAAAATAATTGGGGTCAAAAACCTTTTCCTGCAGGCTCTTGGCACCGCTTGTCTCTGGTGCAGGCAGATAACCTGCCACCACCATAAGGTTTTCGTAGCTCACTTCATAAACCGGAGCAAGTCTTGCCAGAGTTTTTGGTGATGGCTTTTTAACCCCCCGTTCGATTTGAGACAGGAAGGAAGAATTGACTCCTGCTAGTTTTTCTACGTCCCTTGTGGACAGCTCGAACTGTTCCCTAAGCTGTAAAAGATAACTCCCGATGTCTTGGGTGTTTTCCATAGCACTCACCACCTGTTTCTAGTATGGACAAAAGTTAGCAGAAAAGCAATAGTTTTTTATTGAAAATTTATAAATCGTCATGGTTTACAGGAAAAAATACCTAATTATGGATTAAAACCTATTGCTACAGCACTCGCTGTGTGATAACATGAGTACAACAGAACGCATTACAAGTGCTAAAGAACTCGCAAGGGGGGAGGTACGATGGGCATTAAAGTGACTGTGACGCTAAAGGATGGGTCGAAGCTGCTGGAGGACATTGTTAGGACAGGCTGTACCCAAAGTAAGTTTGCGGAAAAGGTGGGTATTTCCCAACCCTATCTGAATCAAATCATCAATAAGGAAAAGAATCCTGGACCGTCCATAGCCAAGAAGATTACCGACGGCCTGGGCAAAAAGTTGGAGGATTATTTTTTTATCCAAACCGAGTGCTAGTGAACTCAATGGGGTTCGATAGAACACAAGGAGAGCAGGTGCTGCAGAAAGGAGTGAAACAGATGGTTTGCCTTTGTAAGACCAAGCTGCCGGAGGGTGCCAGGTTTTGTCCCGAGTGTGGTCGACAGGTCCCGGCACGCAGGGAGCCAGTGGAGGAAACAGAGGAACGGGTGGTAAAGCAGTTGGACCCGCTCTTGAAACCAGCGGAAGCGGCCAGGGTGCTAAAAATCAGCCGCTGGATGCTGGATGAGCTAAGAACCAGAGGGGTGCTGCCCAGGGAGTGCTACATGGAAATCCCCGGCAGTGGCAAGCGGAAAATTATCCGCTACCATACCAAAGAGCTTTTAACCTGGAAGGGCCAGGTGGATTTATCAACCGCAGGGTAAGGGAGGGGTTCCGTGAGAAAGGCGGTTTTTATGGGCAAGGCCGGGGATTTTCGATTGTTCCTGCGGGCCATGCGAAGGTGGTTAACCTTTGGTTTGGACTGTACCCATCACTGGGTCAAGGAAAACCAGTCTTACGGTGAGGTTAGGGTGGAAAATCAGGATTTTATGAAGGAGGCGGTTTAGGTGTTGAAGGTAAACGAAGCGTTGGCGAATTTACAAGAGGCTTTGCAAGCCTGTGGGTTGGGTGAGGCGATGGTGGTGATTAGCTGCCACAACTTAACACCGGGGGATAGCCAGCTTAAGGCGAAGGAGTTGGCGGTCAGTGGCTTTGGGGAGCGGCTGGTGGAGGAGCCTAGGATTCACCGCTATAGTCATCGGCCCGGCGGGTTTTCCTGGCTGCAGTTGGAGGAGGAGCGGGCGAAGGTCAACTTCTTTTATAACCTGAACAGTCTCTAGTTAGTGAGGGAGGGGAATTTTGATGGCTGTTAAGTTTCATCGGGCGCAGCGGAAGAAAGCGAAATTGCGTTTAGGGATCGCCGGTCCCGCTGGCAGTGGCAAGACCTTTTCGGCCCTGCAGATGGCCTTTGGGCTGGGCGGGCCGGTGGCGATGATTGATACCGAGCGGGGGTCTGGGGAGTTGTACTGTCATCTGGGGGAATATGATGTTTGTACCCTGGAGGCACCCTTTACGCCGGAGAAGTATGTGGAAGCCATCCGGTCGGCGGAGGCGGCGGGCTATGAGGTGATTATCATTGACAGTCTCACCCACGCCTGGGCTGGGACCGGCGGAGTGTTGGATATCCACGGTTATGCGGCGGACAAGTCCGGCAATTCTTGGACCGCCTGGCGGCAGGTGACGCCCCGGCATAATGAGCTGGTGGATGCCCTGCTACAGAGCAAGTGCCACATTATCGCCACCCTGCGGTCAAAGATGGAGCATATTCAGACCACCGAGAATGGCAAGACGGTGGTGAAGAAGGTGGGCATGAACCCCATTCAGCGGGATGGCATGGAGTATGAAATGACGGTGTTTATGGATATTGATTTAGCCCACCTGGCCAGTGCCAGCAAGGATCGGACTGGGTTGTTTGATGGGCAGGTGTTTAAGCCGAACCGGGAAACGGGGCGGAAGCTGTTGGCTTGGCTGGAAAGTGGCGTACCACAGGAGGCTGTTCAGGCGGGTAGTGGGTTCGGGAGTGCTGCACCAGTTGGGCAAGTTTCTGCGAATGGAAATGGGGAAGGTACTGGTGAGCTGGTCAGCCAGCAGGAAAAGTTGGGGTTTACCACAGCCGGGGCCAATGGGGTAGCCACAAAGGGGCCGGAGCTTAACAGCACAGCAGGCAGAGAGGTTACCTGGAGCAAGGCAGTGGGGCAGGGGGCTGAAGTGATTGATTTTCCACCGGCTGGACCCATTGTAGCACAGGGTCCTGGTAGTGAGGCTTGGGAAGCTCTGTATGGTGGCACTGGTAAAGAGGCAGCCAAGTCCAGCCAAGCTGCTGCAAGAAGCCAGGGCAAGGGCAAAGGCAAGGCCCAAGAACTGAAAACACCCCTTAATAGCCATCAAGAAGATGACCCCTTTTGGAGTTCTCTTGAGAACCTAACACCTCCCCCGGCTAAAGCAGCTGGTGGTAAAAGGAGGCTCTTTTAGTGGGATACACGGAACACAGCCTGTTTCCTAGAGAGAACCCAGAGCTGGCAGGAGTTTGTTTTCAAGGGGTTTTACAGGTGTTGAAAAAGGAGCGACAGAGGCGGGGGCAGGATTATCGACACGAATTACCCGCTCGGCAAAGGAAGGTACAGGAGATCGAGGAGGCCATCGGACAGCTAAAGGTACTGTACCGGCTGGCGGTGGTGCCTAGAAAATAAAGGAAGCCGCTTGGCCGGGAGTTTCCCTGCCAGGCGGCACACAACATATCTCAAATATTATTATGGAGGCTTGTCCCATGAAAATCAAGAAGCTAGGGGTACAAAATTTCCGTAATCATGAAGCCACTGAATTGGAACTGGACCAGGTGAATTTCTTTGTGGGCCATAACAATGCCGGAAAAACCACGCTACTGGCTGCCCTGGAGTGGGCCTTGACCGGCCATTGCCTTTGGACCGACCGGGCAGGCCGTGGATCTGCGGAACTAATCTGCCGGGGGCAGAAGCAAGCTGCGGTGTCACTGGAAGTGGAGGGTTTGGGTAGCATCCTGCGCAGTATGCCACCCAACAGTCTGCGGGTGGGTAAGCTCACTGGCCAGGAGGCCCAGGCCAGCATTTTGAACAGTTTGCGAACGGACGAGGAACGACTGCAAATCGCCCTCAATGCCAGTGCCTTTTTAGCCATGCCCCCATCGGAGCAGCGGGCCTTTCTCTTTGGGGCCTTTGGTCTAGCCTGTACCGCCGAAACCGTGGCACAAAAGCTGGCCGCTTGGCTAAAAGCCACTGGCCATTCGGAGGAAAAAGCCACAGCATTGGCAAGACAGGCCAAAGGCTATTATCCGGCCAACCTCACCGGCGGGCCAGAGGTGCTGGAGGTCATGGAGAAGCGGGCCAAAGATTTACGGAAGGAATTAAAGCGGGATAAACAGCGGGCCGAAGCGGCCCTGGCGGAACTGTCCGAAGGGGCTTTGCTTGAAACGCCTGCGTACGAGCAGGTGGAAGAATTAAAGGGCCAACTGGCACAGTTACGACAGCACCGGGAGGAGCTTTTAAATGCCGCCGGTGATCGGAACCTTCCGGCCAGGCGGCAGGCTTTGAACCATAAAATTAGCGTATTGGACCAAAAACTTCAGACGGTGCAGGACAAAGCAGCGGGAATTATAGCGGGTTTGCAAGGTCTGCCAGCACAGGACAACACCACGAATGAAGGCAGCTATAGCCAGCGGGAAAAGGACATTCGAGGGGCTATCGAGAGCTTAAATAATCAGATGGCTTCCCTTAAGGGTGAGGCTGCCAACCTACAAAACCGCATGGAAATCGTCACCAGTGCAGCCAAAGCGTTGGCCAGTGCGGATCGCCGCTGTCCCCTGGCGCCGGAGCATATTCAGTGCGGCATGAGTAAAACACAGGTGGAGGAAATTTTACAGAGGTTAAACCAGGAATACCGGGCAGCCCAAGAGAGCTTAAAGGATATTCAGGGACAGGTAGCGGGGCTGCTAGCAGAAATAAACCAGGCCGGTGAGGAACTGGCCCAGTTAAAGGAGAACCAGGCTGCGGAGCGGGAGCAAGCCAAACAAAGACTGCTGCTACAGGGAGAACTCAACACCCACCAGCTGTTAATTAAACAACTAACTAGTGAAAGGGAAGCATTGGCCCAAGAGCTGGCTAGTCTGCCGGAGCCAGAGGCGGCACCAGAGGGACTGGAATTAGAACTGCAGGCACTGGTGGAGCAAATGCAGGAAGTGGAAGGAAAACTGGTACAGGCAGGGGAGCGGGTGGCCCTGGCCCGCAGACAAGAGGAACTAAAGGGTGAAGCGACCACCCTAACCGCCGAAGTGGCGGATATGGAGATATTGGTCAAAGCCCTGGGGCCAGATGGCCTACGGCGGGATCTGTTAGCCGGAATTTTAGGTGATTTCCTGGGCCGGGTTAATGACCGATTGGGCCGATTGACAGGTGGGGCTTACCAATTGGGTCTGGGCAAGGATATGTCCCTGCTGTGCCGAGCTAATGGTGGGCCGCTCTTACCACTGAAGCTATTGTCTAAATCCGAGCAGCTACGAGTGGGCATTGCCATCCAAGAAGCCCTCAGCCATGCCGTGGGGCTGTCCTTCCTGGCCATTGATGAGGCCGATATGCTGGACCAGGAAAACCGGGATTTACTCACCGGGATGCTGCTGGATATTGCAGAGGAATACGACCAGGTGTTGGTGTTCACCACGGTGGGTGATGTAAAGCCAGAGAATCCTGGGATTGCTAGAGTGAAGCTGTTTTGGGTGGAGGAAGGGAAGGTTTCGGCGGTGTAAAGGCCCTCGGCCGTTAGTCCTCGTCCATTCTAAAAGCCAAAACCCAATGTACAACGGCCAACTGATAATGGCCAATATCAAAAAAACATATATATTCTCCCAAAACCAAAACCGATGGCTGATGGACAGAAAATGCGCCGACAACTGAATAACCCCGCTCCCATCTGCCGGTCAGACTTCGGGTGCGGGGTGTTCATTTGAATAATAACGGGTTATTATCTTCATTTGACCCGGTGAATCTTATTTTTATTATTGAACATATTGTTATTCCCGACGGAACGATGCAAACGACTCTCAAGTATTTCAACTACATTCTCCATTCCATAAATGCTACCCAAATACAGTAGCTTTTCCTGAGCAGTCTGTAGAGGCTTTCTAGACATAAGGATACCCTCCATTGATGTTTCAATTATATATTTCCATGCTTTCACATTTCTATTACTGTGCTCTAACTAATAAATCTTGAAGGGTGGTTATGGCCTTGGTTCTAGATATAAATTCATTAACTTGTCGGGAACAACTGATCTATTCACTCATTCCCACCGGCCATCGGCAAGCCATCACCAAAGTCCAGTTGGCCAAGCTCTCTGGCCTATCTGAGAGGGAGGCTAGGGAAATAATCTACAGTTTGGTGGTTAAGCACGGTCTGCCCATTGGCAGTTGCACAGAGCCCACAGGTGGTGGTTATTTCGTCATTCAGGATGAAGCAGACTTGGCAGTGGCCACCCGGCACCTGCTGCCCAGGGCCAAAGCCATTATCCGCCGGACCCGAGCTTTGGAGAAGATTGCCCAGGAGAAATTCAGCTGCCAGCTCAAGCTGGTGCTGGAAGACTAAGGAGGGAGGCGGGGTGTCGGGTTGGATTAAGCTCTGGCGTAAGACCATCGACCACGGACATTTTAATATGCCCGACATATGCTTTAAGCTCTGGGTCTACTGCCTGCTGAAAGCAACCCCCTTCGCCACCGGCGAGCTGGCCGCTGGGGAGCTTTATCTGAGCTACAAAGAAATCCAACAGAATCTGGGGCAGCAGGGCAAGACCATCAGTAAAAGCACCATCGCCGCTGCCCTGCGGTTCCTACAAGACCAGGGCTACCTGGTGGTACAGGCGGCCCCACTAAAGGGCATGAAGGTGAAGGTCAGCAGATGGCAGCGGTACCAGGCCAGAGCCGAAGAAGATTCCTGCGAGGAGCTAGAGGCGGAAGAAAGCCAACTCCCTGGTACTGTCACAGTACCAACAGAATCGCCCCCTGGTACTCCTGCAGTACCAGAACCTTCTCTCACTGGTACGCTAGGAGTACCAGCAAAGGCCTCCACTGGTACTGCTACAGTACCAGCCTGGTACTCTGAGAGTACTAGCACTGGTACTCCTACAGTACCAGTGACAGCCCAAGAGGCCAATAACGGCGCGGCCTACGGGACGCCCAAGAATATAGGTAAGAATACTAAAGAATATGGGTATAAGAATACCCCCCAATCCCCCCACAAAGCCAATATGGATAAAAGGGCAACCCTACCGGACATTTTAGCCCAGTTCCCCAGATACAGCTATAGGCAGACAGATACCCTTCGGGACTACTGGCAACTGGTTAGCCAGACCAGAAAGCACCGAAGCATCTCACCTTCCATCGTCGCAAAACACATGAATCAATGGGAACAGTACCCGGCAGAAATCGTTCTGGAAGCCATTGCCATCCACCTAGCCCGCCACCGGGATAAACGGGAGGAATACACCACCGGCATTATGCGGCGGTTGGCCCAGGAGCGGGAACGGGGAGGGGGCACACCTAAAGGAGGTAACACCAGTGGAAACCATCGAGAAGATTCTGACCAAACTATCCCCAACCGACCCACCAGCCGCTATGCCCATCTGGTCCAGGATAGCTAGGGAAAGGCAAGCGGCAAAGAAACAGCAAAGTGAGCAGGGAACCACCCAGCCCCAGCCATCTACCATAGAGGAGCCACAGTACCGCTGCAGCAAGTGCCGAGATCTGGAATTTGTCCCAGCAGGTGACGGTGCTTTTACCTTCTGTGAGTGTCGCAAACAACGGATGCTTGAGCGGCGCATCAAAAGCAGCCACATCGACCCGGCCTTTACCGGGGCCACCTTTAAAAATTACAAACTCTTACCCCACAACACCAAAATGCTGGCAATGGCCCGGAAGTATGTGGCTGAATTCCAGGCCATTCGGAAAGAACGAAACAATAGCCTGGGGTTTCTGGCCAAAATGGGTGAAAGCAGCATCAAGGAAATCCGGGACCCGGTGCAGCGGGCCGCTGTAAAAGCCAAGCATAATTCCTACGGCATGGGAAAAACCCATTTGCTATCGGCGGTGGCCCTCACCCTGCTGCATAGTGGTGTCCAGGTACTGCTGGTGAACGATGCCGACATTGTGGCGGAACTGAGGCAGGGGCAGTTTGCCGAGGATAACGAGCACTTTGAAAAACTCATCGGCAGCATCGAGCGGGTGGAACTTCTAATCTGGGACGATCTGGGCAAAGCCAAGACCACCGAATGGGTGCTCAATCAATACTACCGCATCATCAACTACCGCTACCGCATGGGCCTGCCCACCTGCTTTACCAGCAACGAAGATATGGACACCCTGGCGGAAAAAATCGGCGATGCCACCGCCAGCAGGCTTTTTGCCATGTGTCGAGGGAGGCTGCTACGCTGTGAGGGGCCGGATTACCGGCTGGCCTGAGAGGCGGGAAGTGAGAGGTTGGAGGTGAGAAATTAGCATGATACACTTTACCATCCCCGGGCGACCGGTACCAAAGCATCGACCCAGGGTGGGCAAGCATGGGAACATCTACACACCGCAAAACTGCCGGGAGTATGAAAGGGCGGTGGGTCTTTATGCCAAAAACCTTTTCCCCCAGCCCCTTACGGGGCCGGTGGCGTTGGGGGTAAAATTCTACTTTAGCCGCCGACCCGGTGATTTGGACAACTATGTGAAGGCCATCAGTGATGGGTTAAATGGTATTGCCTGGCAAGATGACCGGCAGGTGGTGAAACTCTTTGCCAGCCTAAAGAGGGGAATCCCAGAGCGGGCAGAGGTAGTGGTGCAGCAAATTGTAAATGATTGACAAACAACAGGAGGGAGTATAGACTATGCGACAAGCAGACTTTAAGGCACGGATCAAGAAAATTGAAATCGCCAACCGGACCCTGACCGATGGTTGGGCACAAGCCATCCGGGTGCTGCTGGATGATATCGAACTAACGGATGAGAATTTACTGGAGCTAAAGCAATTCAAGCCCAACGAGCCAGTGACGGTGCAGATTAACCCAGTGCAGGTGAGCCTGCTGGACAAACCCCCGGCTATAGCAAAGGCCGAGGATAGCTTGGACGAGCCGGAGGATGGTGGGCTCTTTCAATTTATTGAAGGAGAACCGGAGGATTTACCGCCAGGGGCGGTGGCAAAGGAGTGGAATTTCGGTTGATTAAGTTAGAAGGTGACGAGGTTTGTACCTTATTTACGGCACTCACGGTGGCAAAGAACTTCTACACGGAGCGGGGGATGCTGGAGGAAGCCCAGAAACACGAAGCACTCTTTGACCTGCTCTTTCATTCCGCCGCCATTCAGGTGGAGTTTGGGCCAGGGCTGACTGAATCGGGTATGGCAAGTCTGCAGGAGATATTACAAAAGCGCAGGCAGGGGCTGGAACGGGATAACAAGGTGCTTGAATTTCCTGGGGTTAAACAACTGTAGAGGGATAGAAAATAAACAGCCGGCCCAACGGGGCCGGTTTTGTGCTGGTAGGAAATTTTCAGAGAAAGATATCAGCTGGAGCAACTGCCAATTTGTAAACAGAAGGATATTGTGATGATTCCCGGGAATTATCAGTTTAGAAACTTGTCTTGGACCAGTGATTTATTATTTTAAAACTCACCTCTTGGAATAAAGTTCTCCTTCTTAGAAAACCCTGATAGGAACGGGCTTTTCTTATTGACACATAAAGGGACAGGTCTTTATAATGAATTTAAGCTTAAGGTTCGGACTTAAGCTCGCAGAGAGCAACAGGAACATCACTGGGAGATGTTCCTCAAAAGAGAAAATCGCCAATTGGATAATGGAAGTTCAATTGGCAAGAGACAAACGGACGGGCGCTGGCATTAGAAGCTAGTGCCTTTAGTCTTTCTTTGAGGAATTTTTTTGAAAAGAGTTATGGTCTTCATAGACGGGAATAACTTTGAGAAAGCTGTAACCAACCTATATGGTGGGAGTCAGCAGAGAATTGATTATTCCAAACTAGCCAACTATTTAGCTGGAAAGCGAAATGGTAATTTACAAAAATTATATTATTACACCGCGGCAAGTGACAACGATAAACAAAAGGCAGCTTCTACTAAGCATTTTGTGGATACTTTAAACAAACAGGTTCCTAATTGCATTGCCAAAATTGGTTATTTACAGGTTGTTGGAAAGGATGCTAGTGGTCAAGATATTTACACCGAGAAAGGCACTGATGTTAACATCGCTGTAGATTTAGTGTCTTTAGCGTTTTTCAATGCCTACGATGAAGCAATCCTGTTAAGTGCCGATACTGACTACGAACCGGCCGTCAATATGGCTAGACAGTTGGGAAAAACGGTAGTTTTAGGCATTGTAGACAGGCAAAAGGCCGGATATTTGAAGGGATTGTGTGATGACCATATTTCCCTGCAGATTGCGGATCTTGACCAGGTAAAGAGATAATGAAAAGGCTGCCGAGGTTCCAATCCTCAGCAGCCCGTTGGAATCTATGGCTGTATAGTCCGAACCTATACAGCCTTCACTATATAGTATGCACGAATGTAAATAGTAACACACCTATATACTGACATAAGGGGTATTAAGCCGGGCAACTGCAGCATGGGCAAAACTGCAGCCGCAGCTAAAGCCCGGCCCCGCCGGGCTGCCCCGGCTAGGTGCCGGGGCGTACCTCCTGGGGTTCCCGATGGGCACTACGCTCGGCAGCATAGTGGGCCAGCTCGGCCATTGCTACGAAGGCGATGTGCTTGCAGAGGGTGCCCCGGTAGACCACATCGGAGCAGCTGCACCAGGCCCCTTTGGGGGAGATGGCTACGGTGTACTGCTTGCGGCCATACTTCACAAAGCCCCGTACCTCCACGCCCCGCTGACCAAAGACCCGATAGCCAACTTCAAACTGCCAGCCAGCGGCCAGACCTGCTAACCCCCGACCAAACCGACCTTCATCAACCTTACCCAGTAACTTTCTCAGCATACCTAACAACCTCCCATTTTCTTCGAGCACCACGGAGCCGGTGCCGGGGCTGTCAAGGGTGGAGGGCTGTGCCCGGAAAGCGGAGAAAAATTTTATGCTGACCCCAGAGATCCGCTCCAAAGGGAGCATAAAAATTTTCGCAGCGGCCCTTGATGGCTCCGGCATTGACGCTGCAGTTTGGACTAGGGCAATGCTGGATTTTTCGGCACCCAAAGAGGATGACCCGCAACAGGGGTGCCGAAAAATCCCGGCGGTGGCAGGTGCCGCTGCACCGGCAGGAAGTCGTAGCAGCGGGGAGCAGCGGCAAAGGCGCAGTACAATGGAGAGATATGGGAGGAATAGCTTCTGATGTGCACCAAAGGCGGAAGCCTCCCGGCCCCAAGCCTGGGGCGGGAGGTTTGGAGGGTTGGGGTTGACCGGCGGCAGCTGCCGCTTGGGTGGGCAGCCCGCTTCTCGGGCTACAGTGGGCCGCTGCAGCGGCACAAAGACCACAGAGCAATGCGAGCACTTTGCCGCAGATCGGTGAACCCAGAGGTTACCCCAAAGCCGATCTGCGGCAAGGTGCGGCCTTAGACCCAAGAGGAATACCCCGGTAGGCCGGAGCTGGTTGGTGGAGTGCAGTGTAGCGTGAGGGAGTGGAGCGGGGCTTGCGGACCGGCTTAAGAGGAATACCCTAAACTAAGCCGCTGGCCCAGCGGAGCGACCGGTAGCGGAACGGAACGGAGACAACGAGCGGAGGCCTGACCCCAGAGCTGGCCTGCCACGAGGCAGGGCTACGGATAGGTACTGGAACCTTCAGGGATAGGACAGGGTTTGGGATGGAGTGAGCCAATGGGGATAGAGCCTGGTGGCGGGCTGACCTGCACGGACCCCAGAGAATGGCTTGCACAGGACCCGAAAGAATGCAGTCACCGGGAGCGGGGGAGGGGATAGGTAGCTGGGTTTAAACAAACCTTTCATACCCCGCTCTCGGTGTCTGCGGACCTGTGAGGGCCTTTGTGCCGACCCGGAAGACCAGCCAGCGGAGGCTGGCACGAAGGCCAGGACCCGGAGGAAAGGCAGGGTGCCTGACCCCAGAGGTTTGACCCAAGAGCATAAGGGCACGCTGCCGCAGGTGGCCATGACCCGTAAGCACGGCGAGCACTCTGGCGGTGGCCGTGACCCCAAAGATTAGCCGTGAGCGGCTTCCGCCAGTGTGCGGCTTTGGAGACCCCAGAGGAGAGCCAGGGTGCCGGACCTCGAAGGCTTTACCCGCAAGAAAAGGCACGCTGGCGAAGGTGACCGAAAGGGGCAGCGGCCCCTTGTTCAACGTGGCAACGGCCAGGCCTAATCACATCAGTAATAGAAATCAATAGTACCCTAGATACCCCCAAACCCTTGACAGCAAGCCTGCCCCGCAGTAAAATAATACCAAGTCGACCGGACGTTTGTTCCTGTCGGCTTTTTTTATTTGTACGGAGCGGGCCTGCTACCGATAAAATCTAAAGGAGGAATGGACAATGGCAGTGGTAAAGGAACCCTATGCCAGCAGCATCAAGCTAAGATACCAAAATGGTGTTAACGCCAGCGGTAACCCCATCTATGTAAACACTACCTATTCCAAAGCAAAGGTTACAGCCACCGATCAGGCTCTCTATGATGTGGCTACTGCTATCAACACCCTGCAAAGCATCGCCCTGTTGGGCATTTATCGTTCTGATGATAGCGAGTTAATGAACCAGTAAAGGGTAGCAACGAGTTCAAGGTGAAACTAAGAGAATAGGAGGTAGGAATTATGGCTAAGACTTTAGAACTAATCTTTGTCAATATGGCTGGTGAGAAGGTAACCCTGCGTGTAACCAACCCAAGGGATGACGTGCAGGAGGCCGAAGTTAGAACCGTCATGGATACGATTGTGGCAAGGGATGTCTTTACCAGCACTGGCGGCAGCCTGACCGGCGTGGCCGGTGCCAGACTTGTGACGCGAGATGTGGCAGAATTAAACATTCTTTAGTAGTAACCAGGGAGGGAGGCGGTGGCCTCCCTTTTTTTGTCTTATATAGAGGGAGGGAAAAGCGTGGAGGAACTTTTTAAATTAGCCTCGAACTACGGTTTCCCGATGGTGGTGGCGGGTTACCTGCTGCTCCGCCTGGAACCCACTATTCGGGACTTGCAAAAAAGCATTAACCTCTTAAGTATCATCATTGCCCGGCAGAGCAATATGGATATGAAAGAGCTGAACGAGCTAATCAATAACCTCTAGGGGGTGCTGATGGTGGAAGGGATTAAGATAGCCGGAGTGGGACAGCATCTCTCTGCCCACTTTGTAGAAACCGAATTGTCCTGTCAATGCTGTGGCAGGTTGCTGATTCATCCCTATTTAATCAATAAACTGGAAGCCTTCCGCCAGCTAGCGGGAAAACCGGTACTGGTGAATAGCGGTTACCGCTGCCCCGCTCACAACAGGGCTGTGGGTGGGGAAACGAACTCCTATCACCTAAAGGGCATGGCAGCGGATATTCAGGTGCCGGGGGTGGCGGTGGCTGAACTAAGCCGCCTCGCGGAGCAAGCGGGCTTTGGGGGCATTGGTGTTTACCAAAGCCAGGGTTTTGTTCATGTGGATGTGCGGGATTATTCGGCTCGGTGGCGGGGGTAAGTTAAATATCAGTGGTTTTTACCATAGAGCAAATACAAATAGGTAGCCCTGGTGAACCCGGTGGCTACCTAATTTTTAGTATGAACCAGCTAAGAAAGGCCACCCAAACCATCATAATGATGAACCCCGCCACCCAGTTGGTGGGTTTTTGCTTGAGGTGCTGCTCCGTCTTTTGGCGGGATTCTTCCACGACTGGGTAGGGATCGTCTTTAAGGGTAATTCCTATAGGCAGCAAAATTAAGTCATCCCAATAACCCAGAATGGGAATAAAGTCTGGGATGAAATCCACCGGGCTAAAGGCATAGCCCACCAGGACAGGGATAAATAGCTTGGCATACCAGGGTACTCGGGGGTCCCGGTGGGCCATAATAGAGGGCAAAGATTTCCCGTTTGATGAGCTTTGCTTTTTGCTTCCAGTGGTTCCAAGACATTTAAATAGTTCAATAGGGGCAGTGCTACCCTTTCATTTAACTATTTACTAGAATTTTTTTGTTTGGTGAGCTTTAAGACGTTTCATTTCATTAGTAAGTCGTTTTATTTTCTTTTGATATTTAGTTACCTTTGGATGGTCTTGGCCAAATTCATGTACTAGCCCGGCCAGAGTCATTTGGGACTGTATCATTTTAAGATTGATTTGTGCTTGGGTCATTTTATAACCTCCTTTGGTTTACTTAATTCGAAGTTCCTATGTATAAGGATAACTTACTATTTTTTCAGCAGTGTTACACCAATCTAAACTTTTTGTGATATAGCAAATAACCGGAATACGCTATGTCACAAAAAGTTTAAATTAATTTGACATTACTGACACATTTCTAGATTAGACTTAAAGAAGCTTCTACCACCCACCGGGATAAAAATACCTTTTCTAAAGAGAGGGTCAAGTATGAAGGATAAAGAGAAAACGAAAGAACAGTTAATCAATGAGCTGATAGAAGGACGTCAGCAAATTAGAATGTTAAAAGAGTTAAATAAGAAATTACATTCCCTGTCAATGGTGGATGAGCTTACAGGTTTGTATAACCGGCGGGGCTTTTTAACCCTGACTAGTCAACGTTTAGAAATAGCAAGTGGTGCAACAATGGCGATGTATCTGCTTTTTGCCGATTTAGATAATCTGAAATGGGTTAACGACAACCTGGGGCACCGAGAAGGGGATCGGGCGATTATTGAGACTGGAAACATTCTAAAAAAAACTTTTCGCAATTCCGATATAATTGCCCGACTTGGGGGAGATGAATTTGTGGTACTGCTCCAAGGAGCTGATAATTCCTCTGAGAGGATAACACGGCGTTTGCAGGAGTATATGGAAGAATACAATGCCAAGGGAAATCGTCCTTACAAATTAGAAATAAGTGTTGGCATAGTTCGTTGTGAAATGGAATATTCAATCGAGGAGCTTCTGGCTAGAGCAGATGATTTAATGTATCGCCACAAACGTAGTAAACGCATTTTATAAACATGAATGTAAATACAACGGGCCCCCCTTCAATTCCAAAGGGGGCTTCATTTTTTTCCCTCCATACAACCAATTGGTTTAAGGCGGAGTGTCTTTATGCAATGATATAAATCACAATTTTGGGAAGATCACAAAAATGTTAAAAACCTGTGACATTGCTGTAAAGTTAGTAAGTTAAGATAAGGGCAAGTAGAAAGGAGGGGAAACAGGAGGTTCCTGTACTGTGAAATAATTGAATAGAATTATTAAAATAAAGAAAGAAGCAATACGAAAGGAATGGTTTAACTTGAAAATGCCAAAGAAACCTTGGCTATTGAGTCTCTTTGCACTTATTTTAGGGATCAGCCTGGTAGGAGTTGCTAATGCTGCTACGCCTCAAAGCTGGGTTGACATGATGAAAAACGATCCCAACCCTACGTATATGAATATGAACATAAATAACCAGCAACCGACTCAGTCTAACAAGCCGGCTAAGACCAACCAGCCGGTTGTATCCCAAAATACCAGCCAACAAGCCCAAGCCAAGCCAACAGATCTTTACAATCAAATGCTCCAACTTTGCCAGCAAGTGGGTTACCCCATGATGCAGAATTGCCCGATGTTAAACGGCAGCCAAATGACTCGTGAACAAATGATTAAATATTGTCTGAGTAACTATAACCAGATTGTAAAACAACAGCCAAACGGACAGATCAGCCAGCAAAACTGGCAGGCTATGCAGCAAATGTGCCAGCAGTGGTACAGTAAGTATTATCCACAAAGCCAGAAAAGCACCAGCAATGTCTCCGCATCCCAAAACACCAACTACCAATACAGCAATAATTGGAACAATAACATGAATCGAAACTGGTCCAACAATAACTGGAATCGTGGCGGAAACGGTAACTGGGGCTACTGTGGTTGGTAATTGAAAAACAAGTGTCAAAGACTGCCAATACCGGCAGTCTTTTTCCTTTTGTCACAAAAATGTTACATAGCTGTGACATTCCTGTAACATTGGAGAGGTAAATTATTCTCAGTAATTGAAAATAATTATCATTCTTAATAAGGGAGGAATTTCCTTGCTGAAAAAAATGAGAAAAGGTGGTAAGTGTTGCGGTTCGGACACCGACCCACTAGAACTGCACGGCCTTAAAAAAATAGTTTTAGTAGGCAACCCCAATGTTGGCAAAAGCGTTTTGTTTAACCGCCTAACCGGTGCTTATGTAACAGTATCCAACTACCCCGGCACAACCGTGGAGGTATCCAGAGGTAAGGGCAAAATTGGCGACAAGTATTTCGAAGTGGTAGATACACCGGGCATGTATTCACTGTTACCCATTACGGAAGAAGAAGCGGTATCTCGCCGGCTATTGCTCAATGAACATCCGGAAGCGGTGGTCCATGTGGTGGACGCAAAAAACTTGCCAAGAATGCTGCCCCTAACACTACAACTGATTGAAGCTGGTTTGCCGGTTGTTTTGGTTTTAAACATGATGGATGAAGCAAAAAAATTAGGGTTAGATGTAAATGTGTCCTCTTTGCAAAAAAGGCTGGGGGTTCCGGTGGTAAGTGCCGTCTTTATTAAAGGCGAGGGAGTAGAACAGTTGAAAAGGGTGATCAAAGAAAATGGCAAGCTTGTTAGTTAATGAAATGAATTACAACCCGGATATACAGGCTGCAGTACAAAAAATAGAGAGCAGCCTAAAGCATACTTATAAACTTTCCACGAGAACCATAGCATTGCTTCTCCTGCAGGGAGATAAAGAAATCCACCAATTGGTTCAGGAGAAGGAAAATTCTTACGCTGGTATTCAAAAAGTTATCCAAGAAACCTCTGTGGCCTTTGAGCAGCCGATAAACTATGTGATTACCTTGAAAAGACAGGAACTTACCAACAGCCTTTTGGCAGATGCTGTTAAAGAAGGGAAAGTTACAGATAACAATCGTTTTTCTGAAATACTCAATAAATTGACCATAAACCCCTTTACCGGGATACCGATCTTACTTCTGGTACTATATTACGGCCTGTACCAGTTTGTGGGTGTCTTTGGCGCCGGTACCCTGGTGGATTTCTTGGAGGCGGATGTTTTTGAAATCTATATTAATCCCCTGGTAAACGTCTGGACTGCCAGGTACATACCCTGGCCAGTTGTTCAAGACCTCATTGCCAATGATTATGGCATTATTACGTTAGGTATTCGCTATGCTATTGCCATTATCTTACCAATTGTTGGTACCTTCTTTATCGCCTTTTCTATCATTGAAGATTCCGGTTACTTACCCCGGTTGGCCCTTCTGGTGGACCGTGTATTCAAGGCCATTGGCCTAAACGGGCGGGCAGTAATTCCCATGACCCTGGGTTTTGGATGCGACACGATGGCTACGATGGTGACTAGAACTTTGGAGACCAAAAGAGAGCGCATCATTGCCACCTTGCTGCTGGCCTTGGCCATTCCCTGCTCCGCTCAATTGGGGGTTATTTTGGCCCTTCTCTCCGGCAAGCCCCTAGCTTTAGCCGCATGGGTGAGTTTCCTTACGCTGGTCTTCCTGTTTATCGGCTTCCTTACGGCTAAATTAATGCCCGGCGACAAACCGATCTTTTATATGGAAGTGCCTCCTTTAAGAATGCCAACCATCGCCAATGTGGTGAGCAAAACCTACACTCGTATGCAGTGGTACTTTCTTGAAATTTTACCCATCTTTATTTTAGCCAGTGTGCTTATTTGGGCTGGCAGACTCACAGGACTCTTTGATCTGGTTGTGAAGGCCCTGGAACCTGTGATGAACCTGATTGGTTTACCTGCAGAAGCAGCTGTGGCCTTCCTATTTGGATTCTTCCGAAGGGATTACGGTGCTGCAGGTCTGTACGACCTGCAGCAGAACGGTGCTTTGTCCACCGAACAGCTGGTGGTGGCAGCAGCAACCCTCACCTTGTTTGTACCTTGCATCGCCCAGTTTAGCATGATGCTGAAGGAACGGGGCTTAAAAACAGCCTTGGCCATCGCCGGATTTATTTTCCCCTTTGCTTTCTTGGCAGGATATGTACTAAACCTGTTATTAAAGATGATTGGGGGGATTTAATTGAAATGTAGTTTTTGTGGCGTTGAATTTAGGGAAGATACGGCCAACAAAGGCTGCAGCGGTTGTGCCTTGAGTAATGGTTGCCGAAAAATCAAATGCCCCAGATGCAATTATGAAATGATGCCTGAGGCCGGGCTTGTTAAATTAGTCAAGAAATGGGTGAAGAAATCATGAGTATTGGACGGGCTGAAACCATATCCAAAGTTATGTCACAGGTGGCTGTTAACAAAAATTCCATGCTGCTGCTCGATGCCGAAGTAGGAAAAGGTGGGACTATTACTGGAATTCATACCAAAGATGATAACATTTTAAAGAAGATCATGGCGATGGGTGTATTACCGGGAATGCCGGTAAAAGTAATTCAGAAATCTCCTTCCGTAGTGTTTAAGGTGGGTAATACCACTCTGGCAGTTGATCACAATATCGCCCAATGTATTGAGATTCTTGCTTAAGCCTAGTTTCTGAATTTCAAATTGGTCTAACTTTAAAGCAAAGTTACAAAAATGTTATAAAGGTGTGACTTAGTTGTAACAAAGCTAGATTATAATACAAAGGAAGACACACCTCCGTTTATATATTTTTTTGTGTGGCCCAAGAAATTGGGCTTTTTTCTTTGCTTTTTTAAGTTTATAGGACAAATAACCCTGGTTCCATTTCCTAGTCATGTACATAAAGAAACAGGGCCTATTGGCCCCTTGCAATTATGTTACAGCTGTGTTAATTGGAAATATCTATAGGTACTTCTAAGTAGGCAAAAAAATACAGGGTGCGGTATACTTCACACCCTGTATTTGCTGATTATCTCCGAGCAAACATCTGAACCCAGATGTAGCCGTAACCGGTATAACTGTTGTAAACACCTATACCAATCTCATTGTAGTTGGCATTTAAAATGTTGGCCCTGTGTCCCGGGCTGTTCATCCAGTCCTGCACAACTTGGGCCGCTGTCTTCTGTCCCATAGCAATATTCTCACCGGCTGCGGTATAACTAATACCAAACTTACGCATCATGTCAAAGGGAGTCCCATAGGTGGGAGAGGTATGGTCAAAGTACCGGTTTTGATACATGTCCTGGGCCTTCAACTGGGCTACAGAAGTAAGGTCTTGCTTAGCTGTTAGCGGTTTGAGACCATATTTTGCCCTTTCCTGGTTCACCAGATCTACCACTTGCTGTTGCATCTCACTCATAAAGGTAGACGGTTGCGGAACAGGTTGTGGAGCGGGCTGTGGCTGTGGCTCTGGAGCAGGTTGGGGTGCTGGAGCTGGTTGCGGCTGTACCTGTACATCTTTCTTAGTGGCCAGCAGCTGCACGCAAAGCTTGCCGGTAGCTGTTTCGGTAATCACTAAACCGATACGGTTGTATTTAGTGTTCAGGATAGAACTACTGCCATAATACTTTAACTGCTTATCAAACATGGTTTTGACATCACTGCCACTGACAAAGGTCTGACCGATGCTGCTGTAGCCGCCAGCCTTTGCAATTTGAATTAACATAGCCGAGCCGGGGGTTTGTCCGGTTTTTAAATAGTAATCCAGATTATTAGCTGCCTGGATGGATAATTCTCGGTCATATGTAAGAACGGGTAGACCGGCCTTAGATCTGGCCTGATTCACCAGTGTCACAAAATCCTGATCATCACCGGCTGCTGCCAGAGATGCCTGCGGGGCCATAAACGGTAACAGAATACCAAGAACGAAAAATGCTGCCAGGAAGATGGAAACTTTCTTAAGTCGCAAATTCATTTTCTTACTCCTCTCCTTACAAGCCTCCGGAGTTAGCTGACGGATTCGGGTAAGGATAACCCTACCTTTTAAAAACAAAAGGATTCACCCCCAATTTGGTTCCCCCGTACCCAGTTGACTGGGATTCGGCACACAAATTGAAAACTGCCTTATTCCTTGTACCTTTGGCCTTCGGGGTTAGTTGCCGGGCTTGGGTTCTAGGGTACCCATCCTTTTCTAAAAAGCTCACCTCCTGTAAAGGATTCGCCCCATAATAAGTCCCCCCGTATTCCTGGTACAGGGAATTCGGCCATGTTCTCAATGAGTTATCCGAAAAAATAACTTTTATTTAGAGGGGTAGTAGGTAAATTGAAGATTTGTTAAATATTGGGTCAAGACGTAATAAAAGGGTACGGTATATTTCGCACCCCATAATTATTGTAAATATCTTGAAATTTTGTTTTTTATTACACACAAAAGATTGAGCTAACTACTTCAGAAAGTAATTTTGCGACACTCCCTTATCTATTAATATACTTCAATTATTCTTGTGGCAAGGTTTTTTAAAATGTACCACCCGTGTGCCAGGGGGTTGGTTCTATCCTCTTCTTCAATTGTGATGTAATAAGCAGTACCTTCTTTGTTTTCGCCGATGATGTATCCATAACCGTCCAACCCAAAATCTACACAATCACCTAGTTTAATCTCTTTTAAAATGTTCATCAGTGCAACCTCCTAGAGTAAGGAAATTTATTTAAAATTGGTAGTATCCTCTATAATAAGCTGTCTTCTAGAAAAATAGTAACTTATAAACTGAGACTAATTTTCTTTTTACCTCTGGCCCCTGGTTGATGTGTTTTCATATCCAGAACAGAGAGCGGGGAAACCTTGCCGGCAACCATAACTAGCTGAGGTGAGCGGAAATCAATCTTTATTAGAATGATATCAAGGCTGACCGGTGCAAAACTACGTAGAACCTTGACCCCAGACCCGCTAGTTGAGATAGCTCTGGCATTGGCCGGAACTTCCAAAACCATGACAGCAGGCCTGTAGAATTTATTTAAACCCACAGCATTCCGGGCATCTAACATTGCATCTGCAATGCTGCTTCTTAGAATGTGGCCGGGCTTAAATCCTGTGAGAATAACACTTTTTATGGTATCAAGGGCTCCGCCAAAATAGAGTTTAGCCATCTTTGTTATCTCCTTTCGTAATCATACTAGCGAACAACTTGCTTTGTTCGCTGTGTGAGAAATATTTTTGACCCATAGCAGTAAACTTTTGTAACCCTCTTTGCTATTTTTGAAGTGTAGCGGTTTACAGAGTTCAACCTCACGGTAGTCATAAATTCTGGCGATATTTTGGTTGTTCTCCTGGTTCCAATGGATTGTTAAGCGTTTTTCATAAATTTGCAGTACTTTTTCTTTTTGCTTTATTTGCATATTCCTTTAGGCCTCCTGAATTTTACGTAAAAAATGTATATATAATGGAAAGTTAAATTCTATACTGAATGTCCAATATTTAAACCGAGCCAATCCGGTAGAACATTTATTGTTGACGGCAACCCGGTAGAATGCTTTAAGGTTAGCTTATGGCACAGGTTAATTCCGATAAGCCTCGCTTGATGTAAATCACCCGGATGCCGGACTTTTTAGCCAGCTTTTTTACTTTGTGCATGTAGTTGTGGTTAATAAAACCGGTAATTACCACCACCAGGTGAATCCTGCTGGGAAGCTGCTTTGGCTCACGCAGGGTTCGCCCGTTCCAATGGATCACTTCCCGGAAGCCCATGTCTCTTAGATCCTTTTCTTTACTACCAATACTATCAGCTCCGACAATTAAACAAGTCATAGTAGATCCTCCCTGTGTCGGTATCTTGAATTAAGTTCAAGTCGATTAATCATTGATGGGTCGCAGGGATTGTGATTGTTATGGCTAAACGGCCTTTAATACTTTCATTACTGCAACATAATCGGTCTCACTGATGAATACGTGGTCACCTGGCCGTAGCTCTTCAATAGAAATGATGGCTCCGTCTGTATCAAATAAATTTTCAGGTAAGATGGTATATCTGGTACTACCAGATGGGTTTCTTACTTCTACTAATCCATTATCAAAATCTATAGAGGAAATAATTCCCCTAGATACCGTGACCTTCTTTGCTCTTGCCATTTTCCAATCCCCCTTTCATGCGTTTTCTTTATCCACGGTTTGTTCGACTCCTAGTCTATATACCTAGGATAACGGATCAACTTTTCACCACTGTTACAGGAGTAAAAACTTTTTGTGATATAACTTGTCCGAAAATCACAATAACGTTAAATGGTTGTAACATGGATGTGACAAAGGAGTGCTATAGTCAAATCTCTTCAAACCTTGGATGATGTTCATTACTTGTGTTCAAAGAAACAATCATGTAACAAAAATGTTAAAGAAGTGTTATATTCCTGTGATATTACATAGTTAAAATACAATTACACCGTGAGGAAAAGGGGAAGGACAATGAAGTGGACGAGGGAAAGCATTTTTCTTATTCTAGCAGTAGGTTTAGTAATAATATCGGGCATATTGCCATTGACCAACATATTTGCTAGTTCCTATTATGAGGTACCTAGTGAGGTAGTTATGGAAGTTTATGAAGAATCGCAGCCAGTTGAAAAAAACCTACCGCCAAGTACTAACTCTACAAAAGAATCAAAGCAGACCGACGGCACATTTAAGCAAACTGGCCCCAGAACAGAAGAGATTGAATCAACTGCACCTCCGGCTACGCAGCAGCCTGATCGTAACTTACCAGAACCCGGTCAGAGTGCAGAGGAGTCAAATACCACTCAACAACCTGCCCAAAAGCGTCCACAATCCTATCCCGGTGACATTACCCCTGGTTTCACCAAATGGACTCCGATTATCATCCGGATTACGAGTGGTATGATAATAGAAGCAACCGGATAGGCAACTGGGATAAAGAGAGGCGGCACTGGGAGTAATATCACAAAAATGTTACCTGTCCGTGACGTGTTTGTAACATTAGCAATTTATACTAAACGAAGCTACACCTCTAAGTTTTTGCCCAAGGGATTAGGCAATTTTTTTCAAGCTTGAGTAGGGAAATAACGCTGGGAGAATCAACACAAGGGAGGGGTTATCATGTTTGGGTGTTTCTGGCCGGGCTCATACGGCATGGGATGGATGGGTATGTTTATGAATCTGATCTTTCTTGGCCTTATTGGACTAGGTATCTATTTTGTGATAGGCATGCTTAGAAAACGGCACTAGTATTAAATACATGAAATCTGTACAGATAATATAGTAGAACCATCCAGCAATATTTTATTGTTTACTTACAACATAGTTGTTTATTCATAACAATAGAGGTAGAATTTAGACTAATTAGTAATTACAAGGTAGGTGGCAGCATGAAAACCATTTTAATTGCCGATGATGAAGAACGTATCAGGCAACTAGTGAGGCTCTATTTGGAAGCGGAAGGATTTACAGTATGCGAAGCAGAGGATGGCCAGCAAGTGTTGGATATTGTGAAAAGCCAACCCATTGACCTTGTGCTATTAGATTTAATGATGCCTGTGTTGGACGGCTGGACCGTCTGCAAGATGCTGCGACGGGAAAGAAAAATCCCTATTGTGATGCTGACAGCCAAGGGAGAAGAGAACGACCGGGTACTGGGGTTAGACCTGGGGGCCGACGACTACATCGTTAAGCCCTTTAGTACACGGGAACTGGTGGCTCGGGTAAAAGCGGTGCTGAGGAGAGCAGAAGGAATCGGGGAAAAACATAATAGTCACATCCTTTCCTACCCTGGCTTTAAACTGAACGAATTAACCAGGGAACTGGAGATGCATGGAGAAGTGATTAATTTGACCACCAAGGAATTCGAACTTTTAGCGATGCTGGCAAAAAACCCTGGCAGAATATTCAGCCGGGATCAACTGTTGGAAATGGTCTGGGGTTTTGATTACTGCGGGGATTCTCGTACGGTGGATACCCATATAAATCGCCTAAGATCTAAACTGGAAAGACAACCTAACCAAGACGAATACATTAAAACCATCCGGGGAGTGGGGTACAAATTCGAAATAAGTGGTCATTAAAAAGAAGCCTGGTCACCAAACTGTGGGTGGCCATTGTTTTGTTGGTTTTGGGGGTCTTTTCCTTTTCGGTCATTATTCAGGCCCAGCAGATCAAGACATTTTTTTACGACCAGCAGGCGCGTTTTTATGTCTATGAAGCCGAAGAGGTTGCATCTTTTTTTAAAAAAGATGCAAAACCCGAAGTGATCAAGGAAAGGATTTGGCTATTAAGTCAATTTTTAGGAGCGGATATTCTAGTTGTAAACGAAAGTGGTGACTCCCTTTTTCATCAACAATACGGGAATAGGCCCAAATATGAACATAAAGTAGACCGAGGTTTGTTGGAGAAAGCAAAGGCAGGCCGCAATACGGTATTCACCGGTAAAATAGCAGGGGTAAATGAGGAAGTTTTTTTAGCCTCAGTTCCACTGAAAAGAGACGGTCGCATTGCAGGAGCAGTTTTAATCCATAGTCCCTTGTCAACCATCCAACAACAAATTAAGAATATGTTAAAGATTGCGATTTTCGGAGCGTTGCTGGGGATTGTCATGGCTACGGTATTAAGCATATTTTTATTCAGAAAGTTTACCAACCCCCTGATTGAAATGGAAAAGACGGCTAAAGCCATTGCTGAGGGAGATTTTGGTAAACAATTAAATGTAAGCTCCGATGATGAAGTGGGACGTCTAGCTCTTTCATTAAACCGCATGTCGGCACAATTAAAAGAAAAAATTGATGACATTGAACGGTTGGACCGTTTAAGACAGGAATTGGTTTCCGATGTTTCCCACGAATTGCGCACCCCCTTGACTGTTATTCAGGGGTTTGCCGAGGCGTTGCATGATGGCATAGTAAAGTCAAAGGAACAGGAAAAGTTTTATCTCCACAATATTATGGATGAAGCGGGCCGACTTAAGGATCTGGTCAATGACATATTAAAACTAAGGTCAATGGAAGTCGGGCATATGGAAGAGATGGAGTTTGTGGTACTTAACAAGCTCGTCAATATTACGGTTGAGCGGATGAAACAAATTGCCTCGGCTAAAAAGACAATATTAAAAACAATTACCCCCCCAGAATCAATTACCGTCTTCGGAAATATTGACCGCCTCAAACAGGTGCTAACAAATCTGGTGGATAACGCTATCAGCCATTCTTATGCCGGTGGCATGGTCGCCGTGGAATTAGGTTTACGTGAAGGTTTTGCCTTTATAGCTGTAAAGGATAACGGCCCCGGCATACCACAAGAAGAATTAGAAAATATTTGGGAGCGGTTTTACAAGGTAGACAAATCCCGCTCCCGACGCGGAACCGGCTCCGGACTTGGACTTTCTATTGTGAGGAAGATCGTGGAAGTACATGGCGGAAAAGTAACAGTTGAAAGTGAGTTAGGAAAGGGTGCCACTTTTACGGTTTTTCTGCCCTTATCGGAAACTTAGCTTATTTGGCATATGCAAAGCAAAAAGGGGCTGTCTCTGTTGATGAACTGAGACAGCCCCTTTGCTACCCTTATAATCTTACCGAAAATAGTGCCGGTTTTATGTGGGTAAGAGAAGTAAAATGTTACCCGCCAGTTAACATTTTATTTTTGGATAATACAGTTTAACAACAGTGTTACAATTAAAAAACTTTTTGTGACATAGACTGCTCTAAAATCACAAAAATGTTAAATGCTTGTGACACTGCTGTAACAATCATTGGTTATTATATCCTTAACAGAAAAAAGGAGGTAATGTAGATGAAATTATCCAAAAAATTTGTTTTTCTGGGAGTTCTGGCCTTAAGTTTAGTGGCTCTGCCCCTGTCCAGCGCCTTTGCCCACGGTGCCCATGCAAACGTGCAGCAGGCAACTACCGCGCAACAGGTTTACACCAACCCCGGATATTACCAGTATGATGCTAACTATCAGCCCAATTACAACTATGCAAACAACGGCTACGGCTGGGGCATGGGTCAAATGGGTATGGGCTATATGGGAATGGGCATGGGATGCTGGTAGTTTAAGTAAAATGTTTGCTACAAATGAAACTTTAAAGGCAATAGTTAGATTAATAAACCACAATAACCTCACTGAGGATTATATCTTATACCTAATTAAAGAGCTATATAATAAATGCGGTTTGGAAAAGTTAACAGAGAACGAAGCATGGGATTTTGTGGGGTTTTTAGAAGATCGTTATATGGTTCCTCTGATGTAGTGGTACATAAAAAAGAAGGTCTACTGGCTAAGCCAGTGCGCCTTCTTTTTGTTTTTACGGGCATATGCACGTATATATAGAAAAAAGACCGGTTTCCCGGCCTTTCTAAAAACCTACCAACCATTGCTTTTACTCCCGGACTGCCGACTGTTGTTATCTGCATTTTGCTTTGAGGAATCTCTTTGGTAATCGTGTTGAGTAGAATTAGTTTGATTACCGTCATCCGGGGTATTTCTTTGTTCCTGCTGGGCTGGATGGCTCATTCCTATTGTATCTTCGTTGCCCCACTGGTTGTTTTGATTATTGTTCATTTTTTCCTGAACCTGTGGGTTATGAGAACCGGATTCATCCCCGTGGACAGGTTCGTTACTCGTGGATTGATTATCCATATCCCAAACAGGTTGTTGTTGGCCGATTGCATCTTTTGCTCCACTGTCTGCCGGGTGCCCTTCTGACTGGTTTGGTTTGCTATAATATTTTTCGGGAGTGCTGTGAGTACTTTTTGCCGCCGGTACCGGTGCTTTCGGGAACTGTTGGCTTTGTTGTTGCCACCTGGAGCTACCGTAATGGTTTTCTTCATAGAACTGGTTGGGTGCTGAAGAACTGTTTGGATGATCTCCTCCCTGTTGGGGGGAAACAGGTTCCCCTGGTTGTGATACTTCCCAGGTATTTTCAGGGAATAACATGGGAACCGGTAGATTCGACTTTTCCAAAACTTGCATTAAATCGCTGTCATCCAATTCCCGGGGAGTCAGGGTGATGCCCTTTTCCCTGGCACGTTCGGAAACAAGATATTCATTAACTGTTTGGCCTGCTTGCCGGGCCCTTTGCCACTGATTGAGCCCGGTTTTATTCATCACGATGTAACCCGAGTAATGCTGGGAAATTAGCGCTTCCTGGATAATGGAGCGGAGCTTGGTTTGATCAACCTGATAATTGGAAGAATCCTGCAGGTTAGTAACACTAGCCATAACCAGATTTTGCTTTTGAGGTTCTAAATAACCCTGATTACCTACTGCTTCCATTATATCTTTAACAATCTGATAAAGATCCTGTCGCCCGGTATCCACCCGGTCCAATAATTGTTTAGCCTCTTGGTTCAGGGCAGTAACACCAGTGACTTTCCCTTGTTCATTTACGGATAGTTGCAAACGGGGTTTCATGTCTAAATTAACGTAGGCGGCTACAGGCGATATTCCAAGGGAGGTATACAAACCTGCTGCCAGAACCAAGAGGAAGACCGCTGCCGCTGTAAACCACTTAGTTGTCAGCAGCTTATGCATCAATTTCTTTTCCGGCTGCAAGTTCACCTGTATGGTTGCACCCAGGTTGGGGACATTCGGAGGCAAAGGTAGTTTGATAAACCGCCTGTCTTCTGTGAAGACCACCATCAAATTGTTTGACCTGTCAATTTTGGTTACCATTGCTTTAATATTCATAGCAGATACCCTCTTTCCGGCTAGCGGTCCAAACCTGCAAAGGATTTAAAGGCGGAGAATCGAGCCTCGGATAATATAATCACCAGGGCTACAATATATTTACGACCATTTTCCAAAACTCTCCTGCTTACCTTTGCCGATTCTTCCAGGTCTTTGGCGGGAATACGTTTGGTTTTATGAAAGGAGGCAAGCATAGTTTCATTGTCTGTTAAGATTCTGGCAACTTGTAATAATTTTTCCCTGGTATCTCTATGTTTTGGGCAAACATCTGCCAGCTCTTCCAGCGAGGTGCCAAATTCCTGCAGCCGTTGCTCAAACTCAATCATCATCTCGGCCAATTCTTCTTGCTCTGTCTTTAACTTGTAATTTTCTAAGGACTGGGAACATTCGGCCAAACTTAGCTCAGTTTCTTCTTCCTCGGAAAAACTTGAAAAGGGCAAATGCTGGTGACGTCCCTCCCGGCGGAAAAAATCCACCAACCTTTGATGAATAATCTGACGGGCAAAGGTCTGAAAGCTGGCTGTCTTCTCCGAACTGTAAGAGTTGATGGCTTCGTTAAAGGCCAGCAGGGCAATGCTTAACTCGTCATCGTTTTCCCAGGTCAGGTTTCTCTTACAAATATGAAAACAGACCTTTTGAATAAAAGGCTTGCACTGATAAATTAATTCCTCCCGGACCTGGTCGTCCCCTTGTTGAGCTAACGTAACGAGTTGTAAAACTGTATCGCTCAAATAAATCACTCCGCTTACATGTTTTCAGCAGACAAAAGTGCTGGCTAATATATTGATGCCGGGTCAATCCTTTTCTCTAGTTTAACGTCTGAATTTGTCGCCATTGTCACAGCAATGTAAACTTTTTGTGACATAACGCTTATGTGACAAAAATGTTAAAAACTTGTAACAATCCTGTGAAGTTAGTGGGTTAGAATGGGGATAAAAATACGAGGGGAAGAGAGAAATGTGATGTGGTCAAAGAAGAACATAGCACTCATTGCGCTGGGCATTATACTCATCCTTGCCCTGGTCCTGCCCCTGACTAATGTCCTCGCAGATCCTTATAAGTTTATAACGGGTGAAAACGGTCAGAAGAACCAGACTACGCAGCAACAGGAAGAGTTATTGTCGCCCAACGATGCAATACCGGCTATTAATAATAACAGCAGTAGTACAGAGGCTACTCAATTAAATGATAATCCCTCGGCAGTTGATAATGGGGCGACACCACCCGCTGCCACAAACGGGCAGCCTACAACTACTGCACAACCTCCACAGCAGGTGCAAAATGCACCTCAGCAGCAGGTACAGGATGCTTCGCAGCCCGGCTTAACCTCACAACCGGCACAAAATACCCAGCCGAACACCATGTATCAACCAGGTCCAGGTTATTACCCCGGCTGGGATTGCGGGCCTATGATTGCTGTACCGCCGGACTATCAGCCAAACTATGAGTGGTACGATAACGGTAACGGCTGGAGAAGCAGGTCGATGGGACACTGGTAATGCATATTCTCTATCACAGATTTCGCAAGGAGCCTGTTGTTTAGTTAAGGTAATTGGCTAAATATCACAAAAATGTTAAAAACCTGTAACGGGGCTGTAACAAAGAGTGGGTACAATTAGTAAAGGAAATACAAAAAACATCAGAAAGGGGTAAACAGTATGTGGTGTGGTGGTTATGGCATGGGTTGGCCTGGTATGGGCATGATGTCCGGTGTTGGCGGATGGGTTGGCATGATCCTGTCCATGTTGGTTCCGATTGTTATTGTAGGGTTGATAATCTACGGTCTCTTGAAGGTGGTTAAGAGATCACCTGGCTACGGGTCGTCGGCGGCCCTGGAGGTACTGGGTACCCGTTACGCCAAAAACGAAATCACCGAGGAAGAATACAAAAGAATGAAAGAACAACTGTCTCGCTAGGATATGTAGAAAAAAGATGTAAAGAAAAGCACCTGGAAAACCGCTGGTTCCCGGGTGCTTTTTGCATCTGTGTAGCTACAAGAAATTGTAGCTTATTTAAGAAAGGCGGCACTAACCAATTTCTTCTTTAAAGGATTCCCAGTGTTTTCTCAGCGCTTCCCGTGCCGCATGGATTTTAACTTTTAACTGTACTACCAGCCCGCAGTCTTTCTGCTCACGCCCCAGGAGGTCTTCATGGGAAACGCCGTATGCTTCCAAAACCTCCTTGTGGTTTTCACATAACAGGTATATCCATTTTTGTCTGTCCCAGGCATCCGGCTTACCCGTTAGAGAAGGCTGATTTTTCAAGTTTAGCTGACTGGCATGTTCGCCTGGCGTGTCTTCTCTTTCTAAATGCTGATATAAACGCAAATAGATTATTTTTTCCGCGTAATAGAAAAAATTGTCTTCCTTCGACTTTGAAAAACTGTCAATGGCATCATCAAAGGCGTTCAGGGCTACATCCAGTTCCTCATCTACATGCCAGTGTAAAACCCTGTTACAAATCTGCGAGGCCGTTTTTTTGACGAAATTTTTATTGCTTGCCAGCAGGATACTACGGGCATACGGGTCACCTTTTTGAGCCAACAATAAGAAATTGTTTGTTTGGGCACCGAACAAAAGATCACCCCCTGTATTCAGTTATCCGTAAACGTATTTTATTTTTTGTGGGTCACCTTCTAATAATTAGCTGGTTATACAAATAATTGGATAAAATTTCTTGATTATCACAAAAAGTTTAAATTCCTGTGACATTCCTGTAAAAATATACTGTTATAGTAAAAGCATAGGAAGTGATTACATAAATCAAAACAAGGGGGAGGAATTTTAAATGAAAAAGAAGTTAGTTGTACTAGGGTTAGTTGTAATGGCCATGCTGGCCATGCTGGTTCCTGGGGCTTTCGCGGCGGGAACCAGTACCGACCAGACACAGGCCCAAGATTCTTATACTCAACAGGCTCAGGACTATTTCAACCAGATGTTTGAATGGCGTAAGGCCCAGGTAGATCAGATGCTGTCATACGGGTATATCACAGAGGAACAAGCAAAGGCATGGAAGCAGCAAATTGACAGCATGAAAGATTATATGCAACAGAATGGTAATGGCCCCATGATGGGCAACGGCTACTATGGTATGGGCCCTGGCATGATGGGCGGCGGATATTACGGTTGGTGTTGGTAAATAAACCCAATAACCCCCTCAACGGGGGTTTTTCCCTTTAAGAGAAAGGGACTGTGTTTACATCTATTTATGGAGAGGTAGATAGAAATGACAGGGTGGAAGAAACTAGCTCAATTTGTCTTGGTTCTGGCCTTTTTTTCAGGCATTATGTTTGCCGGCGGTTATACCCTGGTCAAGGATATTGCACCAAAGCAAAGAACAGCCGCTCAACAAGAGGGAGTGGCCTATGCCAGCTTCCCCGGTGTGGGTCCTGATACCATAGCCAACATCGTAGAACAGGCAGGTCCTGCTGTCGTCAAGATAAACACCGTGGTTAAAATGAATGGGTATAACAATAATCCCCTTAATGATGACCCGTTTTTTAGAGGTTATTTTGGTATAATACCCCAACCCCAGTATCAAAGCGGGCTTGGTTCAGGATTTGTTATTTCCAAAGACGGCTACATACTTACAAACCAGCATGTTATTGAGGGTGCTGCAGAAATTACAGTTTTGGTCAAAGGGCATAAGAAACCCTATCCGGTTCAATTAATAGGGGCAGAACCATCCCTCGACCTGGCTGTACTTAAAATAGAAGGAAAGGATTTGTCAACCCTTACACTGGGAGATTCAAATCAAATCCGGGTAGGCAATTGGGTCATTGCTATTGGCAGCCCCTTTGGCTTGGAAGACACAGTAACCACCGGAGTTATTAGCGCCAAAGAACGGCCACTGGAGATAGATGGCCGCAGCTTTGAGCACCTTCTGCAAACCGATGCTTCTATCAACCCGGGTAACAGCGGAGGCCCTTTATTAAATTTAAAGGGTGAGGTAATTGGTATTAATACTGCCATCAACGCCCAGGCCCAGGGGATTGGTTTTGCTATTCCCACCACCACGGTAAAAGAAGTTTTAGATGAACTGATCAAGCAGGGGAGCGTAAAACGTCCCTGGCTGGGAGTACAAATCAGTCCCGTTACCCCGGATATTTTGCAATACCTTGGTTATGAGGGTTCCACAGGTGCTGTCATCTACAGGGTCGTTCCGGGCGGACCCGCTGATAAGGCAGGAATATATGAAGGAGATATTGTTTTAAGCATCGACGGAAGTAAGATAGAAAGTGACAAAGATTTAGGTAAGACCCTGCAGAAAAAGAAAGTGGGTTCCCAGGTGCAAATGGAGATATTCCGCAGGGGTAGTACTGTAAAAATTAACGTTCTAACTGAGGAGAGACCGGCTGAGCAATAAATGGAACGTAATCAACCACCATAAAAACGTGCACTTTTGAAAGAGTCGGCATTTATCGGCTCTTTTTTCATCAAAGGGAAAAATATAAAAAATTAACCAATGTTACCCACATAAATAGAAGAACTTCTTCGGATAAGTTGGTAAGGAGTAAAGATGGAGGAGGGGTGTTAGCAAAATTTAGGCTACCTGGCAAACAAAAAAATATTACTACAAGGAGGTTCAATTAAGTGAAAAAATTGGCATCTGTTTTTCTTACTGGTGTTTTATGTTTAAGTCTTGCCGGGTCTGCCTTTGCTTGGGGCGGCTCCGGTGGAGGACACTCAGGCGGGGGCAGTCATTCTGGCGGCAGCAGCTCTGGCAGCAGTTCCGGTTGGAGCGGTGGAGGTAGTCACTCTGACGGTGATTCCGGATGGAGCGGTGGAAGTAACAGTGGTAGTTATGGATCGAGAGGTGGCAGCAACAGCGGGGGTTACCAAGGAAATGATAATCATAACAGTAACTCCAACTGGGGTTCCGACATGCATATGAACCAGAACAATAACTGGGGAAATAACAATCAGGGCAACTGGAATAGCGGACAGGCTAACCCCAACAATCAGAATCAATCAGGTCAACACAGCGGAGATAGAAAAGGTCATTTTAACGATATGAGAGATGCCATGTGGGCAGCCCCCTATATTATGAAAATGCAAAACACAGATATGGTAAAAGGATACCCGGACGGCAGCTTTAAGCCTAACCAGTCGGTAAACCGGGCTGAGGCTATCAGCTTAATTGCCCGAAGCCAAAATGCCAACCAGGTTACAGGTCAAAGTACCTATGTAGACGCTCCGGCCTGGGCCGCTAACCACATTAACTGGGCAGTTAACCAGCAACTGTTAACACCCGGCACAGACGGCAACAAATTATCACCCGAAAAGCCGGCCACCAGGCTCTGGGTAGCCCAAATGGCTGTACGTTTACTGGGTCTGGAAGACCAGGCCGCCGCAGCCCAAACTGCCAACCTTACTTTTAAAGACAGCTCTGCCATACCCGCAGACATGCAAGGGTATGTAAAAATCGCAATGGAAAAAGGTATTTTTGCAGGCTATCCCGACCAAACCTTCCAGCCTAATAAACCTATTTCCAGGGCAGAAATGTGTGTAATACTGGACCGTTGTCTAAATCAAATGAACGGTAACATGATGTTAGATAACAATATGATGAACAACAGCCAAGTTGGGACCCTGTCTTCCGTGGAAAACGGCAGCATTACGGTAACTTTAACCAACGGGGATACCAAAACCCTTTCGGTTGCTGAGAGCGTATATGTTTGGGTTAATAATGCTCCTGCCACCATCAATGACATCAAGGCAGGGGATGTGGTTCAAGTTGCCCTCGACGCTGCTGGTAACGTGATAATGATTGATGCTGTCAGCAACCAGCAAACTGCACCGGCAACCACAGCGCCTGCAGATACCACAACACCGGCAACCACAACACCTGCTGATACTACAACACCAGCTACCACAACACCTGCAGATACCACAACACCGGCTACTACCACACCTGCAGATACCACAACACCGGCAACTACAACACCTGCAGATACTACAACACCGGCTACTACAACTCCTGCAGATACCACAACACCGGCAACCACAACACCGGCCCAGTAAATATTAAAGGAAGGTGCACTTCACACAGGTGCACCTCTTTTTTTTATTGTAAGATGACTTAATTTGAACCCTGGCATAGTTTTTAGAAAAATCACAAAAATGTTAAAAAGTTGTGACACTGGTGTAACAAAACATGGTTACAATATGAATAAATTAGAAAGGAGGAAAATATATGAAAAGATTCAAAACTGGTTTACTGTCTCTTGCTCTTTTAGCGGTTCTTGCAATTGTGGCTCCTGTGACAGAAGCATCGGCAGCACCTGCCACCCCACAGCCTAATATCACTCAACCGGCCTATCCCTACGGATATGGTTATGGTTGCGGCTGTGGTATGTGGTACCCACCACCGGGCAATACTCAATCTAGTTATTACGGCAACGGCTACGGTTATTATTGGTAAGGTACGCAAAGTAGACTCTGGTTTTGGCTGGAGTCTACTTTGACCATATGTTAATAAAAATCTTTAATAATACACAAAGCACCCTGTAAAAATTAGGCAGGGTGTGCTTTGTTATGTAAGAAAACAGTTCTTCAAGTAACCTTTTCCGAACAGTAATTCTAAACCGCTTCCCTTAGTCGCGAATACTTAAATGGTTATTTGAATATAGTATAAAAACTTCCTGATTCTGGCGAAACAAGGGGGGAGCGTATGGAAATCAACACATCTCTGTGGGCAGCTTTTTTAGCTGGAATACTTTCCTTTTTTTCACCGTGTATGATACCCCTATTGCCTGTCTATACTTCACAGATAGCTACTACTATTACAGAAAATAATGGTCATAACCGCTCTAGTTGGGGTATATCGCTGCAGGTTTTCATCTTTACCACCGGATTTGTTTTGGTATTTGTAGGTTTTGGTATAGCTTCCGGCTTTCTTGGTAATTTTTTGGATATCAATCAAATTATGTTATTAAAGATTGGCGGCATCTTTGTAATACTCATGGGGTTAAACCTCCTTGGTTTATTTAAAATAAGTTTGCCAGTTAGGCACAGGGTAACCCGCGGTAATACGCCCAAAAAAAAATACATAACATCTTTTTTTCTGGGCATATCTCTGGCTCTAGCATGGGCCCCTTGTGTGGGTCCGGTATTGGTCTCTGTTCTGACTGTGGCGGTTACTACCAATTCTTCCAAAGCGGGAAGTGTGTTATTAATCAGTTATGCACTGGGGATGGCCATACCCCTGCTGGCACTGTGTCTGATGTTTGATAGATTTCCCAGATTACAAAGGGTTTTAAAGAGATATTCTGGCATTAGCCTTAAAATAAGCGGGCTGTTCCTAATTATGTTGGGTCTGTTAATGTATTTCGACAGGTTACAAATATTAACGAATGTTTTTTAAACAAAAAATGAATGCAACGATCCAGGAAAAAACTCGGATAATACATAATCTAATAACTAGGCTACATTTATTAGCGGTAACAAAGACAAAAAAACTCCGGTTTTGGCCGGAGTTTTTTATTCTAATATCCTATTATGAAGAGAGAAGGGCTTACCAGCAGTAATTGTAGTTCCAGGGGCAATTCCAGCCATAATATTGTCTGTTACCATTGTAGGATCTCGGGTAAACCTGCTGTTGTGGAGGGTTCTGAGGAGCCAAGTTCTGTTGCGGTGCTTGCTGTGTCTGGGTTTGCTGGATTTGAGTTGTTTGGATCTGCTTGGACGATTGATAATTGGTCAGGCTGTTCATCATCCAGGTCTGCTCCATCTTTACTGCATCTTGCAGGCTCAGGCTGGGGTTTTGCTGCATAACTGCCTGCATCCAAGTCATTTCCATCTTGAGAAGATCGTCTTTAGTTAGGCCGGTAACCTTGGACCACTGATCAATCATAGCCTGGTTTAACTGCCAACAATTTTGAATCATTTGTTTTACTTGATCCGGTGTAACCGTAGTGGCAACATTCACTGCCGGGGTAACTGTAACGGTTGCCGTTTGATCGGCCTGGCTACTATTCGTGGTATCGGCGTTGGCCACTCCCACAATGGCGATACCCAGTGCCACAATCAATAAAATAAGTAACCATTTGTTGTTGACCTTCATCTTGCTCATCCTTTCTTTGGTATGTTTGTAAGCCCTCTCCTCCTTTAAGAAAATATCCGTAAGTAAAAGTAAATTTATGTGGGGAAATTATTTTTTATCACCAATTACTGCGAGATTTTTGCCCGTAAGATCTTTCCCTACTTTCTTGATCACGCCAGTTTTCATCCCCTTGCCAATTTCCCTGGGAATCTTCTTGCCACTGGTTGCTTCTATTTGTTTGATCCTCTTGCATATGCTGGGGAGCGGGAGTTTGATGTCCGCCTTGTTGTTGTGGCTGCCAGTTCTGCTGTTGTTGTTGGGATTTCCAGTTTTGGTTATTTTGCCATTGCTGGTTGCCAGACCATTTTGGGGTGCCACCGTTGGTGGGAGCTTGATTGCTGTATGTTTTAGTCTCCCCGACTGTACTATTTTTGTTGGCCCAGGTTACCTCACAGCTGTTTTCTGGGAACAGCATGGGAACAGAAGTGTGAGAATTTTTCATCGCCTCCATATAATCCTGCTTTTGCATTGCCTGAGGATCAATGGCAATACCTTTTGTCTTAGCCTGTTCGGAGATCAGCAATTGGTTTACACTATAGCCTGATTTTTGTGCCCGCTGCCAGTGATCCATATCGGTTTCATTAACCACCACATAACCGGGGTAGCGTTTGGCACTCAACTGGTCGTGAATGACAGTACGAAGCTTATTTTCGTCAATTTGGCTATTGGCAGAATCCTTTACCTTGGTTACACTGACCATCACCAAATTATCCTTTTGCCCATCCAAATAACCCAATTGATCTGCTTTTTGAACAATCTCCCCAGTCAGGCCATAGAGGTCTTGATTGTCGGCATCGATCTTATTGATCAGTTTTTTACCCTCATCATTGAGAGCGGTAATTCCCTTTACTTTACCCTGGTCATCTACGGATAACTGCAAGCTGGGCTTCATGTCCAGGTTGACGTAGGCGGCTACCGGTGAGACCCCCAGGGTACTGAACATACCGATGGCTAGTACCACCATTAGCATAGCCGCCACCGCCAGCCATTTTGTACTTAATAAGCCTTTTAGGGAATTCTTTTCAGACGGTAAATCAACCTGAATGGTTGAGCCTAAAGGAGGGGGATTATCCGGTAAAGGTAGGTTAACAAACCGCCGGTCTTCTGTAAAAACCACCATCAATGAATTGTCTGGGTTTATTTTAGCCACCATAGCTTTTGCTTTCATGCGCAACAACCTCTTTCTGAATATGGTCTAAGCCTGTAGAGATAAAAATCTTACTCCGGATAAGATGATATAAAGGCATCAGAAATCACTTCTTTAAATAAATTTCCGAAAAAAGGGCTGGTTTTATGTGGGTGAATTGAGCTGGTTAAATAAGGTTTTTGTAACTAACAACACTGGTTTAAATTAAGAAGGAAAAAATTTGATTTTAACACTACGTAAAAAAATATAATTTTCCCCACATAAAAAAAGAGAGGGTTTCGAATAACTCAACAGGAGCGCTCCCCAAGCTAAAAATTTAGGAGGTAAATCAAACATGGACTTTAAGAAAAAGATTCTTCCCTTTACCCTTACTCTTTGTCTGGCAGTAGGTTCCCTGGGCATAGCTAACGCTGCAGTTCCCGTTGATTTTCAGCAAAAGATGGCCGGTTGGATCCAAAATGACCCCAATCCCATGCCCATGAACATGAATACCACCACCACTAACACTAATACTAACACAGGAACAAGCGTAACTGCACCTACAACTACACCTACACCTACAACTACACCTGCTGCAGTTGATACCCAGACTGGTATCACCCCTAGCACAAATGCCAGTACAAACAATAATACTGCCAGCACCCCCAATGCGAACGCCAATATGAACACCAATACCAATACTAACAATACGAACACTAATACCGATACTAGCACTGCAAATACCGGGGCTAATAGTTCCACCACCCAGACAAATAACACAGCTACCACCGGTAATACCAATAATACAGCTACCCCAAACCAGGCACCTGCGGCAGCTAAAAAGAACGTTCAGCAACCCGTTCAGAATGATGTTTATACCCAGATGATGCAGAATTGTATCAATACGAACCAGCAGATGATGAACATGACTCCGGAACAAATGCTTGAGATGGACAAAGCTTGGATGGATGCGATGTCCAAGAAACAACAATCCAACAGCAACGGCGGCCAACAGTGGAGCCGAGGAAACTCCAATTGGGGTTGGTAAAATAGATAAAAGGCTTGCGTCCTAATGATGCAAGCCTTTTGCATTAGAAATAATACTATCAACTAGTATTTCTAACAGCGAACTAGCCGTTAATCCTGATAGCCGCTGGTTTTAAAAAGTAGATTTAAAAAAGTTCTGGTACTTTTTGATGTGGATTGTAATATCACAAAAATGTTAATTACTTGTGACTTTGCTGTTACAAACACTAGGTATAATTTAATACATGTAACACGCGCCTAGTGCTTAGCCCAAGAAATTGGGCATTTTTTTTACCTTACCAGCAAAATATAATTGGATATTTTAAGGAATAACTCACTGAGCTTATGGCTCTCAATTGGGAATAAAAAACGGTTTTTTATACTTAAGCAAGAAAGGTGCGCATTAAGGGAATAGACTTAAGCGCACCTTTCTTGTGTGCAAAAAAAGATAAGCCGGGGTTTCTTCCCGGCTTATCTACTAGGTTACCATCCGCAATTCCAATTTGAATAATTTCTGTTTCCATAAGAGTAATTTCTATTTCCGTAGTATGGTGTCTGGTATGTCTTCTGAACCGGAGGAGTTTGGGGTCTCACTGTCGGCTGACTTTGTTGAGGCTGCTGTACTTGTTGAGCTGGCTGGACTTGCTGAGTCGGCTGAACTTGTTGCTTTGTCTGGGCCTGTTGGGTTTGGGACTGCTGGGGAATCATGGCCACCTTTTGGAAATTAGCTATATTGTTCAGCAGCCAGGTTTGTTCCATTTTTAAAGCCTCTTGCAGGGTAAGGTTGGGATTTTGCTGCATTACTCCCTGCATCCAACTCTGTTCCATTTTTAAAAGATCCTGTTGGCTTAGTCCGGAAGTCTTTACCCACTGGTCAACCAGAGTCTGGTTGAATTGCCAGCAGTTTTGGATCATCTGGTTAACCAGATCCGCACTTACTGCTGATGAAACGGTAATGCTTGTCGAGGCTTTGGGGGATTGGTCTGCCAGACTGTTTTTGATGGTAGCGGCATTCGCAACACCTACGATGGCAATGCCTAGTACTACCACCAGTGACGTTAAGAACCACTTCTTATGTAGTATCAACCCTTTATCCTTTCCTTTCTTGGATATTTTTAGACCGAACTTAATTTCTCGGTCATCCATAAATACATCCGAAACTTAGTCAATTTTTATGTGGGGAAAATAAATTTTTAAAGAACTTTCCTCCTCTCCCAATTTCTAAATTATACCTTATGTATTCTTTTAGCATGTCACAGGATGTAAAATTTTGTAACATAAGAACCAAATGTCGATTTTGACAAAAAGTTTAAGTTCATGTGACAGTGCTGTGACAAAACAATGGTAGATTAAGGCCAAGGAGGAATAAAGCAGTGAAGCATGAAAATGTAACTTTAGAAATAGTCAGTCCATATGGTAGAGGCAACTTAATAAGGCAGTATAAGAACCAGCTTACCAATTTTAAGGTGTGGACACCAAAAAATCGATTTTGGGTCAAAGTTGGATTTATAATCTTATTATTTAGTCTTTTGGTGTCGGGCATTATCTTTGCAGTGCTAAATAGGAGTGCCTGTGCTGTAGAAGTGGATGGGTTGCCAGTGGCAGTTGTTAAAAATAAAGCCACAGCAGAGGCAGTGGTTAACTCTCTCGCTAAGGAACAACAAAGGAAAATCAATTCTGCTCAAACAAAACAAAAGGTTACATATAGACTTCTGGGCTTTAAGAAATCGGGTCTTGCGACCCAGCAAGATCTACGCAACCTTTTGTCTGTGATCATGACCTTCGAGGCTGGTGCTGTCGGAATAAAGGTTGACGGGAACTTGATAGCAACTGTAAAGGATAGAGCAACGGCGGAGCAAGTCCTTACAAAAATACGACAGACCTACCAGGTTGAACCTGAATATAAAGTAAGCTTTCAACAAAAAGTCGATCTGGTAGATCTGTCTGTGCCGGTTGATAAGATATTAGCAGAGGAGCAAGCTGTCAGAGTTCTTAAGGGTGTATCTGAAACAACACAAATGTATACGGTTAAAGAGGGAGATACCATCTGGAGCATTGCCGATGCCTACAACATTAGCCCGGAAGAGTTACTGGCTGCCAATACTGGATTTACTCCGGAAATAATGCAAATTGGGCAAAAAGTTAAAGTTGTAGGTGCCCAGGCACCGGTTTTAAACGTAGTTGCAGTTGGAGAAAAAACAGTTCAGGAGAATATCGAACTTCTTCAACAGGTTCGAAAAACCCCAAAGCTACCCTATGGCCAGAGTAAAGTTATTCAAGAAGGGAAAAAAGGGATAAGTGAAGTTAAATACCAAATCGTTTTTGTGAACGGGTTGGAGACTAAACGGCAGGTACTTGGTGTAAAGGTTTTAAAAGAAGCACAGCCACGTATTATTGAACAGAGTTCACAGACGATGGTTGCTTCTCGTGGAATCACCAGACCACCTGGTGCCATAACCTCAGCTTTTGGCCAGAGATGGGGTAGATTCCATCAAGGTATCGATATTGCAGGAAATTATGGAGATCCCATCCCGGCAGCCGGGAATGGGCAAGTTACCCGGGCCTTCTGGTATGGCAGTTATGGTAATTTTGTAGAAATAAAGCACACAAATGGAGAGGTAACTCGTTATGCCCATATGTCAAAAATAAAAGTGAAGGCTGGGCAAACTGTTAATAAAGGCCAAATAATAGGTCTGGTTGGTTCTACCGGCAGATCAACCGGTCCTCACATTCATTTTGAACTATTGGTGATCGGTAAACCCAAAAATCCCCTTGCTTAATCATTCAAGAACTCAGGATTTTAATGCACCCGTGAATTTTGGTGACGGGTGCATTTTTGTTGTGTATTTTTTGTAATTAGCAGAACATAGTAAAAAAGTAGGCTCTTGTTGTAAAATGCTACCTGTAGGTAGGACACTTAAAAAAAAGAGTGTTCACTTTGTAAATTCACAAATACTTTGGACCGAGGATACTCAAGGGGATGGCTCCCAACACAAAATAACCTACGGGCTGCCAAGAGATTCTGGCGACCAAACCAAACCCGAGAGAGGTTACCCAGCAGTTGGGCGAGGGTTAATAACGGTACAGCGGCTTTGGCTTCCACGGTATTGGCTTAAGAGTGGCAGCTAGCCAACTGGCAATGAACAACCAGCCCGAGGTTAAAAAATCACTCATTAACCTCACTCCCCTACTATGCTTCTTTCAGTATGGCTCCATCTGTAAATTTTAGCAAGGGACTACAGATAGATCTCGACAATGACATAGATCACACCCAAAGAAATATCACAAAAATGATAAATACCTGTGACATTCCTGTGATGTTGGTTTGTTAAGATAAGCTCAAAGCAACAGGAGAGGGGGAAAACAAAAATGAAGTTAGCGAAAAAGAGTTTAGTTTTGGGGCTATTGGCGGTAGCTCAGCCATTCAACACCGCCCTGGCCGCCCAAACTACCGTGCCAAAGGCGGGAGTACAGCAAACTGTTCCAAGCCAACAGGGATCTTACAACTATCGTGGCTACGGTTACTGGTGCCCCTGGTTTAACAACAATCCAAACTACCAGGCAAACTATGACTGGTACCAAAACAACAGCAATAATAACAGCACGAATTATTACAACAACGGCTGGCGCATGGGAGGCTGGTGCTGGTAAGATACCTATTTAAACAATATTTAGTAGAAAGGATGTTCAATTTGAAATTACCGAAAAAACGTTGGCTCCTTAGTTTACTGGTACTGATCATGGGTGTTAGCTTAGTGGGGGTAGCCTATGCAGCCCCGGCTCAATCCTGGGTAGAGATGATGAAAAACGACCCCAATCCCATGAATATGAACATGAATACCAATACGAACCAAAGCACCAAGCAAACCACTAGCCAAACTACTAAGACCACCCAGCAACCGACCGTAACAGTGGCTCAGGCTTCCACTACCACTAACCAAACTGCGACCCCAAATAATAGCAATACTCAACAAGCACCAACCAACCAGAACGATCTGTATAACCAAATGTATCAGCTTTGCGTGCAAATGGGGGTGCCCAACTGCCCCATGTTAAACGGCAGCCAAATGACCCGTGAGCAAATGATTAAATATTGCCTGGGTATGTATAACCAGTACAGACAACAGCAGCCCAACGGCCAAGTGAGTCAGCAAAACTGGCAGGCAATGCAGCAAATGTGCCAACAGTGGTATAGTAAGTACTACCCTCAAAACCAAAAGAGCACTGCAACCGCCGCTAGCACCCAGAGCACACAACAGTACAACAATAACTGGAACAACAATATGAACCAAAACTGGCCCAATCATATGCAAAACAATGGACAGTGGTCCCAGAGAGGCTATAGCAACTGGGGGAACTGCGGCTGGTAAGTAAATAAGAACACACGACAGGTTGCCCCTGCAGGGGGTAGCCTGTTTTTTATATTGATCTACTCACAGCCAAAGAGATGAAATGATTTAAAGATCCTACGGGTGCAAATTTTATATCAAACAAAAATAATGAAGGAATTAAGTGATATTTGTCAAAATATTTCGGTTAAAACGATGGAAGAAGAGGTTTCTGTGAAATACAAAATAAAGGGCGAAACAAAAGAAAACTCCAAATCTTGTTTGACCTGTGATTGTCATGGGGTGCAAGGAAAGCTAAAGGTTTGTTGTCCATTTTGCAACAAACCTGATGGTTTAAGTCGAATACATAAAGTTCTAGAAGGCAAATGCCAATTACTTGCCTCTGTACTGGATACAGTAAACGCCCTGG
>JAJZSN010000104.1 GCA_021849745.1 Bacillota bacterium | reverse complement strand
TTGGCCCATAAGTTGACCCGGAAACTTACCGAAGTGCGGAAATCCGGGCAATTGAAGTACCTTAGACCTGACGGTAAGTCCCAGGTTACTGTGGAGTATGAAAATGACCGTCCGGTGAGGGTTGATACCGTGGTGGTTTCCACCCAGCATGGCCCTGAGGTGGATTTAAAGGTGATTGAGCAGGATATTATCGAACATGTAGTCAAGCCGGTAATCCCTGCTGAATTGCTGGATTCCCGGACCAAGTATTTCATTAACCCCACCGGTCGGTTCGTTATCGGCGGCCCTCAAGGGGATGCCGGGGTTACCGGGCGGAAAATCATCGTGGATACATATGGCGGAATGGCCCGTCATGGCGGCGGCGCTTTTTCCGGAAAGGATCCCACTAAGGTGGATCGTTCTGCTGCTTATGCTGCCCGGTATGTGGCCAAGAACATTGTGGCCGCCGGACTGGCGGATAAGTGCGAGGTTCAGTTGGCTTACGCCATCGGGGTGGCCAGGCCCGTTTCCATCATGGTAGATACTTTTGGCACAGGAAAGTTATCCGAGGAGCAACTGGTGGAACTGGTTCAGAAGAATTTTGATCTCCGGCCCGCCGGGATAATCAAGTCCTTGGATTTGCGCAGACCTATTTACAAGCAGACTGCTGCCTATGGACATTTTGGCCGGGCAGACCTGGATCTGCCCTGGGAGCGCACTGATAAGGCGGAGGCGTTACGACAGGGATAGCTGTCAGCTATCAGCTGTCAGCGTTTGGGTAATCTTTTTGGGTTATTTAAAGAAAGAAAAGCAGCCTTGGGGGCTGCTTTTTGCTTACCAGGGGTATTTATGGGGGCTATGGAAATAGAAAAGAAAACCACGGAGAACGCGGAGAGCACAGAGGTTAAAGGACGCCATTATGGGTTCGTCGTCCTTGGATTTTTGGCATGTAAAGCCATAATGAAATCTGTTTTCTCCGTGTCCTCCGTGTTCTCCGTGGTTGCCTTTTAAATATATTTACTCCCCCAAAACACAAATTTAAAAGTAAGGGAACTTTTTAATTATATTTGACGTCTAATAAGCAAAAAGGAGTTGATTCTGTGAACAAATATCTATATCTATTTGCTTGTATGGCTATAAGTTTGGCTCTCTTGGCGGGATGCACTAATGATGGTAACAGCACTTCGGCCGGAGGAATGGAAAATACCTTAACACAAACTGCTACAAGCCAAGCTGTTGATAGAACTGAATGGAAACCTACACCGTATAAAACTGTCAATAATTTTGATGGTGTGACTATGACTCTAAAGGAAGGAACGACGTCTTCCGTCGGGTTGACGGTAGCTTTTAAGAATAACTCCAAAAGTAAGTTTATCTATGGGGATGACTTTTGGCTGGAAAAGAAAAGCAAGGGAGGATGGTATCAGGTTCCTGTGGCTATAGATGATAACTACGCATTTAATGATATTGGTTATAATTTGGTTTCCAGAGGCGCTGGAGAATGGGCGGTGGATTGGCGATGGCTCTATGGAAGTCTGGATACAGGGGAATACCGCATAGTAAAAGATATATCGGATTTTAGAGGTCCAGGGGAATATGATACTTATAATTTGGCTGCGGAGTTTACGATTTACTAACCGCAGTCATAATTTAAAGAACGAAGTTACCTGAAGGAGATTTTTTCCTTGTGGCAGGAGAACTGTCGAAGGTTGTCGAATAGATGGTTTATTAATTCCCTGGGAGAGATAGGGGTGAATAACCTTGGTAGATTTGTTATCCCTGGATCGGGTGGTCAAGGAAACCATTGACGCCATTGAAAAAGGCAAGGAACAGATTTATGATATTGCTGAGTCGGCCAAGAAGGAATATATTAGGGTTAAGAATGAGGTAAGGGTTTTAAAAATTCAGGCCAAGGATATTATTCAGGACGTGGATCGTCTGGAAAGACAGGCTAAGGCCGCTAGATTACGGTTATTAGAGGTGGATAGCCATTTTCGGGAATTCACTGAGGCGGAGATTAAGAATGCCTATGAGCAAGCCCAGGAATACCAGGTTTTGCTTACTATGATGCGGGAACGGGAGGCCCAGATTCGTAGTAAAAGGAATGAGCTGGAATTAAGTCTCAGGAACCTGGAGGCAACGGTGCAAAAGGCCGAGAACCTGGTGGCCCAGGTTGGGGTGGTGTTGGATTTCATCAGTGGTAACCTGAAGGAAGTCAATGAGAAAATGGAAGAACTCCAACAACGGCAGCAAATCGGGATTCAGGTCATCAAGGCCCAGGAAGAAGAACGCAAACGTATCGCTCGGGAAATCCACGATGGGCCGGCCCAGGCTATGGCCAATGTGGTGTTAAGAACGGAGTTTTGTGAAAAGCTGTTGGATGTTAACCCCTATCAGGTTCGGGAAGAACTGCAAAACTTAAAAGAGCTTGTCCGAGGAACTCTGGGAGATGTAAGGAAGATTATATTCGACCTCCGGCCCATGTCCTTGGATGATCTGGGGCTGGTGCCTGCTTTGAAGAGATATCTCGCCGACTATAAAGATAAATATGGGCTGGAAGGTGAATTTGTTTTTTTTGGCCAAGAAAGGCGTTTAGATTCAGCTTTGGAGGTAGGGTTGTTCCGGGTTATTCAAGAAGGTTTGAATAACGTTTGGAAACATGCCAAAGCAAGTAAGGTGCAGGTTAAGCTGGAGATTGGCAATGACCGGTTGTTGGCCCGGGTTAAGGATAACGGGCAGGGGTTTGACCTACCAACGGTTTTGGCCAATACCAGACGGGAGAGTTTGGGCCTCATCAGTATGAGGGAACGAGTTGAGCTGCTGGGTGGGGAGATAACTTTCAATTCGGCCCTTGGTCAGGGTGCCGAAATACTTGTAAATATCCCGTTATAGCATTAAGGGGTGGGAGTTGTGGAAGAAATAAAAGTATTGATAGCCGATGACCATGCTCTGATTAGGGAAGGGCTGCGAAAAATTCTTAGCCTGGAACTTCGGTTTAAGGTGGTAGCTGAGGCCTGCGACGGGGAGGAAGCCATTGTTTTATGCAGGCAACATAATCCCCATGTGGTGCTGATGGACCTCAACATGCCCAGGATGGACGGTGTAGAGGCCTGTCGGATGATTTGCCGGGAGATGCCTCAGGTGCGGGTGGTTGCTTTGACGGTCCACGATGACCAGGAAAGAGTATTGCAGGGGATTAAAGCAGGGTTATCAGGTTACATACTGAAGGACATTTCTTCCGAGGTGTTAATTAATACGGTTATAGCCGTCCATGCCGGGGAAACGGTAATGCATCCTTCGGTTACGGCCAGGCTCATCGGGGAATTTAACCGCTTGGAAGAAGTAGCGGCAACTATAGGGGAACGGGAAAACCTTTTTGAGTTGTTGACCCACCGGGAAATGGATATCCTTAAGCTCATTGCTGCCGGTAAGAGTAATCGGGAAATTGCCGATGCTTTGATTATCAGTGAAAAAACGGTAAAAAATCACATCAGTAATTTATTTAAGAAAATCGGGGTGGAAGATAGAACCCAAGCTGCCCTTTATGCTGTGAAAACCAAGCTAATAGATATCTAAATATAGGAAGTGCACCTTTTGCCCATTGTCGACATAATCTACATTACAAGGCAATGGGAAAGGGGTATGGCTATGGATTATCTGGGACTGGTCCTGATTATGCTCCTGGGGTTGTTGGCAGGCGGGTTGGTTTTTTATCTTGCTTCCAGATATGCCTTTAATTCAGCGGAAGTTAAACTGGTTATCGGGGTGCGGAATCAGGAAGCTTATGTAGAAGGAGTGGTCAGGGGACTTTTTGCTTTGGCTTATAAGAAGCTTCCTGATTTTTTTCTCCTGGTGATTGACCTTGGTTCTACGGATCAAACCCCTGTCATCCTGAGTAAACTTTGCCAACAATATCCAGGGATGATTTATGTTGATAGGACAACCTATTCAGGTAAAACCTCCTTCGAGGAAATTGCCCTGATGAACTGCGGCGGGGGAGGGGTTTATTACCTGGACTGGACTGAGGAGGTTAATCACCGGCAGATTATACCTGCGGTTAATAAGTTATTGTTTAAGCTTAATTCGAGCAGGACATCAGTGGAATCCATAGTGGCGGATGGTTTATGTATTAAGCAACTAGAGTGGAGTGCTATTGGCAAAAATGCCAAAAATAGGACTAAAGTCCTGGAAAAATAAGTCGAATGATATATGTACAAGGCTTGTGATCCGTGGTACAATTAAAGCAACAAAAGGAGATGAGCATTGAAGAATCTCCGGTTGGGAAAAACTTAATAGGCGCAGTCGAAAAAGGCAAAACCGGTGAAAGTCGGTGACGCAAAGCTTGCGGGTCTAAGGTGATTTTCACTAAGACGGCTGGGCTACCGAAGTGCAGAGGATGAGAGTATAACCTCTTTCTTCCGAAGCAATTCGGCAGGAAGAGGTTATTATACTGTGCGGACTGTGTTGAATTTGGACAAGCAAAGGGGGTGAGGCATATGTTAAACCTGCTGAAAAGATTGTGGAAAGATGAAGAAGGTCAGGGTATGACCGAGTACGCTCTGATTATTGCCTTGGTTGCGGTTCTGCTAATTGGCGCTTTGGGACTTTTGAAAGACGATATTGAAGCTGTGTTCACGAGGATTACAACCGCTCTATAAGCGCTAAACAGAGCCGTGCAGACCCTACTTAAGACTTCTTTAAGTAGGGTCTCACTTTCTACCTGAAGGGTGGTTAAGGCTAATGGTGATTGATATGCTGCTTTGGGCTATGGTATTAACGGCTCTCTATACAGATATCACCAAACGCAAGATTTATAATGCTACTTCCGTTACCGGGATGGCGGCCGGTCTTGGGCTAAATCTCTATGAAAGAGGCTGGGAGGGGCTGGTGATGTCGGGAACCGGGTTGTTCTTGGGGTTGTTGTTGTTCATCCTGCCTTTTATCCTTGGGGGAATGGGGGCAGGGGATGTTAAATTGTTGGCGGCCATAGGGGCTATTAAGGGGCCGCAGTTTGTCTGGCAGGTTGCTTTAGGTAGTATTCTGGCCGGTGGTTTAATTGCTGTGGTGATTCTTATCAAGCAGAAAAGATTCTTGTCCTCGTTAAAAAATATCGGGATGAGTATATATACACTGGTGCTGGCCAAAGACGGCCATTCTTTAAAGAAGTTGGATCAAGCGGAATATAATGAAGCTTTTCCTTATGGGGTGGCTATTGCTGCAGGTACGCTGGCTGCTGCTTTAATGGGGTGACAACGATGTTAAAATGGCTAAAATCCTTAAGAAAAACTGAAAAAGGCCAATCTACGGTGGAGATGGCCTTGGTTTTGCCCATTGTTATTTTGCTGCTTTTTGGGATTATGGAATTTGGGCGTATTTTTAATGCGTATTTAATTATTACCAATGCGGCCCGGGAAGGTGCCCGGGCCGGCGTGGTGGGGGCTTCCGACGCAGCTATTCGCTCGGCGGCAACGGCTACAGCCGGGACTTTGGATACTGTGGCAATGTCGGTATATATAACCCCGGCCTCCTATCTGCGGGTTAGGGGGGCTTCCTTAACGGTAGAGATAGAATATCCGGTCAGAGTTTTTACTCCCGTGATCAATAATTTCACTGGGGACCCCTTTGTGGTTAATGCCCGGACAACTATGCGGGTTGAGTAGACAGGGGGCGTTGAAGATGAAGAACAATCTTGTTGGGTTATTACTTAAATTGAAGAAGGAAGAGCGGGGGTCAACTATTGTCTTGGTGGCTATTGGAATGGTGGTTTTCTTAGCCTTTACCGCCTTGGTTGCCGATGTTGGGCTGCTTTATCTTAATCGGGCCAGGTTAGCTAATGCCATTGATGCCGCTACTTTGGCCGGAGTTCAGGAACTACCCCGGAATCCGGTCCAAGCAAGGCTGCTGGCAAGCGATTATGCCGCTCGTAACGGCGCTGACCCGGATCAACTGAACATAACTATCTCTTCTGATAATCAAAGTATTAGGGTGGAAAGCGCAAAGACGGTAAACCTGTTTTTTGCTAAGGCTATCGGGATTTCCACAGGGGAGGTGGCTGTGGGGGCCGAAGCCAAGGTAGGGCCCATTACTTCTGCGATGGGAATAGCTCCTCTTTCTGTTGTGGAACAGCAGTTTCAAAGTGATAAGCTGTATTTCCTTAAAGACGGCGCCGGTAACAATTATCAAAAGAGTAATACTTATGAAGATAACGATCTTGATGGGATCCTAAACAATCAGGACGATGATGATGATAATGACGGGATCAGAGATGATCTGGATGATGATGATGACAATGACGGTATTATGGATAGGGATGACAGCGGTCATGGGTGGTTTGGCCCCCTTTCTCTGGGAGGGAACGGGGAAAGCCGCTACAGGGATAATCTGCAGACCGGGTATCAGAATGAGCTGAAAATAGGGATGGTGGTGGATACCGAAACGGGAAATATGTCTGGAGGCACCAGATACGGTATTGAGTACCGGATTAATAGGTGTCCCCATACCCCTAGATGTACAGTTGATACTTATCACCGGGATTGTCCTATGGTGATGTATATTCCAGTTATCCGAGCCCCTTCCGGGCCTGGCCAGGTTAGTCAGGTGGAAATCGTAGGCTTTGCGGCTTTTCTGGTTGCGGAAGTGCCGGGAACCGGGGCTAATAGTGTTATTAAGGGTTATTTTATCAATACCGTTATGCCTGGGGAAATTGACTTTACTCAAACCAGCTATGGATTGTCCGGAGTTAAATTAATTCACTAAGGAAAGAGGATGGTACCATGAATAATAGAAAGGTAATCTTAATCGCCCTAATATTGGGAGTTAGTACCGCCCTGGCCATCAATATATATTTAAACAAACTGAAGGCAGCTGTAAATAACATCAAAACCACCCGGGTGGTGATGGCGGCCCAGGACATTCCGGCGAAAACCGAGATAACTTCCGCAATGGTTGCGGATAAAGAAATTCCCGCCGACCTGGCTCATCCGAAGGGTTATCTTAAAAGGGAAGAAGTGGTGGGCAAAATCACCACCGGGGAAATCCTTCAAGGAGAACAAATATTGGTTAATCGCCTGGCGGGCCTAAAGGATAATCAAAAAGGGTTGGGATATTCGGTAACTAAGGGGAAACGGGCGGTTTCCGTAGCGGTGGATGATGTTAGTGGTTTATCGGGACTGGTCAAGCCAGGTGATAAGGTGGATGTTCTGGTGACTATGAGCGTGGATAATACCGGGAAAAAGGTGACTTTTACCCGGATGTTTTTGGAGAATATACCTGTGCTGGCGGTTGGGGTGACCATGAGCGATTTACCCGAACCTGAAAAAGAAGAAAAAAACCGAAATCAGGAAGGCCTAAAAACAGTCACCCTAGAGGTATACGCCAAAGATACCCAGCCCCTGACCATGGCCAACGAACAGGGGAGAATCCGGTTAGCTTTGCGTTCTCCCGTTGATGAAAGCAAATCCAACCTAGGCCCCTATCTAATGGAACAACTTCTCAATAAACAGTAATAAGCCGAGGCGGTGAGAACTATGAGTAAAATCAAGGTTCTGATAGTAGATGATATAGCGGAAACAAGGGAGAATGTGAAACGATTAATGTACTTTGAAGAGGATATGGAGGTAGTGGGGGAGGCCGGTAATGGTGAGGAAGCGGTGACCTTAGCTGAAAAATTGCGGCCGGATATAATATTAATGGATATCAATATGCCTGTCATGGACGGTATTACTTCCACCGAGCAGATTTCTCTAAAATTACCCCGGGCCGGAATCATCATCATGTCCGTTCAGGGGGAACAAGAGTACCTGAAAAAGGCTATGATGGCCGGGGCCAGGGAGTATATGGTAAAGCCTTTCAGCAGTGATGAACTTGCTGAAACCATCCGCAAGGTCTTTGATTTTGAGGCTAGACGGATTGACAAGCTGGTTCCGGCGGAAAGGAAGGCAGAAATTCGACAAGAACCTCAGGTTATAACCGTTTTCAGCACTAAGGGTGGGGTTGGCAAAACTACCATTGCTACCAATCTGGCGGTAAGTCTGGTCAGGGAAACGGGGCGTAAAGTTGCCCTGATTGACCTTGACCTGCAGTTTGGGGATGTGGCGGTAATGCTTAATGTTATGCCTAAGCGAACCCTAACGGAATTGGTTCAGGAAATCGGTCAGTTGGATGGGGAATTGTTGGGGAGCTATCTGGTCCCCCATCCTTCGGGGGTTAAAATTCTCCCTGCACCTACCAGGCCGGAATATGCAGAATTGATTACGGCTACCCAGGTGGAAAAAATCCTGGGCCTATTGAAACAAAACTATGACTATATTATTGTCGATACTCCCCCTGTGTTTAATGATACCAATCTGGTTGCTCTAGATGCCAGTGATCAGATTCTCTTGATCCTCGCCCTGGATCTGCCTACCATCAAGAACATTAAGCTGAGTCTGGAGGTGCTGGAATCCCTGCACCAACGGGGTAAGGTCAGGATTATACTCAACCGTTCCTCTAATGATTTTGGTATTAAATATGAAGATGTGGAAAGAAGTTTGGGCTTCCTGGTAGCTGCCCATGTCCCCAGTGATGGTCGGGTTGTAGTGGCTTCGGTGAACAAAGGAGTCCCCTTTGCCATCAGCCATCCAGGTTCTCCTGTAACCCTTAGCATTAAAGAACTGACCAAAATGGTGATAACCGGCGACGGCACTCAGGAACAATTAAAAATCAAAGAGAAAAAAGGCCTGCTTAAACGGCTTTTTGGGTAAGGTGGGGTGAGGCCAATGTCGTTATTGAACAGACTAAATAAGGTTAAAGAAGAAAAAGGGAACCCCCAGGAGCAGGCCCAGGAGCGTCAGTCAAATCAGGTTGTTAAACAGGATCCTTATCGGGAATTGAAGATAAAAATCCATAAACAAATTATTGAGGAATTGGATAAGGAACAGGATGATGACGGTGGCGGAACCCTGGAGCGGGAAAAAATCGCCAAGGAAATCGAAGGTCTGGTTCAAAATATAATTGACCAAGAGGCAGGTTTTATTTCCAGGGCCGATAGGAATAAAATTGTTTCGGAAATTATTGATGAAGTAGTGGGTTTTGGACCCATTAATCCCTTGATCCAGGACCCCGGTGTTTCGGAGATAATGGTCAATGGCCCGGATAAGGTCTATGTGGAACGCAAGGGTAAATTGGTTCTTACCGATATTACTTTTAGAGATAATGAACATGTTCAGCATATCATCGAGAAAATTGTGGCCCCTATAGGGCGTCGTATAGATGAGAGTATGCCCATGGTGGACGCCCGCTTGCCTGATGGCTCCCGGGTTAATGCCATTATCCCTCCTTTAGCCCTTAAGGGGCCTACCATAACCATTCGGAAATTTGCGGCCGATCCTTTGAAAATTGAGGATTTAATTAGGTTTGGGTCTCTAACCCCCGAGATGGCCAAGTTTTTGGATGCTTGTGTTAAAGCCCGTCTGAATATCGTTGTGTCCGGAGGTACAGGTTCGGGAAAAACTACCACCTTGAATGTTTTGTCATCCTTCATTCCTGAAGATGAGCGGATAGTGACTATTGAGGATGCCGCAGAACTCCAGCTTCGTCAGGAGCACCTAGTGACCTTGGAAACAAGGCCCCCTAATATTGAAGGCAAAGGGGCCATTACCATGCGGGATCTGGTTAGGAATTCCTTGCGGATGCGACCTGACCGCATCGTGGTGGGGGAGGTGCGCAGCGGGGAGGCCCTGGACATGCTTCAGGCTATGAATACCGGTCATGACGGTTCTTTGACTACCGGCCATGCCAATACCCCCCGGGATATGTTGGCCCGGTTGGAAAGAT
>JAJZSN010000015.1 GCA_021849745.1 Bacillota bacterium | reverse complement strand
ATAGAAAGGTTTGACTACCAAGGGCAACGACATCACATTAGTGAAATTACTACGAAGCAACAACGTATCTATAAGTGTTTCGGTGTTAATCCGCCCAACATGTTATAATTCAACGGGAATTTAGGTTTTAACCACTTCAGCGGGGATTTCCCTGTCCCGGCGGTCCCAGACAATACCCACGGCATCCCCCATATCCACTTCCCGAATCCGATGATATACTCCCAAATCTACCCCCACCACCTCTTCCGGCTTTTGCTCCAGTGAGGGGCCTACAGCAGGCAGCGTAACAGGAATTTTTAGCAAAGGTGCTCCTTCATGATCCGGATATAAACTCCGACCGGTTTCCCCATTAATAAAGCGGGGGTAATCACCAGGCTCATAAACCAACCTTAAGCCTTCCTCAACACCTTCTACCAGGTCATATAAGCCACCGGTCAATTGACCATAAAAATTTCTTCAATGACCGTTTCGAAGTGTTCCGGTACTTTCCCAATTGCTTGCGCAAGTTGTTTAAGTTCATTCATATCCATGGCCGGTATCTCCTTAGAACATAGAGCTTTGGATTTTTGCCAATCATTTATATCATAACAACTATTTGCTTAACATTTTAAAAGTTAATTCCTTTTGTCGCAACAGAAAATGCCCCCGTTGAATTAAAGCAACCATTTTCATTAAGGCGATATCCTTTAGGGATGCCAGCCTGACACCTTTATAAATTTGGCTTTTCTCTAACAGTGGATAAGGGTAATGTAAAAAACTCAATTTCACACCATTGATAAAACAATGGACGGTTCCCGGTTCTTGACCGGTTAATAGAAAGTCCTCTAACTTAGCCAACTCTGTAACAAGCCGAAACGGGTCAAAATCACAGTCAGTAAAAAAATCCAAGTCTTCTGACCAGCGGTGACCCAAATATAGTGCAGTTGCCGTCCCCCCTGCCAAATAAAAATTACGCACCAAATCTGTATTAACTAATTGTTCAAGAAGGGAATGTCGTTCCACCGACATGATGTTTTCAAACAAGTTACTTCCTCCTCAGGTATTCTCAAAAGATTTTGCCATAGGCGAGCGGTTCTTTGGGATATCTGCCGACTACCCTTAACCACTTGAGCTATCTGTTCTTCCGGGTAAGAACAATATATCCAACGATTGGCTTCCAAGTCCCCATACTCCAGAATCCGTTCAATTATCTCGTGCCAATTATTCTTTTCATCCAAAAGCATAGGATCATATTCCCAGAAAAACTTGTGTAATTCTACTGGTAACATGTTATCACCACCTTATTAATATTATACCACATTTTGGTTTTTACAGATACAGTCTATAAATACTTCATAACCAGCTTCCCGGTTATAGATCCCAATTACATAAGTTCCTTAATATAAAAAAAAGGCATGTATGAACATAAAATACATGCCTTTTTCAGCGGTGAGGTCTTCCTCTGGTTAATCTCTCTGGCGCAAGTCACGGATAATTACTGTCAGTTTTTCAATCCTGTCTATTCCTATATCACGTAAAGTAATTGATGCGTCAACATGGCCGAGCTTTCCACAAAGGGCAATTGTATAGCATTCAGTACCCTGAGAAATAATTTTAAGCGCCACGTCTGCATACGGGCAATCCACACCATAGAAAACAGCAACATCATAATTCTCATGGGCAATAACTAAATCACCATGATAGGGATTTATTTCTACCGCAGTCCTTGCAATGGGATACTGAGGCCGCAAGTCAAATATCGGGCGGATTTCGGCTCCCATGGCTTCAGCTAATTCCCTTAGGGCTTTAGCTTTTTTCGGCGCATCTTCATCTAATGACCAGAGAATAATACGCGCCGGAACAAAAACCACCGGTTTTTTTGCTTGAAGGATTCTTTGGGCAATCTTGATTAAAGCATCCTCTGTCGGAACAACTTCGCCATCTGCCAGGGCCATTTCTTTTTCAGGATGTGCTAATTGAGCCACCGGATCAGGCCCGACCAGCCAACGATAATCCTCTTTTTGTCTTTCTCTCATCCCCTATCACCTGCCTGTGCGGTTTTTTCAATACTAACAGCGCAACTCTTCACCCCTGAAGATGCAGACATGCTGCATATAGCAGGGTTAGTCAGAACATTGGCTGCTGCCTCCGCAAAGTGAAAACTCATGCTGACTATACCGGCAGGTACTTCCTCGGAGGTCTCTATCTTCGTGGTGATTGAACCCCGCTGCGAAGTTACTTTAACAATATCACCGGTACACACTCCTAATTTTTCTGCATCCTGGGGATTAATAGCCATCCGTTCTTCGCCCAAAATTTCGTTTAATCCTTGGACTCTTCCCGTCATACTTCTCGTATGATATTGGTAAAGCTTACGTACTGTAGTTAAAATAAAAGGATAGTTTTCATCAGGTTTTTCACCCGCCAAGGGACGGTAATCCACAGTGGAAAATTGACCTATGCCGCTGGCAAATCTATCCTCTTCGCCGCACCAGGATTTCCTGTGTAGAATAGGGGTGCCAGGATGATCTTCTGTAGGACAAGGCCACTGCAGACCTTGTACTTCGAGGCGTTCGTAGCTCATACCGCCAAAATAGTGTGGGGTAAGCTGCCGCACTTCATCCCAAATTTCTCTTGAAGACGGATAATTCCAGTCGAAGCCAAGTTTTTGAGCCAGTATCTGGAGTATTTCCCAGTCAAGTTTGCTTTGGCCCATCGGATTAACAGCACAGCGAACCCGCTGGACCCGCCGCTCAGTATTAATAAAAGTGCCGTCCTGCTCAGCAAAAGTGGCCGCAGGCAAGACCACATCGGCTAATTGGGCCGTTTCAGTTAAGAAAATATCCTGCACAACGAGAAAATCCAGAGATTCCAAAGCTTTTTGTACAAGCTTACGGTCAGGAGAAGAAATCAACGGATTTTCTCCCATAATGTACATTCCACGGCACCACCTGCTGGGGTTAGGATGAAACATGTCGTTTATAGTACGCCCCGGAACATCCGACAACTCAACACCCCAGGCCTTTGAAAATTTGGCCCGTAGTACATCACTGACTTGATCTCTTGGCACGGCCTGCGGGTTCTTACCATAAAAATCAAATTCTAAAGCTGTAATAAGGTCTGCTTCTCCTTTTGCTTCTTCACCACGAAGACGCTGCCAGTAAGTGGTTCCGTCGCTGTGTAGCGGTTGGTAACCGGGCAGGACATGGGGCAGACATCCCATATCACATGCTCCCTGAACATTATTTTGGCCCCGCAGGGGGTTTATGCCTGCATGAGGTTTACCAACATTACCGGTAACCATAGCAAGATTAGTTAAGGCTAGAACATTTTCCGTGCCGCAGGTATGCTGAGTTATTCCCATGCAGTAAAAAATAGCGGCGCTGGGAGAGTTGGCAAACAGATGGGCGGCACGGGCAATATCGGATGCAGGCACCTCGATTATTTCAGAAACACGGGAAAGGGGATATCTTGTAGTGATGAAGTCCTTCATGTTTTCAAAGCCATTTGTCCGCCTTGCAATATAATGCTTGTCCTCAAGGCCTTCCTGCAAAATAACATGTATCAGCCCATTAAGCAGGGCAACATCTGTCCCCGGTTTAATTTGCAAATGGACGTCAGCTATTTTTGCAAGTGGAGTGCGCCGCGGATCAACAACAATTAATTTGGCTCCATTTTTTACTGCCCGCCGGATACGATATCCAACGATTGGATGGTTTTCAGTGGGATTTGATCCAACCAGTAAAATGACGCTGCAGTTTTCTATATCGCTTATGGGATTTGTCATTGCCCCGCTGCCTATGGTAGTGGCCAGACCGACCACTGTGGTGGCGTGTCAGAGGCGGGCGCAATGGTCAATACTGTTAGTCCCTAGTGACCGCAGCAGCTTCTGAAAAAGGTAATTAGCTTCATTGGTGGTTCGGGCAGAGCTTAAACCACCCAGAGCTTCCGCACCGTATTTTTCCTGTACCTCCCGAAACTTAGTCGCCACCAAATCAATGGCCTCATCCCAAGAAGCTTCTTCAAAGCTACCGTTGCGTTTAATCAATGGTGTTGTTAAGCGGTCGGGATGGTTGATAAACTGATAGCCAAAGCGCCCTTTGACACAAAGGTTTCCCTGATTGACAGGGCTCAAGGAATCTCCTCTCACCCCGACTACAGTACCGTCACGAACACCGAGATAAATTCCACAGCCACAGCCGCAATAACCGCAAACGCTCTTGACCTCATAAGTTGGCTTAGTCCCCTCTTTAGGAAGCAAAGCCCCTACCGGACAGCGGACCATACACTCCCCACAGGACTGACAGATTGATTCTTTGAGAGACTTGTCACCAAAGGTACTAATCTTAGAACCATATCCCCTGAAGGCGTAATTAATTGCCCCTACCCCCTGAATTTCATCACAGGTCCTTACACAAATCCCACATAAAACACATTTATTATGATCCCTGATAATAAAGGGATGAGAATCATCCACCGGCTTTATTTCCCGGGCCTTCAATTCTTCCAGCCGCTTTGGATCAACCCCTACGAATTGGGCAATTTCCTGCAACTTACAATTGTTGTTCTTGCCACAGGCCAAGCAATCGGAATGATGATCAGCCACCAGCAGTTCTACTGCTACCTTGCGTACTTTATCCACCGCAGGGCTGCTGGTTCTTACCACCATTCCTTCGTCAACCGGTGTATGGCAGGAAACCAGCATCTGACCATTGATCTCCACAAGGCAAACCCGGCAAATTCCTGCTGGCTTTAGTTCAGAATGATGGCACAGATGGGGGATATAAATCCCGTTTTCCAAGGCAGTCTCTAAAACACTCTTACCCACCTGAGCCTTTATCTCCAGCCCATCTATGGTTAGTTTCACATTATCCAATTCTAACCAACTCCCTTAACGACATTCTACTGCCCCAAAAGCATCCGGGCAAACTTCCCGGCATACCCCACACTTGGTGCATTTGCCCATGTCAATCATATGAGCTTCCTTTTTATTGCCACTGATAGCCTTTACTGGACATGCTTTGACACACTTGGAGCAGCCCTTGCATTTATCAGGGTTGATGCTAAAGGAAATAAGAGCTTTACAACTGAGGGAAGGACAGCGTTTTTCAACAATATGGGCCACGTACTCATCCCTGAAATAACGCAGGGTTGTCAGGACAGGATTAGGAGCAGTCTTACCCAGACCACAAAGGGATCCCTGGGCCACCCCTTGGCTCAATTCAATCATCAAATCCAGGTCGGAAAGCTTTCCATTCCCTTGAGTAATCCGGGTCAAGATCTCATGCATCTGCATGGTACCCAACCGACAGGGTGCACACTGGCCGCAGGACTCCTTTAAACTAAAATCCAGGAAATACCGGGCGGTATCCACCATACAGGTGTCTTCATCCATCACCACCATACCTCCGGAACCCATCATAGAACCGGCGGCCCGCAGAGTATCAAAATCAATGGCGGTGTCCAGCAAAGCCTCAGGCAAACATCCCCCGGAGGGTCCTCCGGTTTGCACAGCTTTAAATTTCTTGCCTCCGGGGATTCCCCCACCTATTTCATAAATTATTTCCCGCATGGTGATGCCCATGGGCACTTCTACTAAACCGCAATTAGCTACTTTTCCGGTAATGGAAAAGACAGCGGTCCCCTTGCTGGTTTCTGTGCCCCTGGCCGCCAACCACTCAGCCCCTTTATTAATTATCCAGCGGATACTGGCCAGAGTTTTCACATTGTCTATCAATGTGGGCCTGCCATGAAGCCCGGCAATCACCGGATAAGGGGGTCGGGGATAAGGCATTCCCCGCTGACCTTGCAAAGACTGAATAAGAGCAGTCTCCTCACCACACACAAAGGCTCCGGCGCCCTGAAAGATTTTAATTTCAAAATTGAAACCTCTACCTAAAATGTTTTCTCCGACAAAACCTTTTTCTCTCGCTTGATTAATGGCAATCTGCAAATTTTTAATAGCGAGGGGGTATTCGGCTCTTACATAAAGATAACCCTCTTGGGCGCCTACAGCATAACCGGCCAGTAATAAACCTTCCAGCACCCCATGGGGATCACCCTCCAATACCGAACGATCCTGGAAGGAGCCGGGATCCCCCTCATCGGCATTACATATCACATATTTAATCTCACCCGGTGCAGCAGCGCACATCTCCCACTTCTTACCCGTGGGAAATCCGGCACCCCCCAGCCCCCGCAACCCGGAACGGTTAACTTCGGCCACCACTTGGGGCGGAGTCATTTCCAAGAGGGCCTTTTGGAGCCCTTGATAACCCCCGACCTCAAGGTAATCCTCAATATTCCTAGGCTCAAGGATACCGCAGTTATTCAGAATGGTGCGCTGTTGTCTTTTAAAAAAAGGGATCTCCCGTTGGTAAGGAATCCCTCGACCGGTAGCAGGGTCACGATAAAAAAGACGCTCCACCGGATGATTTTCCGACCCCAGAGAGCGGACAAATTCCGGCACATCTTCAACCTTAACCTTGGCATATAAAATACCCTCAGGCTCGATAACCACCACCGGGTCTATTTCACTAAAACCATGACAACCGGGGGTTTTCAGCAAAACCTCCAGACCCACCTCGGTTAACTCCTTCTTCAAAGCAACATAGACCTGTTCAGCTCCGGCCGATTTGCAACAAGTTCCCTGACTGACCAGGACGGTTCTTATGGCCATCTCAGTTTCCCTCCTTCTCTGGGGCAGGGAATATATCCGCCACTTTCTTAGGGGTCAACTGACCATAAACCTGCTGGTTATTAACGGTGACAGCCGGAGCCAAAGCACAGCATCCGATACAAGCCACCGCCTCAAGGGTAAATTCCAAATCCGTCGAAGTTTCCCCCTCTTTAACCCCCAACTGCCGTTCTAATGCATCCAGGATTCCCTCTGCGCCCCGTACATGACATGCGGTTCCCCGGCATACAGCCACGTGGTTCCGGCCCACCGGCTCAAACCGGAACTGGGCGTAAAAGGTGGAGGTGGCATAGATAGTGCTTTCAGGAACATTAACAAACCTTGCTACTTCCAACATCGCTTCTTCCGACAGATAACCAAACTCTTCCTGAACCTGCTGCAAAATAGGGATGATTTCCCTTTCTTCGCCTTTAAAGGAAGCCAAGATTTCTTTTATTTTTGGGCCAACATTCTGTTGACACATAGTCTCCACTCCCCCTTTCTAATGCCCTTCCTAGAATAATCTAATAAAGCATCTTATTATTTTAATTTTTCCAAATATTCAGCCGCCTCCGGGGTAATGAATTCTTCATAAGCGTAATAATCTTTTTCCGCCTCTTGGGCTAATTTAATAGTCTCATTAGGAGGAATCTTAAGATTGGTGGGACATGGTGTATAAATCTGGACATAGGTTGGCCCCACTTCCCTAGCAAGAAGTATGGCATTTCTTACAGCTTTACCCACCTTTTGAGGGCTGGCCACCGTCACCCGCACTGCGTAAACACAACCGGAGACCTTGGCAATTTCGAACACAGGTACTTTGGGAAATTTCTTACCCGTTGGAGCCATATTCAGTACTTTCCCTTTGGTAGTCATGCCACTCTCCTGACCACCGGTGTTGCCATAAAGCTCGTTATCCACCATGATAGTGCTAAGCTTCTCCCGCCTAAACCAAGAATGAAGAGTCATATCCAAACCGATATCGGCAATACCTCCATCCCCTACCAGCACCACCACATCTTTATGACGGTCGGGATAACGAATTTGCAGCATTCTCTTTAAACCGGATGCCACAGCATTTTGATTGCCAAAGGCGGTATTAGAGTAGTGTACCGCTGTCTGAGCCAACCCGAAAAAGGAACAACCCGGTGTACCAACGATGATGGTATCCTCAGGGTTGGGTAAGGACGCCGCCGCCAAACGGACACCCAAAGCCACGCCACATCCGGCACAATGAGGATGTTCCCCAATGATTTCCGTAAAAGCACCCAAATCTTTAACTCCCTTGGACTCAAAATAAGGTCCATTGGCAACCAGATCCTTATACTCTTGAGGCAACAAATGGGCAAACTCTTCAACGGGTGTTATTATCTTATTGGACATAATTCAACCTCCATAAAATTAAATTATTATCCCTGACACCTTAAACCTAACCCCTAACCCCTTTTTTCAATCCTCTAATCACTTCTTCCACAATCATCTCCACCGGCATGTTCATCCCGCCGAAGACCCTCGGCCCAGCCACCACGCGGCTGTTATTATCCAAGGTAGCCTTAATCTCCCTACCGAGCCATCCCTCAGCATTAAACTCCGGAACCACTATTAATTCAGCCTTAGCTGTTGCCTTAATCAATTCCTCCGTCGGGAAAGGACGAATGGATTTAATCTTGATCAACCCCGCTTCAATGCCTTTCTCCTTTAAAGCCCGCAAAGCTTCCCGACCTTGGGATACAGCGGTACCGGAGGCAGTGATAAATACTTTGGCCTCTGGGTTTTCCACTTCCAATAGACCGCCAAGGTAGCGGTTAATATGCTTACGCGTCCGGTTGGCTGCGGCCAAAATCTCTTGGTGCCAACTGGCAGCAGCGGCATAACTGATAAAATTACTCTTGTTCAATAAGGGATCCCGGGTAATCCGTATGGGCGGAGTTTCCATATCGAAGGTAGGCACAGGAGCACACTGAGGATTATAAAGGGGTAATTTAAGTCCTTCCGGTGGCAGCAATACCTGATCCCGGGTATGGGTGACCAGAAACCCATCCACGAAAACTCCCACCGGCAGGTGGACATCAGGTTGTTCAGCTATAACATGAGCCTTAAGAACCATGTCAAAAAAATCCTGGGCCGTCTCGGCATGAAACATCATCATTCCGGAGTCTAAGAGTATGCCCATCTCGATATTTTCCGGCTGGATGGAAGGTGGTAGGCCAACCCCACGGCACATGAAAGCACAGACGATAGGCTGGCGGGAACTGGCCCAAACCGGAAACATCTCCATAGCCCGCAAAGTTCCCGGACCGCTGGTGGCAGTGAAAACCCGCCCGCCGCCTAAGGAAGCCCCATGGACTGCAGACATCACCGCAAATTCATTTTCGGCCCGGTAATAATCCTTCAAATACCCTTGGGCATACAGATCTCCAATAAGGTGCATGCTCTCACTCTGAGGGGTGATGGGAAAGGCAATGGCCATCTCCACATTGGCCCTCTTAACCGCCTCCGCCACCGCCTCACTACCGGTTATAAAAGCCTTTTCCCGTTCGGCTTCAAACAACAAATATTCCGGCTCAACAACTTGCTGCTGTATGGTCATAGCACTGTACCTCCTTTAAAAAAACTAATAATTAATCCACTCTCCGGGCCACTAGGGATTGACTTCAGGTGAGATGCAGCCAGTTACGGATTACAGCGCGGGCAATTTCCGGCAGACGCCCGTTTGTTCCGGGAAACTCTCTTCTGCCTGGTATAACCACACTTGCTGCAACCGTAGACCCAGGCCTTCACTTCCCCAGTGGGCCGCCCACACCACTCACAAGGCAAACCCCGTCTCCTTTTGACCACTGAAAACCCAGGTACCCGGCACCGAGGGCATTGCTGTCTAAGCTTTTGCACCAGGTCTTCGGTAGCCTTTTGGATGTTGACCATCCTGGTAGGATTGGCATGGGCCCGCATATCGGTTTCCAGAAAAACCGCTCCCGTAGCGGATTTGCCAAAGGCTTTGCGAAATTTCTCCCGGAGGCTTTGCCAGCTATTAATCCCCTTAATGATAAATTCATGCCCATCATGATCAGGGCGCAACACCAGCCAATGGTCAGGAAACCCAATCCGGTTAGCAAATTCTTCTACTTCCTCATAATTGGCCACTAACTTATGATCATAATTGGTGTCAGTGTTAGCACACTCGCCGTAAATCTCCAATGTCTCCCGCCGGTCTATCAACAGCACGATTTCCCGGTTCCATGGGACAACGGGAATTAAGGGATGGGGGCCGAAGCTGCCCTCGCTGGCCAGACCCAAGTCGGTGCTCAGCAACTCCATCCCCTTTTCAGCCTTGCGACGGGCCGCTTCCAACTGACTCCCCCGGCGAGGAATTTCCCGGGTAAAGGTGCCCAATTGGTCGGTATCAAAACTTGTATTAACCAGAACCTCACAGCCGGTGCCTTTTTCGAGGATAGGCTTGATTACCCTCTCTTTTTGGTGCTTGGTCAGGAGAGCAATCTGTCGCCCTTTAAAGAAAGAACCGCCATCAGTCATGGCCATTAAGAGATGGTGAGGGCTTCTTTGGGGCAGTTGGCGGCGCAAAGGCCGCAACCCTTGCAGCGATTTTCATCGACTGCTACTTTTTTATTATCCATATACCTAAAAATATTGGGGTCGGGGCAGGCTAAAATGCATAGTCTGCATCCGGTACATTTTTCCTCATCAACCCTTACCTTTACATACATAACAGCTTACCTCCCTTATTTGTAAGAGTACTCCTTAACAGCCTTACTGGCTTGCTCCACTACTTCCATGTTCTTCTCAATCAACTGGGTCACTTTGGCGTACTTGCTCTTTATGGCATCATCAAGGGCCGCAGTGGTAGCGGAGGCTACAAATTTCCCGCCTCCAAACCTATCCGCCAAGGAATCCCGAAAAGCATCAAAGGAAACCAGTTGGTTAACTCCCAACAGCCCACCCAACATAGACATATTGGTGGACAAGTCCGTACCTCCTACATCAATGGCTAACTGGGTGGCCGGAATATAGAATAACCTGACATTTAACTGAGCCATTTTTTCCACTTCGTCTTTTTTCAACTCCAGAGGAGTATCGGAATTAACGATGATGGTTCCTTCGGGCTGTAAGCCGTCAAAGAAGGGCATGGTATAACACTTACCCAATGTAATAACATGGGGGTGAAAAATCATGATAATATTGGGGTATAAAACCTCACCACGTTCATAAATTCGTTCAGTGGCGATGCGTACATAACTTTCCGCCGGGGCCAACCTCTTTTCCGCCCCGAAGAAAGGATTGACGGTGCTGTCTTTCCCATCCTGAGTGGCGGCGGCCCCTAGGATATGGGCCGCAGTAACTACCCCCTGACCACCTAAGCCGGACATGCGGATGCTAATCTTATTACTCATTACTTCCCCTCCTCTAACTGAGTCAAGAGTTCCTGGGCCTCAGGGGTGATGTACTCCCTGACCTCGTAAGTCCCTTCTTTTTCCCGTTGTTTAATTTTGGCTATGGTTTCACTTGGTTTAAACTTATAATTAGTAGGACAGGGAGCAAACACCTGGATATAGGTGGGCCCCAGTTCCCGGGCCGCCAGGATGGCCCTCCGCACAGCCTTTTCCAGCTTTTTGGGCTGGGCCGGGTTCACCACCGCCACATAGGGGCAGCCAGCCTCCCGGGCAATCTCCGGCAGGGAAACCTTGGAGAATTTCTTCCCTTTTGGGGCCATGTTGAGGACCGTTCCCTTGGGAGACATCCCGCTCTCCTGTCCACCTGTGTTAGCATAAGCTTCGTTATCCAGCATAATGGTAGTGATATTTTCCTGCCTGAACCAGGACTGCATAACCATGTCCAGACCGATATCGGCGGTAGCTCCGTCCCCGGCAATAACCACCACATCCTTCACTTTGTCAGGGAAACGCAGTTTTAAGGCCCGCTTCAACCCTGATGCTACAGCGTTTTGGTTGCCGAAGAGGGTATGGATGTTGTGTAAAGCCACCTGGGGGAAAGCCAAAGAACTGCATCCGGTGGAGCCCACAATTACGGTATCCTCAGGATTAGGCAATGACGCCAGAATTAAACGCAAGGAAAGGGCCAAACCGCACCCGGCACAAAGAGGATGTTCTTCGATTAATTCCTTGAAAGAACCCAGGTTGGAAACACCGAGGTTTTGTCCATAGGGTCCGTTATCTATCAGTTCCCGGTACTCCTGAGGCATGATTTCTTCAAAGCCAGGGGATATTTTGAACAAATTCTTACTCACACCGAACACCTCCTGATTTCATCGAGAATCAGCTCCGGAGGCATAGTCATACCGCCAAAAACTCTGGGACCGGCTACCACTTTGGTGGTATCCTCCATAACCGACTTGATTTCTCTAGCCAACCAACCCACCCGGTTAAATTCCGGGACAATAACGGCCTTAGCCTTGCGGGCAAGTTTTTTAATCTCCTCCCCGGGGAAGGGCCGGATGCTCTTAATCTTTACCAGCCCCGCGTTTAAACCTTGGTGGCGAGCCAACCCAATAGCTTCCCTGCTCTGGGAAACGGCGGTTCCTGAAGCAATAACGAGAATATCAGCATCTTCATTTTCTGTTTCAATTAAACCGCCTAGATATTGATTGATGTACTTCCGCGACCGTTCCGCTGCGGCCAGGATTTCCTGCTGCCAAGAAGCGTGAACGGCATAACTGATGAAATTACTCTTCATGATAAAGGGATCCCGCATCTGCCGGACCGGCACATTCTCCATATCCATTACCGGTACAGGGGCGCTATAGGGATTATAGGGGGGTAATTTAATATCATCAGGAGCAATGTTAACCTTATCTCTGGTATGGGTGACGAAGAACCCATCAACGAAAACCCCCACAGGGATATGGACATCGGTTTGTTCGCTAATCATAAAAGCCCGTAAAATCATGTCATGAAGATCTTGAGCTGTTTCGGCATGAAGCATAATAATTCCCGTATCCAGCATAGCGGCCATCTCAATGGTATCAGGCTGAATGGTTAGGGGGGAGTTAACACCCCTGGTCATAAAGGCACATACAATGGGTAGCCTGGCCCCGGCCCAAGTGGAAAATACCTCAAAGGCCCGCAAGGTTCCAGGACCGCCGGTAGCAGTGAAGACCCGCACTCCGCCCATGGCGGCCCCAGCCACCGAGGACATTACAGCGAACTCGTTTTCACCTCGGAAATATTCCTTGATATAACCCTCAGCAAAAAGATCGCCCACCAGGTGCATGCTCTCCGATTGTGGGGTAATGGGATAAGCTATCGCCATATCCACATTGGCCCGGCGAATAGCCTCCCGCACCGCTTCACTTCCGGTAATGAATTGAGTTTCTTTATCTGCTTCCAAAAAGAGGTGCTGAGGCTCTACCACCCTTTGTTCAATCACTTAGAGCCCCCCTTTTTCTCCTTGATGATTGCAGTAAGTTTCTGAATCTCGGCCAATCCAGCATCCCTAAGAGAAATCATGGCATCTTCATGGCCTGCTTCCCCGCACAAAGCGATGGTATAGCAGTCGCTGCCACCCCTTATTATCTTCAGAGCTATATTGGCAAAATGACAGTGAACCCCAACAAATACACAAACATCAATTTTGTTGTGCCAGATGGTTAGATTGGGGTGATTAGGGTTAATCTCAATGTCTGGGTTAATCATGGGGTACTTGGGGCGGTAATCAGGCATGGGGATAATCTTGGCCCCTGCCGCCTCAGCCATTTCCTTTACGGCTTTGGCTTTTTCTGCAACCCCTTCCTTCCAGGCCCAAAGAATCAATGGGCCGGGGAAAAAAACAGGATTTTTGGCCTTTAGAATTTTTTCTGCAATCTTCTCCAGGGCTTCCCCTTCCGGGACTATCCTACCTTCCACCAGGGCCGCCCCTTTTTCCGGCAATACTATCCCCATGGATGCAGCGGCCGGCGGCAAATAGCCTTCGGGTCCGGCCAGAACCCGGTACTCTGTTAATGACATTTCTCCTCATCCCTCCTGCTTAAATATAAAGCTCCTCATTTTAGAGGCTCTTAACTAATTAAAATGCTCATTGCGGATAACACTAACGTCTACCATATGAACAATGAGCTCAATACCCTTGTCAATCACCTGCTGCAAACCCCGCAGGACACATTCCGCCACATCCGGACCGGTAATGCTGACAATTTCCACGTTGCTGGAAAAATCACCCAGGCCGGCACAGTCCTCTTTCACCCCGTGGCGGCCCTTACCATAGATACCCTTATAGACTGTATAGCCACTGGCCCCGCAACCCTCCAACAACATTAAAATCTTATCCTTATAGGCCTTTTCGACAATAATGCTAATTCGTTTTTTGTTATATAACTCCATAACCTACCCTCTCTTCATAACCCCTATAAACCAACTCAAGACGGTAACTGGCAGGGTTATATAGCAGCCCATGGATGGGTAGGTTTGCGGGCAGCTGGTCGCTTTGCCGGAGACTGGTAACTCTGTCTAATACATCCTGAGCTGTTTCACTATAGGAAGAACCAATAACAAAGAGCTCCGACGCTTGGTGGATAACCACCATTTCGACCACCTTTTGGAGAAAACCGTTCCCCAAATGTCCCGGTGCTTCCAAATCCAGAACAACCCTGGTATCCTCCGTGGAGCGGCCCATGGCTGGGAGGAGGTTTAAAGTATTTTCCCAATCCATCCTTGCAATCACACCGGCTATTTTTTGAGTCATATTCACACCTCCCGACTTTAATCAACGAACCGGTTCATCCTGAAAATAAAGATTCTTTCACCGGTTTTAGTGCTAATATCTGTATGCAAACTAACCACCTTGGCCGAGGTTATCCTAAAGATAATGTCTTCCAATTCCTGCCTTCCCTGTTCCACCAACAACTGCCGCAGTTTTTTAACCAAGGCCATACCATCATTATCTTTGGCCAAATGCTCTTCAGCAGTGGACAATACCCCCTTTAGGGAAACCACAACCATATCCCTGATGATATCGGTCTTGGCTTCTGTTGGCCCCCGACCCATAAAATCCTTCTCCCACTGGATTAAAGCCTTGGTGATGGCATCTTCCAATGTTCCCTTAGTCATCACAATCCCCCTTTTAAGGTTCATGGCTCCTTTATCAGTTAACCATCTTTATAAAATAGTCCGCCATGTAAAAGTAAATAGGTATCCCAACAACCAAATTAAAGGGCAAAGTAACCCCCAGGGAAGCCCCTAGGTATAAGGCCGGATTGGCCTTAGGTAGAGAAACCCGCATCGCTGCCGGGGCCACGATATAGGAGCTGCTGGCGGCCAGCACCCCCAGCAGGGTGGCTCCACCCACGCTTAAACCGGCCGCAGCTCCAATCAAAATCCCTAGCAAAGCATTGACCGGGGGCAACAAAACCCCGAAGATTACGAGAAAGACTCCTGCTTTCTTCAGTTCCCCCAGTTTTCCGGCCGCTACAATGCCCATCTCCAACATGAAAAGGCTCAGCATACCCATGAAAATGTCTTTGTAAAAAACCTCCACCGTCGCCATACCCTTAGGCCCGGTAAGGTACCCTACCACCATGGCCCCCAGGAGCAAAACCACGCTCTTGCTCAAAACCACCTGTTTGGTAACCTGAACGAAGGAGGTCTCCTCCAGGGCAGAATTTTCCCGGTTTTTCTGATTGGCCCAGGAAGCCAGAATCAAGGCCACCACTATGGCCGGTACTTCCATCAAAGCAGGCAGGCCGTTGAGGTAACCCTCATAATTAACTTGCATATTGGTGAGAAAAGCCGCAGCAGCCATAAAAGTCACTACACTGATGGAACCATAATGACCGGCAATAGCTGCCGCATCATCGGATTTTAACTTACCCACCCGCCAGAGGATAAAAAAGCAGTATAAAGGAATAAATATCCCCAAGAAAACAGCGCCGCTAATGGTCATCATAATAGAGGATAGGCCAGCCTGGGCAATAGCCACTCCTCCCTTAAAACCAATAGCCACTAACAGATATATAGTTATAAAATCACTGATAGCGCCGGGAAACTCTATTTTAGCTTTGAGGATGGTGATAAATAGACCCAAAGCAAAAAAAAGAACTACCGGTGAAGTTAGATTGATTAACGCTAATTCCAATATGCTGCCCATTTTCAGACCCCACACTCCGTCAATTTAACTGATGACAAAACAAAAAGTCCAACACCAAATGCTATTAAGCATCTGATGTTGGACTTGCATTTAACCGGTAAGGGTTTACCCTTTAAATGTCCTTCCAACGGTTATATTTTACTGGATTTCCCTATCCAACATAAAGACAAAGACCCGTTCACCTGTTTTGACGCTTATGTCCGTATGCAGACTCACCACTTTGGATAATGTAATCCTGTTAATAATTTCTTCCAATCCGGGACGCCCCTGTTCAACTAATTTCTGGCGCAACTTCTTGATCAGAGCCATCCCTTCTTTTTCACGGGCCAAGTGCTGTTCAGCCTGAGAAAGAACTCCCCGCAAGGATACGATGACCATGTTCCGGATGATATCCGTCCTGGCTTCGGTAGGCCCCCGCCCCTTGTATTCCTTCTCCCACTGAATCATAGCCTTGGTAATTTCGTCTTCCATCTGTCCTTTGGTATAAACCACTACCATACTCCTTACTAAATGAGAACATATTAGTCACATGTAATTTAATTATAAATTAAACTGACCAATAATTCAAGATGGCATTTCGTTTAAAGACGAAATTTTTTTCAGAATAAACTTGCAAATTAGATTTTCTAAAAAGAGGAATAGAAGATCTCTCCTCATATTTTCAGCCGAATTAGTTTTTCTTTTTCTCCTCCGGTAAAGGTATCAGTTCAACTTTGTCCATCACGGAAATCCGCAAGGGGGACATTGGGTCCGGAATAAACGGCATAGCGGTGGTAGTGCCCGTCTTTAAAGGCGGTCAATCCCTGAATTAAATGGATATGCCGCCCCAAAATATCAACGGGCGTGTAATGGTTCCAGTTCGCTGAGTATCGGAAGCTTTAGAGGCCCAAGTTGATTGGGATGTAAAAACCAATACTGTTCTCATTAACAGAAAAAAACTTTTCTAATATCAATAGCCAATTTGCCAACAAGCCTAAGGCAATTAGGCTTGTTTTCATATGGTAGTCTTATTTTATTCCCAATTTAGTTTATACTTTTCCCACCAGTCTTTGGCCATTTTTAACTTTTGTGGATGGGTTTTGGGGTTAAAATCCAATTCTGTTTTTAGATAATCTCCTTTGGTAAATTGTTTGACATTATCCTGTTGGGTGGCCAATAGTAAGGCATAAAGCGTCAATGCCCTTTCGTAATCATCATTGGTTTCAAGATTTCTGATTAAGTACGGAATGACCGGTTTTCCCATCTTACCTAACTCTTCTGCAGCAGTATACCAGATGTAGCCATCCCCGTAAGTGGACGTAAATTTCCGGTCTTTAAGCTTATCCAGGTAAAAAAAGATATCCCCTGTTTTATTTTGATTTTCATAACGCCGAACATCTTTTACAAAACTTGAAAACACAATATCCCTTACTTTTAGCTCACCATCCATATATTCAAATGTTAAGATAAACTCCCCCAAAAATCCAGCAGGGGAGAGCTGTGCTCCCACTCTAGCCATAAGGTGGTTGTTATTCATTTCATAATTAACAATGGACCCCATGGCCAGATTGTCGAACCAGTTATTTTTCATAGCAATTTGGTCTATCACCTCAGATTCTGAATAAACAATAGGGGAATTTCCATTAATTATTATTTGCACATTTTTTTCCGTAATTTGAGTTTGAACTCTATTTTTTAGTATATCTAACGGATTTTCAACCGTAATTTCAGAAAAATCATCCGGCCTGATCACATGTATATCTTTAATCGAAACACCCGTGCCTGAATCGGTATGAAGTATTATAATCAATTCATCCTTATTGTCACTGTCCACGTCGGCATAAGAGAGCTCTGGCAAAAAGCTTTCATTGGCAAGAGTTTTCCACGAAAAGCTTTTCTTTTGATCTCCAACAGAAACCGTAATTCCATAAATCATGCCGCCCTCCACCGACACGGCATGGAGCTGAGTTTTGTTTTTCTCAATAGTCCCTATAAGATCTCCAGTCTGAACACCCATCTCTAGATTATTTTCCGGATCTGTAAAATAGTCAATATAATAAATCCCGTCTTCTACTACAAATGTCAGTGTTTGATAATATTGGCCGGCTGAACCTGTTGAAGTTGCATAATCATAAATAATTATTGCCTCATTACCACGTGCTCTCACCGCATAACTCTCCACCCATGGGCTGGACACGCCGGTTTCCCAATGAAGCGCTTCGTACTCGGCATGAACCTCCGCCTTACGCTCTGCGCTTAGCAAAGCATACTGAGCTTTGCCATCACGATTTTTGACCGCTTCGGCCCATTTCTCTGCAATATCTTGTATCTGTATAGGATATTTATTAATAGTAACACTTTTTGCAATTTCAATCGCTGTTTTTTTATCCACCTTGGATGAGTCCAAATATAAATCATACGCAAATTTGCTGTTTTCAGGTATCAGATATATGTGCAGCTCGTCAACGTAGGAAGTGTCATTTGCCGCTGCAGGCTGAGTACGCCGGATCACGACTTCTGTTGCGGGGTAACTGAGACCTTCCAGTTGTTTCGTGCTCAGCGTTTCCCCATGATTGCCCACAAACTGGGTGAGAGGTAGTGACGAGTCATAGTTCATAATCATAAAAGATCCGATTTCAGCATTGATCCTCTCAAAGGATAAAGAAGTATCGGGGAGCATTTCGACGGTCCAGTCTCTGGGAAGAGAGATAGAGAATGTACCTGCATCAATTTTCGTGAAATCCGTATCTTCTCCATAAGCAATCGCCGCTCCAGAAATTACTAAAATAATTGCAATGGAACACAGGGCGATAATGCCCTTTCGTTTTCTGCCCATGTCAAAAATATTTGTAAACCGTTCTTTAATTGTTCTTTTACCTCCATAAAAATATGTAGAAAACGACGTCTGACGCAAATTTCCCTTGTGAATCGCCAATAAAATTGTTTCGCTATATTGTTTTCTGAAAGTGGTACCCGAATCCCGTATCAATTCAGAATCGCAAACTATTTCGATGTCCTTATTGGACATGGCCGTCATAAGATAAATAAATGGATTGAACCAGTGTACTGCATTGGCGCATACAAGCAGCAGTTTATACCAGATATCTTTTCGCTTATAGTGGATAAGCTCATGCCTTAGAATAATTTTTAAATCCGAACTGCTAAAGCCTACGTCCGGCAAAAGCAGAATAGGCCTAAAAAAGCCGGTCATCATAGGGCTTTTTACCTTATTGCAAGACAGCAGCAGGATATTTTCGCTGATTTTCATTTCTTCTTTTACTGCACACCATAACACTATCGTTTGCTTGTCTTCGACAAGTCTTGAAAAACGAGAGACCGATCTCTTGAATAAAAAATACCCAACCAGGTGATAAAGCATAAACACTGCAATCCCCAGAATCCACACGATGGGCAGTATTTCATTAAGCGTTATTGTCCGTGTTTCAGTTGATTCATTTGAAGCCTGTGGTATAGCCGTATTATTCGACATCGGGGAGGTCATCGTATTTTGTACCGGAACTGTAAACTCTATGTTTTGTGAAGGCGGGGTAATCTCTATGGGCGGCTGCGGCAATGATGGGCTGAAAGGAATTAGCAGGCGCACAGCCAACAAAAGCCATACCCAATACCGCCACTTTGCGGTATAGTTTTTTTGAATCAGCGGGAGCAGAAGCAAAAGTACCGCAATGACAACGGAAGTGGTAAGGGATACCTCAATTACGTTCTGAAAGAGACTTTGTACCACAGACTATTCCCCCTTTGTTGCTTTTTCAATAAACTTCCGTAGTTCTGCAAGGTCATCATCGCTAATCGCGTTGTTTTTATAGAGCGAGGAAACAAATGTTGTAAGAGAATTGCCATATAATTTCTCCAAAAATGATTTACCCTCACTCTCGAGATACTCCTGCTCCCCGATAACGGCGGAATAAATATTGATTTTCCCCTTGCGCGTGCTTGCAACAAATCCTTTTTCCACCAATCGCGAGAGAAACGTCAAAACTGAAGTAATTTTCCATTTCTTTTTATCCTTCAGTTTTTCACATACATATGCCGAAGTAACAGGTTCGTTTGACTCCCATATAATCATCATGATTTCAAGCTCTGAATTTGGCAATCGTTTGATTATCTTACTCATGATTACACTCCATTCTACAGTTGACGAATAACTTATATTGTCATTCTATATTTGTAGAATCAAAAAGTCAATACATTTTCTTAATCCTACCGCCGACAATTCCCTGTGCTTTACTGATTACTGAAAGAGCATACTCTAATAATTCATCACCAAAACCGTTAGGGTCATTAATTATGCCCAGCGGCGTTACTTCTCCCTTTTGAAGATGCAAGTTTTTATTATGATTTCAATTGGAACAGGATGCATTTTGAGAAGATATTCGGCACTGTCTAAATCATCCTGTTGCCTCTGAAATTACATGGATAACACAAAAGCGTAGACAGCCCACTTTTATTTACCAGTTATCAACAATAGTCGACAACATATACTTTCCTGAAAAAAAATAAAAGGCTTGAGTATCTTAGTCTCAAACCTTGTTAATTACTATCCCTTTCACGGCTCATTCAGGATAAAAACTATTAACCCAAGCTATAACCTCTTCAGGTTGACCGGTCTTAACCGTCAAATGGCCCATCTTCCGCTTTGGCTCCGCGGCACCCCTCTTTCCATAAAGGTGCAACTTCACATTATCCGCAAACTTGGGCAACTCATTCAATACGTCAGCCATATCCTCCCCCAGTATATTCACCATTACCACAGGACTTAACAACTCTGTAGTACCCAGAGGCAGTCCGCAAACGGCCCGGATAATCTGCTCAAACTGGGAAACATAACAGCCATCCCAGGTATAATGACCCGAATTATGGGGTCGGGGGGCAATCTCATTCACCAGCAAGCCCTCAGGGGTGACGAAAAACTCAATGGCCAGCAAACCTACAAGGTTAAAAGCCTGGGCCATCTCCTTGGCAATCCTCGCCGCTTCCTTTTCCATCTCCGACCCTATCCGAGGCGGCACAATGGACATAAACAGAATATTATTCCTATGAATGTTCTCCGCCACCGGGAAGACTGCCACTTCACCCTTTTGGTTCCTGGCCACGATGGCGGAAGCCTCATGGGTGAAAGTAATCATCTTCTCTAAAACCCATTCCATACCGGGGGCCTGGAGCATTTCTGTGGCTTCGCCCAAGTCCCGGGGGCTTTTCAAAACCAGTTGACCCTTGCCGTCATAACCTCCCCGGGCCGTTTTTAACACACAGGGGTAGCCCAATTCGGTTACTCCCTTTTCCAGGTCGTCCTGGTTTCTGACCACATGGAAAGGCACCACCGGGAAACCGGCTTTTTGAATCTCGGTCTTTTCCTTAATCCTGTCCTGGGCGATGGAAAGGATTTTGCTGCCTTGGGGGAGATAATATTTTTTCTCCAGTTCTTCTACCAACCGGACATCAATATTCTCAAACTCATAAATCACCACATCCGACCTCTCAGCCAGCTTGACGGCAGCCTCCAAGTCGTCCAGTTCGGCCACAATCTGGTCATCGGCAACCTGTCCGCAGGGAGAGTCGGGAGTAGGATCCAAGCAAATCACGTCATAACCCATCTTCTTAGCTTCGATGGCCATCATTCGTCCCAATTGACCCCCGCCCAAAATGCCAACAGTGGAGACGGGGAGGATTATCTTCTCCGCCATTAGGACCACTCTCCGTCTTCCATTACCTGCCTGGCGGTTTCTTCTCGGCGGTTCTTCAGCTTCTGCTGGAGTTGCTGGTCATTGATGGCCAGGATTTGGGCCGCCAAGAGGCCGGCATTTTTGGCCCCGCTGGCTCCGATGGCCACGGTGGCCACAGGGACCCCGCCGGGCATTTGGACGATGGAAAGTAAGGCGTCCATGCCCTGAAGCTGGGTAGCCGGTACAGGTACACCGATGACAGGCAGGACGGTCTTAGCCGCCACCATGCCGGGCAGGTGGGCCGCTCCTCCCGCTCCGGCGATGATGACCTTAATTCCCCGGTCAATGGCGGTTTCGGTGAACTGGAACATCCAGTCCGGAGTCCGGTGGGCGGAAACTATCTTTTTCTCATAGGGAACACCCAGTTCCTCTAGGATTAAACATGCTTCTTTCATCACGGGCCAGTCGGATTTGCTGCCCATAATTACTGCGACTAGTGCATTCACGCAATCAAACCTCCCATTAGGATAATACCTAGGTTAGATTCGACAAAAAATATTTTTATCCTTTAAGCTTTTTTCCAGGCCGCTCCAACCAGTTGAGTGATGTCTTCAATTCCGTTATCGAGGCAGTAGTTTTCAATTCCTTCGGCCACATCCATGGTGGCCCTGGGGTTTACGAAGTTTGCCGTTCCAATGGCCACCGCCGTAGCTCCCGCCAGAATGAACTCAATGGCATCTTCGGCAGTCATGATGCCTCCTATGCCCAGAATGGGCAGATTGACAGCCTGGGCCACCTGCCAGACCATGCGCACCGCCACCGGCTTCACCGCTGGTCCGGACAAACCGCCCACCACGTTGCCCAGAATGGGCTTACGGGTGCGGATATCGATGGCCATACCCAGCAGGGTATTGATAAGGGCAATGGCATCGGCCCCCGCCTTGGCCACCGCTTCCGCCATGTCGGTGATGCTGGTGACATTGGGGGACAGTTTGGCGATAACAGGGAGTTTGGTGTTGTCCCGCACCGCTTTGATGGCTTCGTAAGCCATTTCAGGCACGGTTCCAAACTGGAGGCCGCCCTTTTTGACATTGGGGCAAGAGATGTTAACCTCCAGCCCTGCAACCCCCTGGGCCTTGTCCAGGCGGCCGGCGATTTCAGCATAATCCTCCAGAGAATTACCCGCTATGTTAACGATGACCGGGGTGTCATAAGCCTTAAGATAAGGCAAGGTGTCACTAATTAAACGGTCCACACCGGGATTCTGCAGGCCGATGGCATTGAGCATACCGCCGGGAGTTTCCACAATCCGGGGAGTTGGATTGCCCAGCCGAGGCTCCAACGTTGTTCCCTTGACCACAATAGCCCCCAGCTTATTGAGATCCACATAATCCGCATATTCCGGCCCGAAACCAAAAGTCCCCGAAGCAGTGGTCACTGGGTTTTTCATAGCTATGCCGCCCAGGTTGACCCCAAGGTTAACTCTACTCATCCCAGACCACCTCCTCCAGGTTAAAGACCGGCCCGTCGACACAGACTTTCTTATAGTCAAAGCTGGTGTAGCTGGTAGCTGGTAGCTGCCCTTTGCAGACACAAGCCAAACAAGCTCCCACACCGCAGCCCATCCGTTCCTCCAAAGAAACCTGGCCGGGGATACCGGCTTTGATGAACAACCGGGAAGTGGCCTTCATCATAGGAGTAGGCCCGCAGATATAGGCAAAATCTACTCTTTCCCCGGTAATTATTCTTTCCACCAGGTCGGTAACAAATCCCTTGTGGCCCCTGCTGCCGTCATCGGTGACCAGATGCACTTCCGCACCAAGACCGGCCAATTGATCAATACCCAGCAGGAACTCCTCCGACCTCGCCCCCATAACCGCCGTCACCCGGTGGTCTTTTTCCAGCAGAGCCTCCACCAAGGGCAACAAGGGTGCGGTACCGATACCGCCTCCCACCACCAGAACGTGGCCGGGTTTATCCGGCAAGGTGAAACCCTTGCCCAAAGGTCCCATAATATCCAGGGTTTCCCCTTCTCTCACCTGAGAAAGAAGCTGGGTCCCCCGTCCCACCACATGGTAAAGGAGAGTAATGGTCCCCGCCGCTTTATTTATGTAGTGCAAGCTTATGGGCCGCCGCAAAAGAGGATCCATAGCAGGGCTGCATTTAACATGCACAAACTGCCCCGGCCGAGCCACCTCAGTAATACGAGGCGCCCGCAGGGTCAGCAGGTAGTGACCGGGGGAGATTTCCTGATGAGTTTTGACTTGAGCAAATTCTTGAAGAGACAAACCTAAGACCTCCTTAATTGAGGTTTTTATCTTTTACATGCATGCATAGGAAAGGGGTTTATTCTGTAATGAGCCGCACCCGGGTGCGTTGGGTAGCCCGTGAAGGCATATCGGTTCATAGTTCATGGTTCTTAGTTCATAGTTGAAAATCGCCCTATAGAAATGTCCAGCAGAAACAACTACGAACTATGAACTATGAACTACGAACTACGAACCAGCCCCCCTTTCCTCCCACCACAAACTATGCAAGGTACTCCTGAAGAGGAGTCAACTTAATCTTCTGCCCCGCCTCCAAAGTACTCAACACCTGAAGTATAACCCTGGTAGTATCCAAAGAAGTCAGACAAGGAATGGCATGCTCCACAGCGGCCCGGCGAATCTGGAAGCCGTCCCGCTCCGGCCTTTTACCCCTGGTTAAGGTATTGATAACCAACTGGATCTGGTCTTTCTTAATCAGGTCGATAATATGGGGCGACCCCTCCCCTATTTTATTCACTTTTTCCACCGGAATCCCTGCATCCTTTAAGGATTTAGCGGTACCACAAGTGGCAATAATCCTGAAGCCCAGCTTGGCGAAGCCTTCCACCAAGGGAATGGCTTCTTCTTTGTCTTTATCTGCAATGGTAACCAAGATGGTGCCTTTTTGGGGAATACTCAACCCGGCCGCTACCAGGGCCTTGTAGAAGGCCAGGTCGAAATTTTCATCAACACCCATGACTTCCCCGGTGGACTTCATTTCCGGGCCGAGGGAGGTATCCACCTGGAGGAGCTTGGCAAAGGAGAACACCGGAGCCTTTACCGCATAATAAGCAGGAGGCGGCACCAAGCCGGTTTCATAGCCCAGTTCCTTCAGGGATTGGCCCAGGGCCGCTTTGGTAGCCAGGCTCACCATGGGGATGCCGGTGACCTTGCTGAGATAAGGCACGGTACGGCTGGAGCGGGGATTTACCTCGATGACATAGACCTGGTTTTCATGGACAACAAACTGGATGTTGAGCAACCCTTTGACCTTTAAGGCCCTAGACAGGCGAATGGTGTAGTCAATAACACTGTCGATGAGCTGTTTATCCAGGTTATGGGCCGGGTAAACGGCTATACTGTCACCGGAGTGAACACCCGCTCTTTCGATATGCTCCATGATTCCGGGGATGATGACCGTTTCCCCGTCACAGATGGCGTCTACTTCCACTTCATGGCCCACCATGTACTTGTCTACCAGCACCGGGTGCTTGGGGGAAATGTCCACGGCATGCTGCATATAGGAAAGGAGTTCGTCCTCGTTATAAACAATTTCCATGGCCCGGCCGCCCAGGACGTAGGAAGGACGAACCAGCACCGGAAAACTGATTTCTTGGGCGATTTTGATGGATTCTTCCACCGAAAAAGCGGTACGGCCCGGTGGTTTGGGGATACCAAGCTCGGTAAGGAGTTGGTCAAACAGCTCCCGGTCTTCGGCCCGGTCGATATCTTCCACTTGGGTACCGATGATTTTTACTCCCGCTTTAGCCAACGGTTCTGCTAGGTTAATAGCGGTTTGGCCGCCAAATTGAACCACTACGCCTTCGGGTTTTTCTTTTTCTATTACATTCAGCACATCTTCAGGAATTAGAGGCTCGAAATATAGCCTATCGGCGGTGTCAAAGTCTGTACTAACCGTCTCCGGGTTGTTATTGATGATGACCGTCTGGTACCCGGCTTCTTGCAGGGCCCAAACCGAGTGCACTGAACAGTAATCGAACTCGATACCCTGGCCGATGCGGATGGGGCCGGAGCCCAGCACCAGGGCTTTCTTAACGTTATCAGGTTCAGCTTCGTCTTCACCTTCGTAAGCTGAATAATAGTAGGGAGTGACCGCCTCGAACTCGGCGGCACAGGTATCTACCATTTTATAAACTGGGGCCGTTCCTTCTTCCTTGCGCCAGTTACGGATATCAGCCTCGGACAGGCCGGTAACCTGGGCGATGTAAATATCGGCGAGGCCCAAGTGTTTGGCTTTTTTGAGCAGTTGCGTGGAAATCCTGCCGTCCTTTTTGCCTTCGGCGATGAGTTCCAGTTCACAGTCCACGATTCTTTTGATTTTTTCCAGGAACCACAGGTTGATCTTGGTAATGTCGTGGAGTTCCTGAATAGTTTTCCCTCTACGCATGGCCTCGGCAACCACGAAAAGGCGCTCATCATCGGGGTTGGTCATTTTGCCCAGGAGGTCTTCCCAAGGGGCTTGGTCCATGCCCTTGACCCGCAGGCCAAAGACCCCTATTTCCAAGGAGCGAACAGCTTTCATCAGGGCCGCCTCGAAAGTGCGGTCAATGGCCATGACCTCACCGGTGGCCTTCATCTGGGTGCCCAGCACCCGGTTGGCGAAGGCAAATTTATCAAAGGGCCAACGGGGGATTTTGACCACGCAGTAATCCAGGGCCGGTTCGAAACAGGCGTAAGTCTTGCCGGTTACGGCGTTCATAATCTCGTCCAGGGTCAGGCCGATGGCAATTTTGGCAGCCACCTTGGCGATTGGGTAACCGGTGGCTTTGGAGGCTAGGGCCGAAGACCGGCTTACCCGGGGGTTAACCTCGATGACGATGTATTCAAAACTATCAGGATTAAGGGCATACTGAACGTTGCAGCCGCCCTCAATGCCTAAGGCACGTATAATCTTCAGCGAGGCGGTACGCAACATCTGGTATTCCTTATCGGCCAGAGTCTGGGAGGGGGCCACCACAATGCTATCCCCGGTGTGAATACCTACAGGGTCAATGTTTTCCATGTTACAGATGGTTATGCAGTTGTCATTGCTGTCCCGCATGACCTCATACTCGATTTCCTTCCAGCCGGCCACGCTGCGCTCCAGTAATATCTGGTTGATGATACTGTGTTTCAGGCCCCTAATGGTTATGTCCCGTAACTCCTCCATAGTATTGGCAATACCGCCGCCGGTACCGCCCATGGTATAAGCGGGTCGAACTATCAAAGGTAAGCCTACCTCTTTGGCAAAGGCCATGGCATCTTCTAGGTTGTCTACAATGATACTCACTGGAATGGGTTCACCGATTTCCAACATCATAGAACGGAACATTTCCCGATCTTCTGCACGCTTGATGGCACTCAAAGGGGTACCCAAAAGTTTAACCCCTTCCCGTTGGAGGATGCCCTGCTCGGACAAGGCCAAGGCGATATTGAGGCCTACCTGACCACCCAGGGTAGGCAGTAAGCCGTCAGGTTTTTCCTGGCGGATGATTTTGGCGACGAATTGGGGGGTGAGAGGCTCGATATAGACCCGATCGGCGATATTGGCATCGGTCATGATGGTTGCGGGGTTGGAGTTAACCAGCACTACCTCCATGCCTTCTTCTTTGAGGGCCCGGCAGGCCTGGGTGCCCGCATAGTCAAATTCGGCGGCTTGGCCGATGATGATAGGCCCGGAGCCGATTACTAGTACTTTCTTGATTCCTTCTCTTTTCGGCATGCTACTTCTCCCCTCTGTTCATCATCTGGATAAACCGCTCAAACAGGTACTTGGAATCGGTAGGCCCCGGTGAAGCTTCAGGGTGGTATTGTACTGAGAACACAGGCAGGTATTTATGCTCAATACCCTCAATGGTTTTATCGTTTAAATTACGATGGGTTACGTTAATATCTTTTCCATCCAGGGATTTTTCATCAACGGCATAACCATGGTTCTGCGAGGTGATATGAACCCGACCGGAAGCCATGTCTTGAACTGGGTGATTAGCTCCCCGGTGACCGAACTTAAGTTTATAGGTGTCGCCTCCCATGGCCAGGCTAAGAATCTGGTGGCCTAGACAGATTCCGAAGATGGGTTTCTGTCCGATGAGGTTGCGTACTGTATCGATGGCGAAGGACACGTCCTTGGGGTCCCCTGGGCCGTTGGACAGCATGATGCCATCGGGATTCAGGGCCAGGATATCCTGAGCGGTGCTGGTGGCAGGGACCACTGTCAGGTCGCAGCCCAAGTGATGGAGGCAGCGGTTAATGTTCTGCTTGGCTCCGAAGTCCATGACCACCACTTTGTGACCGTTGTTCTCCAGCCGGTAGGGCTCCTTGGTGGTAACGGTGGGCACCAGTTGCTGGCCCGTGAGGGTGGGCGCCTCTTTAGCTTTAGCAATGAGGCTTTCTACAGGTTCGTCGCCGGTGGCGATGATGGCCCGCATGGTACCGTGGTTACGCAGGCGGCGGGTTAAGGCCCTTGTGTCGATGCCGGACAAGCCGATAATGCCCCGCTGGGCCAGGAATTCTTCCAGCTTCAGCCTGGAACGCCAGTTACTTGGGTGGTCGCACATTTCCCGGACCACAAAGCCCCGGACAAAGGAGTTTTTATGCTCAAAGTCCTCTTCATTGATACCGTAATTGCCGATGAGGGGATAGGTCATGACCACGATTTCCCCGCAGTAGGATGGGTCGGTGAGGATTTCTTGGTAACCGGTCATGCTGGTGTTGAAGACCACTTCGCCGTGTTGTTGGCCGGTGGCACCGAAGGCCAATCCTTCGAATATAGTGCCGTCTTCGAGTACTAGTCTGGCTTTCATTTTTTTACCTCCCTGTTAAGTCTGGTGGGGAGGTTGGGGGTATTTGTTCCGTAACTTTTCAGGCTTCAAGCGAGCTACCATTGTTGTTCTACTACGTTATGAGTGAGAGGTGGGTGCTCCTTTACGCCCTTTTAGGGTAGTGTCTCGGCATCCGACGGGCTGTCTATCGGACGCTTATGAAAAGTTACTCCACAAATACCCCCAACCTATGCATGCATGTAAAACCATAACATCCGTGAGCTATTCTATATAAGTCGTTCAAAAATGCCCTGTCAGCCATGTGCAATGGCTATTCGGGTCTACATCTCGGGTCTTGAATTCCAGCTTCAACAAACATTGAACTTCGAACCTCGAACCTCTAGCACAATAGCTTCCTGTCTTTCATAACCACCCTGCCCGCAACTATGGTGGCTACCGGGAGGCCTTTCAGATTCCAGCCGGTGAAGGGGGTGTTTTTGCCTTTGCTGGCTAGTTCCTCGGCTATAACCGTTTCTTCGTGATTGGGGTCGATGATGGTTATGTCGGCATCGGCTCCTTGGGATAGGGTGCCTTTTTCTAACCTCAGAAGCCGGGCGGGGTTTATTGTTAGTTTGGCTATGGCTTCCGGTAGGGTTAATATCCCCGGTTCTATTAGTTCTTTAAACACGAGGCCCACTACTGTTTCCAGGCCTACCATGCCGAAGGGGGCGTAGTTGTATTCTACGTCCTTTTCTTCTTGGGTGTGGGGGGCGTGGTCGGTGGCGATGATATCTATGGTGCCGTCGGCCAGGCCGGCTTTGATGGCAGCCACGTCATCCGCTGTTCTAAGGGGCGGGTTGACTTTAGTGGCAGTGTTATAGCCCTCCACTGCTTGGTCGGTCAGGGTGAAGTGGTGAGGGGTGGCCTCGGCGGTTACCTTGACGCCTCGGTTCTTGGCTTCCTTGACCAGCCGGACTGAACCGGCGGTGCTGATATGGGCTATATGGACTGGGCAGCCGGTTATTTCGGACAGGATGATGTCCCTGGCTACCATGACCTCTTCTGCGGCCCGGTTGATTCCCTTTAAGCCCAAGACTGTAGACATGTAGCCTTCGTTCATGACCCCTTCAGCTACAAGGTCTTTGTCTTCGCTGTGGGAAATAATGGGCAGGTCGAACATTTTGGCGTATTCCATGGCCCGGCGCATTACGTCACTGTTCATTACCGGCTGGCCGTCATCGGAAAGGGCCACTGCCCCTACCGACTTCATGTCGCCTATTTCGGCTAGTTCTTGGCCTTTGGATTCCTTGGTGATGGCCCCGATGGGGTAGACGTTGACCACCCCGGTCTGAGCCGCCCGGACTTTGATAAACTCGATAATGGCCTGGTTATCGGCCACAGGCTTGGTGTTGGGCATGCAGGCCACAGAAGTGAAGCCTCCGCGGGCGGCGGCCCGAGTGCCTGTAGCGATGGTTTCTTTGGCCTCCAGGCCGGGCTCTCTTAAATGAACATGGATATCTATTAATCCCGGTACCACCAACTTGCCGGTGGCATCTATGGTATCATCGGCTTGAGCCGCTATATTCTGTCCTATTTCTTTAATCTTACCATCTTCCACCAGAATATCCCCGGTGGTATCCTTTCCATTGGCCGGGTCGATGATGCGCCCGCCTTTAATCAGAAGTTTCACTGGTTGTCCCTCCTGTCAGCAAATATAACAGAGCCATGCGAATGGCTACCCCGTTGGTAACCTGCTCATTAATCACCGACTGCAATCCGTCGGCTATGTCGGGGGAAATTTCTACCCCTCTGTTCATGGGTCCTGGGTGAAGCACCAAGGCATCAGCCTGGGCCGCTTGAAGTCTTTCTTTGTTTAAACCAAAAAGTCTGGCGTACTCACGAATGGTGGGGAACAACCCTTTCTGCTGGCGTTCCAGTTGAATCCGCAATACGTTAACTACATCTACTCCGTCCAAAGCCTCTTCCACCCGATGGAAAACCTGTACCCCTAGCTTTTCAATCTCGGGCGGCATCAAAGTGGATGGCCCCACCACTCGGACTTCGGCTCCCATCTTGGTCAAGCCCCAGATGTTGGACCGGGCCACCCGGCTGTGGAGAACATCGCCCAGGATGGCAATCTTAAGGCCTTCGATACGGCCTTTCTTTTCTCTGATGGTGAACATATCCAGGAGGCCCTGGGTGGGATGTTCATGGGCCCCGTCACCGGCGTTGATAACCGCCGCTTTCAGGTGCTTGGCCAGCATGTGGGGCGCACCGGCCACCGGGTGTCGAATGATTACCACATCGGCCCCCATTACTTCGATGGTCTTGCCCGTGTCCTTGAGGGTTTCACCTTTGACCACACTGCTGGTAGAGGTAGCGATGTTGATGGTATCAGCGCTCAGATACTTACCCGCCAGTTCGAAGGAAGTCCTGGTGCGGGTTGATGCCTCGTAAAAGAGGTTGATTACCGAGCGGCCCCGTAAAGTGGGGACTTTTTTGATTGGCCGCTGGATGACGTCCTTCATAGGTTCAGCAGTGTCCAGAATGATTTGGATTTCTTCTTTGCTGATGTCCTTGAGGCCCAGTAGGTCTTTGTTTTTCAGGCCCATGGTTGACCTCCTTTGATTTACTTAATTTAAATTAATTTAGTAATCTCGCTAAGGTGTTTTAAGAAATACGATTCACAAAAAAAAACAGTAAGCATAGTATATACGGAATAGGCTCTTATTCTATAACTTAGGAGGTAATAAATATATGTCTAAACTCCACAAGAATAACGCTAAATTCTTTGCTAAAAAAGCAAGATTGTCAGCCGCCGCTGCAGCCGCTGCTGCTGCAAGTGGTAATACCTCAGCCGCTGCTGCTGCCGCTTCCGGAAGTGCTGCCGCTGCTGCTGCCGTAGCCGGTGCTCGTTAAAGGTATATATGAGACTGAGATAGGGTACGTCAGTGCCCTATCTTGTCATTTTTGCACAAAAAACCTTAACTCATTATCACCTCAATAGAATTACTCTTTAAGGCAAATCCCATAAAGCTGCTTTCATCTAATTAGGAATTGACAAAGTACTTTTTTAAACTAATCTTCAACTCGTGCCTTGGCCTAACAAAAAGCCCTTCTGTCAGCGAGCTGACAGAAGGGCATGTTTAACCGGAGGTAGTTTTACCCGGTAACATTTCCTTGTCAGCCTCTCTGGACTGTTTAAAGGAGAGGATATTTACTTGGTTTCTTCTACGGTATCCGCTTCTAGAGTAGCGATATAATCTGCATCAGGTTTATCCTGAGGAAGAATCAAGTTTAATACAATACCTGCAAGGGTAGCATATCCCACATTCTTTAATCCTACACCAAGAATTAAGATAATGGAAGCAATAATTAAGTTTCTGGTGCTGGATAGGTCTGTTTTGGCTTCAATCATGGATCTTATCCCTGCGGCAGCAATCATTCCGAAGAGGAGGATAACTATACCGCCCATTACCGGCACCGGAATGGAACCTATGAGAGCCCGAACCGGATTCAGGAAACTTAGCAGGATGGCGATAACCGCCGCAATTTGGATAACCATAGAGCTGTATACTCTGGTAATGGAGATTACGCCGATGTTCTCACCATAGGTGGTACTGGGAGGACCGCCGAAGAGTGCAGCGACCGAAGTAGCCAAACCGTTACCCAGAAGCACGTTGTCAAACCCAGGGTCTTGTACCAAATCCCGCTTGGTGATATTACCGATAACCAGGATATGGCCCAAATCTTCTATAATTGCTACCAAAGCGATTGGGGCTATGGCCATAATAGCTGCAAAATTGAAACTGGGAATTACAAACTGGGGTAAATGGAGATAGCCCATAAAGTTTTGTGCCTGGAAGGAAGCTTTTACTGCATCGAGACTGAATAGAGGTACAGCATTTTGACCAAGCATAATCTGGGTGGAAGGCTCTACCATCTGGAAAACCGCCGCAAAAATATAACCGGATATAATTCCTAATAAAATGGGCACTACTTTAAAGAAGCCACGAGTAAAGACACTGAAAATTATGGCCATAACCAGAGTAAAGATTGCAGTGGGCCAATGGGGTGAAGCCATATCCTTAACCGCAACATCGGCAAGGGCCAAACCGATAATCATAACCACCGGACCAACTACCACACTGGGTACTAACCGCTTAATAAATCCGGTACCGAAAACTTTTATCAAACCGAAGACCAGTACATACACCAGACCGGCTACAAAAGCACCACCCATGGCACTGGGCAGGTCGTTAGCACCGCTGACATAAGCCGCCAAAGGCGGAATAAAGGCAAAGGATGAACCAAGATAAGCGGGAACCTTACCTCTAGTAATCAAGTGAAACATTAGAGTACCGATACCGGAAGTGAACAAAGCCACCGCCGGATCCAAACCGGTGAGGAAAGGTACCAGCACCGTAGCACCAAACATGGCAAAAACGTGCTGGAAAGCCAGGGGCAGAGCCTGAAGAAGTGGGGGTTTCTCATTGATGTCAAATGATTTTTGCATTGGTTAGCCTCCTCTTTTTAGCTGATAGATGATAGCTTATGGTTGGTAGCCGATTTTCTACTTTTAGCTACCAGCTACGAGCTATTAAAAAAACCTCCTGTTAGCCAACAAGCCGCAAGGAGGTTACAGTCACATGATGCTGTGGCTGTCCCATACCCTTGCCAGCCTCACGGGACCGGCTTAAAGGGGATTATTCATCTACAAATTCCTCAATAACTACCCTGTCTTCCCCATCAATTTCCTCAAGTTTCACAGAAACCACTTCCTTTTTGGAAGTGGGGACATTCTTCCCAACATAGTCGGCCCTAATGGGCAGTTCCCGATGGCCCCGGTCTGCCAGCACTGCCAATTGAATGAACTTAGGCCGCCCTAAATCAATCAAGGCATCTAATGCGGCCCGCACCGTCCGGCCGGTATATAGCACATCATCCACTAGGATGATTTTTTTATCGACAATGTCAAAGGGCACCTCAGTCTTATGAATAACCGGCTGCTGAGCCAAAGTGGTCAAATCATCTCTGTAGAGGGTAATATCCAAAATTCCGATGGGAACTTTAGTCCCTTCAATTTCAGTAATCCGCTGGGCCAGTCGTTCTGCCAAAGGTACACCCCGCCGCCGAATTCCGATAATGGCCAGGTTCTCTACACCTTTATTCTTCTCAATAACCTCATGGGCAATCCGGGTCAAAGCCCGTCGAATCCCTTCAGTATCAAGCAGTTGTGTCTTTTCCTGGAGTTTCATCAATTAAACCCTCCTCGCAAGCCAGATAATCCAGCCCAGATAAACTACGAGCTATGAACTACGAACAACGAACCTAACCCTTGAGCATACCCCATAAAAAATGCCCGCTCACAGGTAAGACCAGCAAGCAGGCATAGTTTCTCCTAAATCAAGAAATATATGTTGCCTTACTAGTCTCACAGGACTAATTTAAAGGGGCTTGTCATTAGATATAGTTTAACAAAATGTGACAAAGTAGTCAATGGGGTTTTTGAAAGTTGAAGTTTTCTGACTTCTTTAGGGTCAACTTGTGGCAGGAAGGTTGGGGGTATTTGCTCCGTAACTTTTCAGGCTTCATGTGAGCTACCATTATTGTTCCCCGCCGTCTTAAATGAGAGGTTTCTGCACCTTTACGCCCTTTTAGGGTAGTGTCTCGGCATTCGACGGGCTGTCTATCGCACGCTGGTGAAAAGTTACTCCGCAAAAACCCCCAACCTTATGCATGATAGCTTATGAGCATTTCCCTGGGTCAGCTATCAGCTATCAGCTTTAAATTTTTCACCTGAACTTAACCCTTCCAACTATGAACTATGAACTATGAACCTACCTATCCCTTACCCCTAAAACCTAACCCCTGACCGCAAAGTATCCTTATAAGCTTTTCCCCCGCAAGCCTTTCAACACTCGTTCCATCTCTTCCGGCAATGGGGCAGAAAACTCCAGGTATTCCCCTGATGAAGGGTGGTTGAACCCCAACACTGCCGCATGCAGAGCTTGACCCTCCAATGAAAAGTGGGGTTTTTTCGGGCCGTATTTAGGGTCGCATACCACGGGGTGGCCCAGGTAGGCCATGTGGACTCTGATTTGATGGGTCCGGCCGGTCTCAAGTCTGCACTCTACAAAGGTATAATCACCGAAGCGTTCTAAAACTTTGTAATGGGTTACTGCTGGTTTGCCGTTCTTAACCACTACCGCCATTCGCTGACGGTCTTTGGGATCCCGGCCAATGGGGGCATCTACTATGCCTCCTGGTTCGGGGAGGTTGCCGTGAACTAGGGCCATGTATCTTCTGGTCACCGTGCGGTCCTTAATCTGTTCCGCCAGACATAAGTGGGCGGCGTCGTTCTTGGCGGCCATTATTACTCCGGAGGTATCCTTATCCAATCTATGGACTATCCCTGGACGCATCACTCCATTAATCCCGGATAGATCCTTGCAGTGCCAAAGGAGGGCGTTAACCAGGGTTCCCGAATAGTTACCTGCCGCTGGATGTACCACCATTCTCCGGGGTTTATTTATTACAATAACATCACTATCTTCATATAAAACCTCTAAAGGAATTTGTTCCGGCTCTACTTTCAATTCCTGGGGTTGAGGCAGGAATAAATTTACCGTATCCCCGGCTTTTAGCTTGTAATTGGCTTTAATCTCCAGTCCGTTAACGGTAACCAAACCATCCCCGATTAATTTCTGTAAATAAGAACGAGTTGCTTGGAATTGAACCTGACTCAAAAAAACATCTACCCTGCTACCCACTGACTCCGGTGGCACGGCAAAATCTAACTGCTCACCTTCTACAACTTCTTCAAGGTCTTCTTCGAAAATATCTTCTTCCTTAACTTCTTTCATTTTTACCCTCTCTTATTAGGTACAGAAAAATAATGGCCACAGCCACCACAATAGCCGAATCGGCGATATTGAAAACCGGCCAAACCCGGAAATCAAAAAAATCAACCACATGACCAAACCTCACCCGATCGATGAGATTGCCCACGGCACCACCTGCCACAAGGCCCATGGCTATACGCAACCACTTCTGTTCCTTGGGAATAGTCCGGTAATAATATATTATCCCCGCTAAAACCACTAAACTAACGCTGATAAAAAAATATGTTTTGTTAGGCATCATACCAAAAGCTGCTCCGGGATTGCGGACAAAGGTAAGATGGAAAACATTTTCAATGATAGGATAAGAATCCCCCTCTATCATCCCTGATAGTACTGCGTATTTAGTACCCTGATCCAGGATTAAAACCCCAAGGGCCACAAGTAATAGATACAAAGAAATCCCTCCGTAAATTTACTACAAGTATTATAGCATATGTGAGGGAATAAATAAAATTTACATTTTCCAAGTTGTTAGACTCTTAAAACCCGGAAATATCATAAAAAAACTTTTTACTTTATCCATTTAATAATCTCCCATATTAATATTAAAATCTTTGAAAATGCAAGCAAGGCGACTTACCGTAGTAACTCACCTTGCTTGTCCTTTTTACTGGCGAAGAGCGGCAGTAATTCGCTGTTCGCTTTCTTCTTTAACTCTTGCAACTTCATTTAGCTGTGCACTTATGTTCTCAACGCATTGTACCAACTTATCCAGGCTCGGCTTCAATTGATTGAATTCATCAACAAAGGCTCTAACTGAATCGCCTTGCCACCAGGATTCAACAGATTTGATTTCTCTGTCAAGTTGGTTAACAACATCCCTTGCAGTGTTGCCCTTTTGTTTGATGGAATTAGCAACACCTCTGGCCTGTTCTGGACTAAATCTTTGGATACTCATTATTTCACCTCCTTTTATTGGTATCTATCACATCACTTTCTTACCGCGTATTTGCCATCCGCAGTTCTTCTAATCTCCTTCTTCGCTCTTCTTCAGCACGTTCAACCTCACGGGCCAACCTTCTAAGCCTTCGCTCCAAGTCCCTAATTGAATTGAAAATCTCGTTGATTCTAAAAATAATTTCCTGGTGCTCTTCCTTGAAAGCCCTGCAGGGTTCCCCTAGCCACCAACTGTCCAGATAATACACCTCTCTGGAAAAGGAATCCCGTTTTCTTTGCAACTCATATAAAGCCTCATTTCCCCGTCTTGCCACCCTTTCGATTTCACTGTAACTTGCCATCCTAATCACCTCACCCAATAACCAGTTCTAATCCTTAAGAATAGCTAATCTTAACCCAACAAACTTATTTTTAATGATTAAGTAGCCATCCCCCATAGCGAAATCTTTTTCATGAGTTCCATAGGGGAATCGCACTCCATAGAGATTCTGATCCCTTATACTTCCCATCATAATTCCACATTGAGCCTCTCTTACCGCTTTCCCGAAGCCATCATAATTACCGACCAGCTCATTGGTATTTCCTGCAACTAGAACGGAGATTTTTAAACCATGTCCTTTTTTTACTACCTTTTCCAAAACCTCTTTCAAGGAAAAATCTGCATTATCGGTAAAATCATTAAGGCTGTCAAAAACAAATACAATCTGCTGCCAACTGTCATATAACTCCTGAAGGTTTTTATTGCTTTTTCTAAAGTCGTTGAGCTGTTCACGCCTGGTATCAACTTCAGTCTTAAGACCCTCTATAAAAGCATACATATCTTCTACTTGACTTAAGTCCATTACATTGGGCTGGTTTAGAATCGGGTATATTCCCATGGTTGGGGAATCTTGAGCATAAATCCTAGTCTTCTCACCCAGATTCTTTAATAACATAGTGACCCAGGACAGCAGTATGGTACTCTTGCCCGTTTGTCCATCTCCGGCAATCATAATTGTCGGTGTCATTGATAAATCTAAGTAAACAGGCTGCAGATCCCTATCGTTTAAGCCTATTGCCATGGATGGGCCCTGGGAGGCTTTGTTGATGGCATGAATATCAATTTGTTCAGGCATCTCCGGGATGGGAAGGGCTGAGGTGATTTTACCTTCATCAGCTAAAGATTTGAAAGCATTTATTATCTCCTCAGTATCCTTATCCCTGAATTGAGGTAGTGAGGTCTGAAATTCCAGGGGCGGCCTGCTTCTAACCAGTCCTCGCCCCGGCACTGGGGCGGGTTCTAGGCCTTCGGTTCTTCCTACGATGTTGGCATACTCGTTTTTCTCTGTAAGCTGAAGGCTTATGGCCATTTTGAAATTAACTGCAAATTTATACCTCACCAAGGTGGCATTGGTGGCAGTGGCAACCAGGAAAATACCAAACTTGGCCCCCTCCCGGGCCAGGGTCATCATCTGATCATCAACGGACTCATAAGTTTCAGACAGGGCAAAATAGTTATCAATCATGATGAATATGGCCGGGAGTTCTTTGGAATGCCGTGCTTTATAGGCATTAAAATTCTCGGCCCGGGATTCTTCGAATAATCTCTTTCGCTCATCAATAATTCGGAAGATGAAGAGCATAAACTGATTGATTCTGCTCTCTTGCTCAATGGTCATCACCCCGCCACAATGGGGCAGGTCAGCCAGGGGCTTTAAAGCCGTTCCTCCAAAATCCATAATGTAGATGTTAACTTCACTGGGGGAATAAAGGTGGGCAAAGGATAGACAAAGGGTTTCCACCAGAAAGGTCTTACCTGTTCCTGGAGCACCATAAATAATGAGATGACCTTCGGAAGCAAAATCGAGGAAAAGAGGCGCTTGGGTTTGTTCCCTAGGGTTATCTACCAAACCGATAGGTGGCACTAATAAAGGTGGATTCCCATGCCACGCCGCCTTTTGATAGTCAAAACCCGTCCCTTTACTAAACAAACCATCCATGCTTATGACTTCTGGAAGAGGCGGGAGCCAAGGACCTTTCAGGGCGGCAATATCACTTTTCTCAGCCAGTTGTGATATGTGGTCAACCATGGCCTTTAACTGAGAGGGTAATTCATCCTTGACGATTTTCTCTTCATCAATAGGATATATCTGCTCGGTTCTCCCGTTTAGATGAACTTTAAATAGGCGTTTAGTCTTGCTTTCCTTCTTTCTTACCTCACCATCGGGATCGTAGTCCGCCCCCGACCAGGTAGACTGGAACATCTCGAAAACTTCGTCATTGCCCACTTGAATATATGCCCGTCCAGGTTCTTTTATCATAGCTGCATCGGGCCGCTTGATAACGTCTTTACTATCTGACTCATCCTGCACTTTGAGACAAATCTTGAATTTGGAGTTGCTCCATATCTGGTCATCCACCACACCGGCGGGTTTCTGGGTAGCCAGAATTAGATGAACCCCCAAACTTCTCCCCACCCTGGCAGTGCTAACCAATTCCTTCATAAACTCAGGCTGTTCCGCCTTCAGTTCGGCGAATTCATCAGCTATCATGATGAGATGAGGGAGAGGTTCCTTTGCTCCTCCGTTGTGGTAGAGTTTTTGATACTTGTCTATGTTATTAACCCCATACTGGGAAAAAATCCTCTGCCTTCTTTGCAGTTCACTCTTTATGGAAACTAGGGCCCTCACTGTTTGATTGCCGCCTAAGTTGGTTATAGTCCCAACCAGGTGAGGCATCCCTTTAAAAACGTCTGCCATGCCGCCGCCTTTGTAGTCAATTAACACAAAGGCTACATCATGGGGATGATAATTGATGGCGAGGGATATAATTATGGACTGTAATAACTCACTTTTACCGGAACCGGTGGTTCCGGCGACCAGTCCGTGGGGACCAAAGCCTGTCTCATGAATGTCTAAGAAGAACAATTCCCCACCGGCTCTTGCCCCAATGGGCACCCTCATGCCTTTAAAGGTCCTGTTTTTCTGCCACCTGAATAGAACATCAACATCCTCAACCCTTTTACATTTCAGCATTTCTAGCAAAGTTATGGATTGGGGTAAAGAGAAGCTGATACTAGATTTTTTAATTCTTAATGGAGCCAGTTTTCTCGCTGATTTCTCAATCTCCTTATATTCAACCTTATCTAAGATAAAGGTATTTTTCTCCCCGGTTTCTTTGTTAGCATATTCACCGGTTCCTGATTGTACGTTAATTACCGTCTTACAGTTCATGGGCAGGTAGGCCCTGTTTTTTTCGATAAATATGGTGGAAACCCCCAGGTGTTTGTTCCCGTTATATAAGAATCTATTGATAACCTCGTTTTCCAGTAGTGAGGAGTCTTCCACGATGAAAACATAGTGGGGCAAGTAACTCTCTCCCTGTCCTGACTTATTTACCCTTAATTCTCTTGCCTTTAGAATCTCATATAGTTCACCTAAGGTTTGGTGGGCTATAGCCCGTCCACATAATAAGTATCTCGTTCTGTAATCATCATCCCAGACATGGGGTAAATGTCTTACCCAATCCCATTTTTCTAAGCTGGTTTCCTTTAAAAGCAATACAACCTTAACATCGTCATAACCATGGTGGGTTATAATCTGCAGCACTGCCAGGCGTAGGAGTTCCAAGGTTTTTTCTTCTTCCCCTGCTATGCCGCAGATCTCCGAAGAGAATAAGTCGATACAAACCGGAACCTCATTAACCCTCTCAAACTCGGAAGCCAATCTCTGGGGCTCCATGGCTAAAGGGTCATCCCCCAAAATTAATTGCTGTTTGGCATGTTTAACTCTTACCGCTAAAGGAACACTGCCAATCCCCACCCTCAAGGATAGAAAATCATTATATGAGGAATTTCTTTCCCATAACTGACTGTCGGTGGCGTTAATCCTCTGCAAACAAATGCCTGGCTTGGGGTTCATTTCATTCATGGCCTTGATTTGTTTTTCTCTGTTTACCGCCAGTTCGGCCCTTAAATCCACTATAAGTTGTAAATACTTCTTCTCCCGCTCAGCTTTTTGACTTTTGTACTTCTTAATTTGACTGGTGGCACCGACTACCGATGCGAGAATGGTCATAACAGTGGTAACAACCGAGATAAGCAAAAATATCGACTGGGCGGTTAAAGCGATAATTACCGTTATAATTAACATCACGGCTGGAGGCATCAAAATAATAAACCAAGATATTTCTGGCTTTTCATAGGCCATGGGGGGATTGGGAACCTCAATCTCTCCCCTGGGCATTTCCGGCAAGAATCTTGGCTGTCTGCTAAATTCGTAAGTTTTATTCTCAGTCACTTTGGTACCCGCCTATCTCGAAACTATTGTGGCTTGTCCACCATGGAGGGACATTTTATACCAGGCCTTTTCATGGCCAAGGTTACAAAAATACAATTGGTCTTCAATAACATGTAGGAAATCGGTCTTTTCTCCGCATATCCTAATGACACTGTTATCTTCAATCCCGATTCGATAAATAGACCGGTCATCTTTACCGTTGGAACAATAGATGAATCGACCGTCTGTATTAATGCCGCTGGCCTGAATCTCATCAAAGGTGCTTGTGGTTTGGGTAAGGGTATTATAGATATTCAAACTGTAATTCTGATGTTTATCGGCAAATATTACCCACTGGTTAACTACTATTAAGCCTACGGCTGTTGTGCTTAATACACTGTTAGATTTCATATTACTTAAATTACACCTTTTTAGATTACCACCGGCAGTTGTATACCACATTGAGTTATTCATTGCAGTGAAGGCAATAATCTTCTCATCGATGATCTTTGATAGATTTAGACCATCCTTGGTGCATCGATAAAGTTTTTGATCCATTTCATCGATAAAAAAGAGCCAATCATCCTTCAAAACTAAGCCATAACAAGGTCTGTCCAAAAGCAATTCTTCTCTTTTGGATAGTAAATTCAATCTATATAGACCATGTCTATTTCTTTGGTCACTGTAATAAATATATTTTCCGTCGGTGTTCATAAACCAAAATAGGCTATCCGTTAGTTTAGTCGGCCCCAAATCGCTTTCCACTAAGTATGTCCCGGTGTACCCAGCTATATCGGTCCAGATGATTTGGTTATTAAGTTTCAAAACTAAACCGCCATTTGAGATATTACAGTTCATAAGTTCCCCTTTACAAAACGGTTAATAATGATCCGTTGGTTATGCCCTCATCCTCGATGGTTGCTGAGTTGTCCAAGATGCGGCCCAAAGGTTCTGCCTGTACCTGGCTGTCTCGGGTAATGCTCATATTTATTGATTCCGAGAGCATGGTAAGCAATTCACTAACAGAAACATATGTTGGAATTTTCAAATCAACTTTTCCAAGCTCCTTAGTTTTAAGGGTGACAAAAATGTAATCCATAACCCTCCCCCTTGGGAAACTAATTTTTGACAGAAAAAGTATAGGATTTATCACTTATCAAAAAATAATCCGGTACTCTTGCTGCAACTTCTTTCAAATATTTAGTTTTAAACTTATATTTGGTTTTGGCAGTAATTGATACCTTTGAAACCCCTCGTTCTGTTAAGGAATCATTATATTCATTAAGGGTCACCGTAACAATAATATTTTCATATTTGCCAGCATCCGAGCGGAACTCCAACGTGTTGCCGGATCTATTAATCTGAGTTACTTCCATTGCCTCCTCAAAGGCATCAGAGAATTTTTCAATTAAATCATTCTCTTTTGTTCTGGCATCCAAATCCCTTATCATTTCACTGTCCAAGGTTAATACTGCAACACGATAGGAATTGTATAACGCCGAGTTCAGCAGAATTTTTTCTCTCCCCACTTCCATTATTTCAACCAAGGGCTCGATAACAATAGAGAGAAAAATCACTAATAGAATGGCATAAGCAAAATTCTTCATTATTTCCAATCCTAATCTGGGTAGTAGGGTAAATCCTTATAGTGCTTTAAGCCGACGGTTTTCAATTCAAACTGAATTGGAAAGGGCCTTTCAAGAGGTTCTCCCCATAAGGTTATACTAAATGGATATTCGGCACTTATTCTCACCGTAATGGACTCGCCCCTTTGTCTATACGGTTTTTCATTATCTCCCAAATAATAGTATAATGTTTCATCATCATAGCCTATAGCACTTCCACCGCCGTCTTTAAGCACTTCAATATTAATCTCGTCGGCCTTATCTCTAAATATAGGTCTGTCTCTTAGTTTATGTAAGGCTTCATCATAATAGGTCTGTTTTACATAGTTATCACCGGCCGCTATCTGGGATAGATTAAAGGTTTCCACCACCAGGGTCATATACCAGGGGAAGAAAAATATAAGGCTAGTAAATAACAATAGGCAAACAGAAACTAAGATAGAAATTAGTATAGATTTAGCAAATGCCTGCATACGGTTCCCACCGTTTAACTTATTAAGCCCTGAATTTGTTGTATAAATAAATTCCAGATTTGAGTAATCCAGCTGGGCATGTTGCTTTGGATTCCAGTTATAGCAAAACCAATGACCACGATTACTGCTACTGTAATAGCAATTTCCTTAACTCCAAAGCTCCCTCTTTCATCCTTTAGAAATTTCTCAATAGTGTTTTTGATTTGCATAATTCAAAACCTCCGTCAATTAATTTTTTATTGGAACATCTTAAGAGATGATAAAACCATAAACAAATAATAAACTGCGATATAAATTGCCAATACCACTATCAAAATCATCTGCAACCTGGCATTAATCCTTTCCCGTTTAGCCAGCTCATCTTCTAGGGCCATGACCCTGAACTCATCCAACTCATTTTTCAAATAGGCCATTTGCGATATATTGTCATATCCCTTTAACCGGGTTTCCATCACATCGCAGAATTTAATCACATACCTTAAGGGAACTCTTTTTTTCAACTGCTTTAAGGCATATTCCTCACCATAATCAATGTTATCAAGCATCACCCCCAGTTCGTCGGACATATCGGGATTAGCATTGGGAATATAGTCTTTTATCACATCGGCTAGAAAAATATTTACTGATTTGGAGTACTGGTAATAAACCATGCTGTAAAAGGCGGGAAAATCAAAAGCGATATTCTGGTTCTTTCGTTCTATGGTTTTCTCCAGTTCGTCGATGGGATAAAGCCAAGCCAAGATGATAAATACTGCGGAAGTATAACCCAAAAGCTGGTTAGCGGTGAGCATAAACATGGTTACCAGTACTGCACATAACAGAAGAAACAGTTGGTCTATCCGTATTTCCTCCGGTTTAATTCCTAAATCAAGTCTGTCTATCATTTTCTTGAGTCGGGATTTTTCTGCAGTGCTGATTAAGTATCTTCCATATTGATTAGCCAGATATAACTTAACCCCTCGAATCTTGCCCTTGAGTTTTTCTTTCTTTCTTTCGTTGATAAATCTCCTGACCCGGCTTTTTTGTTTGTTGCTTACCGGCTTGAAATATGGATAGAGAAAGACTTTGATAAGGTAAACGATGGATAACAAAATAAATATTTTAGCGGTAATGACCAATTACTTTCGACCCCCTGTCCCCAAATCACCCTGTAAGGACTGACAGCGAGCAAAACTTAAACAAATTACACTTACCACTATGGTGTTAATCAGTTTGCCTATATTGTTTTTCAACATGAACTCCTTAAAATCCGGGATGCTTAAGGCATAGAGGAAAAACACAATGATTATAGCGGTTTTAAGTAGAAAATCCCTATTCATCTTCCTGAAAATACGATCTTTGCGAACATTGATTTCCCTCAGTACTGCGTTTTCATCAACGATATCCAGGAATACATCGGCCATTCCTTTACGCTCGTTGTATTCAAAAACAATAGCCTTTTTAGTAAAGTTATCAAATTTGGGTCCAAGCTGTCTGTTTAACAAAGTTATGGCTTGTCTAAAGGAATAACCGTTATTTTCGCAGTTATCGATAAACTGTTGGAAATAGGGGCGGATACTAAGACTTATGTACTCTTCACTTTCCATAACCTTTTTGATGGCCACCAAGACACCATCCCGGGCCAAGGGACAGATAATGTCTTCAGCGTTCATAATGTCTTCAAATCGCTCGGTTTTGATGGCCTTTGATTGCATCACAAATAAGGTTAAGATACCTATGAAGATTGATATGGTGACCACCACTGATAGGGTGATGTTTTGCATAAACAAAAGTATGATAAGCACGGTAATAGCAAAACAGATACATAGCAGAGAGGTGAAACTCTCCAAAGTCAAAGGCAGATTAAAGTCGATTATTAATTGTTCCACCAAGCGATTATATTTCGCAAAAACATTTTCCTTTTGTTTAACGATTTTTTCTCTTTTAACCCTTTGGATGTACCTTTTAGTATTATAATCCCCTATATAATCAATGATGGTTTCGAAAATATTTAGAAAAAAATCCCCTATGCCCCTAAAAAATCTAAGTTCAAAGATGACATTTATCGTTAAAAAGGTGACCACACCTAAGGACATACTAATTATTAAAGTGGTATTCATTGATGGTGTACACCTCTGTCTCATCTTCTGTCGGGGGCTTGGTTAAGAATTCAAACCTGCGGCGCTGAATACCGGCTTTTAACATAGACTGTTGGGTTTTTTCTGAAAGAGCGCCAACTCGAATGTGTTTGCCGACGATTTTCAGCACCTTATGGGTCCCCTCTTCCTCAAGTACATCTTCGCAGATATATTTATATATAGGGTTTACAATGGGTTCCAAGCCTTGGGAGCCAAGGACTTCTGAAATAGAGGTTACTTTCCTGGTGCCATCGGCCAGTTTCTCCTGGAATAAAACAAATTTTACGGCACTA
>JAJZSN010000014.1 GCA_021849745.1 Bacillota bacterium | reverse complement strand
GAACATCCCCCTGGCCATGACCCCCGGAGCTTTCAAAAGCGGCACCGGCTCTTTCCTGCTGGTGTCAGAACCCACTGCCTCCCAGTTGGAAAACCAGGGACTGGGCCGCCTAGCCACCCCCCTGGCCATGGGCCGGTGGGAACTCCCCATAGGCACCTACCTGGCCCCTAGGGAACTGGTGACAGCCAAACCTGACCTATTGCAGAAGTTCACCAACGGTATCTACCTGGCCCAACTCTGGATGGCCCGCCACAGCCCCAAGGAAATTGCCGAAACCATCCACCCCCACTTGCCCCAGCTGGAAAAGGCGGCCCTGGAAAAAATTATCGCCCGCTATAAGCAACAAGGCCTCTGGACTCTGGAGCCCACGCCCAGAAAGGCATCCTTCGACCTGCTGCAGGATATTTTAATCAGTGCCCGGCAGATGAAGGAGAAAAAGCCATTTGGGACTTTAACCGAGACCCGTTTCGCTTCCCAGGCGGTACGCACCGTGAAGCTGGAGGAGGAGAAGGAAGAAAAGTAAGGTTATGCACGCCGAACCTCTAACTTCTAAACTCTAGAACTTTTCCCCCTAACCCAGGCTATTATTAGCAATAATATGGGTATCCCAGCTTCTACCGATAAGGCATAAAAGGGATATCCCTGGCCACCCCAAGTATGTATCTCCATGATGCTGTCAAACTGAACTATACCAAGAGACACCAGCAACAAACTCATAGGCAGTACCAACGGTTTATAGTCCTTTAGTTTTAGCCATTGACTTAAACCCAAGAGGCCCACATAGTAGAACACGCAGGCCCTAATGAAATCACCCGTTACCCAAACGATCATAATCAGTGCATCAATCCGTTCCAGAAAGTTAGCCACCCTAACTGTAGCTGCTAGATGAAAAAAAGGAAACTCCAGCCTGGCAACTTCTTGAGCCCCTAATACAGCAATAGCTTGCATAGTATTAACCACAAATAACAAACCCACTACCCCCACGGCCATGTAACTGGCTTTCTTGCTTTGCTCAGGTTGGTTAATAAAAGGAATAAGCATCAACATAGCGCTCACATTGGCCGTCCAGGCAAAAGGCGGAATTGATCCTTTGATTACCGGCCCAATGCCATTTCCCATTACCGGTGTAAGTTCTTGGAGATTCATATCCTTGACGGATAAACCCATCATAACTATTAACAGAAATATATAAATCGGGGTAAGAAATTCAGCCACCCGGCCCATCACCTCAATTCCGCCATATACTGCATAGGAATACGCTATGGACAGAAAAATCATAAAAATAAGGATAGGGGTTTCCGGCATAACCACTGTGGTTAGAAACTCTCCAAATTCCCTGGTCAGATAAGAAGTAGTTACTAAAAAAAAAGCAATATACCAGATACCAAGGAGCTTACCCACCACCGTACCAGCCAATTCTTCACTGTATTGAATAACAGTTTTATCAGGGAAACGCAATCCCAACTTAATTATAATTCCCGTTAGTAACAAACCGAGTATACTTCCCAATAAAAAAGAAAGCCAAGCATCAGTTTTGGCCTGGGCCGCAACAAAGGTAGGTAAAAAGAAGATACCGTCCCCCAGGATCGCTACGATAATCAAAAGCATAGCTTGCCTGGCAGTAATTTTCCCTTTCTCCATTAAGATAGCACCTCCTCAAACCAATGGCTCACCGGCTTGAAGATGTATTCCAGCCCGTGGGTGGGATTAGGCAAGGGGAGATCATAAATTTGGGCCACACTCACCACTAGAGCCAAGGCCCAGATTACGGCAAAAACCGCCAGTTCCCACCACCATCTCTGCCTTATTAATTTCGGCAATTCCAACCATAAAACCAAAAAGAATACTACCAAGACCAATAGAATCATCTGCCATCACCCTTTTATTCCTTGCCACCCGGTTTGGGAGGCTCGGTCGACATGCCCCGTCGACGAATCTTTGACTTAACCTCAACCTGAACCTCCAGTTGGGGAAATAGTTCTTCCCAGCGCCCTTTAATAGCCTTCCACTGTTGCGGATACTTCCGGTGAACGGCAGCACCGAAACCGAAAATATCGCTTTTATATTCCTTTTGCCCTTTACGTAAAGCCGCCTCTATATCCTTTTGGATAGCTGCAGCTATTTTTTTCTCGATCCCAGGGATATTTTCAGGGGTTAACGGGACAAACCCCATGTCCTCGGCAAAATCATTCTCTTCATCAATTTTCACCCTCATAATGAGCTTCCCCTGATGAATTTTCGGAACGACCTCACTCTTTGACCTAATGCTTTCGAAGGCCATTTTCTCTCCTTCGGGGCCGTTAATGATAATAATCCCCCTTCTCATTTTGCCTTGAATCCATAATAGCCCTCTGGTTTCCGTGGGGTCGAACCAACCCATCAGCTTGTCCTTTTTAAAAACCGCGGCCCCCGTTAGGACTACCGACTTCTTAGCTTGCTCCCTGCCTTGAGTCCTGGCCTCTTTATTTATGTGCTCCTTGGCATCTTCCTCACCTTGTCCCGCTTCCCCTTGCCCGTCTTCGTCCACTTCCCAGAACTCCCGGTTAGTAAACTCCTTGCGCAGTTCAATCCGTGAAGCCACAGGATTGGGGGAAGAACCGGTCAGCACCCGCAAAAAATCTTTGAGATCGATACCATAACTCTGGGAATATACCTCCCGTCCTTCAATCATGTGACCGATGGCTACGGCAGACAAATATTCAGGTTCCAGCTCAGCCTCCAGAACCTCCCTGGCTTTACCCTTAGCTACCATTACCCAGATCGTCCGCCGCAGATTCTTAGTCCTGCTAATCCGATCCAGGGTGGAAGCGATACCGCGGCGAGCCAGATCCTCGCCGAAAATAATAATGACGTTATGAGCCAAGAACAACTGCCTGGGCGATAAGGTGTTAAATTTTCTTACCGCATCCACAAAGGTTAAACCATGACTTTCCAGCAACCAATAGGCTTTATCGGCATTGCCTCCCCCGCCGCCTCCCTGGGCGCGTTTGGCCAACACCTCCGGTTTGACCAGCTGGATAGTCATGTGTACCTTGTTATCCGGCCCCAGATCAAGGGCTATCCCGGTAACGATAGCCAGGTCATCTATTTCCCGCCTGCTCCAGCAGCCGGAAAGTAACAATACAAAAATAAGGAACATTACCGTCAGGAACCGTCGCCGCCGCAAAGACATGACCGCCGCCTCCTTTCCTGTATTAACCATCAATCCCGCTGCTTGTTTGCTGGATATTTTACCTGCTTCCAGGATTGCCACTACCCCCTTTGTCCTTATCGGGGGGCTTAGGCTGCAGCCCCCTGGCCTGACGAACCGGGTCTTTCTGGCCAATGAGCCGGGGTCGGGTTACCATAGCCCACCAGGGGAAACGGACGAAAGTGTCCTTCCAATCCCCATAGGTAGCAGGGGCTATTGGTGACATGTATGGCATACCGAAAGACCGCAAGGATACCAGATGAATCAGCAGGAAAATCAAACCCATCATTATCCCGAAAAGGCCCAGGGTAGCGGCCAGGAACATAATGGGGAACCGCAGCAACCTAAGAGCCAATGCAAAAGAATAGCCAGGAATGGTAAAGCTGGCTATCCCCGTTAGAGATACGATAATAACCATAGCCGGGGACACTATCCCGGCCGACACGGCAGCATCTCCGATAACCAAAGCGCCCACTATACTAACCGCCTGTCCCGCTGGTCTGGGCAATCGGATTCCCGCTTCTCGCAGTATCTCAAAAGTAATTTCCATGACTAAAGCCTCTACAAAAGCAGGAAAAGGAACCCCTTCCCTGGCCCCGGCAAGACTGATTAACAAAGGAGTAGGCAGCATCTCCTGGTGAAAAGTGGTTACCGCCACATACAATGACGGTAACAGCAAGGCAATATTTATAGCCATAAACCTTAGCAACCTAATGGCCGAAGCAGGAAAAAACCCTTCATAATAATCTTCCGATGATTGAAGCTGCTCCATAAATAAAACCGGAACGGTCAGGATGATAGGAGTCCCGTCCACCATTATGGCCACCCGGCCCTCCAGAAGTTGGGCGGTGAGTTTATCGGGACGCTCAGTATAGGTAATCAAGGGGAAAGGGGTCCAGGAGGTATCCTGGATAATTTCTCCCAGGCTGCGGGACGCTACCGTCCCATCCACATCAACCCGGTTTAACCTTTCCTTTACTTCTCTGATGATTTTTTCATTGACTATGCCTTTGATATAGAGAATAGCCAGGTCAGTTTTAGTCCGGCGGCCTACTTTCCGCATTTCCACCTTCAGGTCAGGATTTTTCAATCGCCTCCTAACCAAGGATATATTGGTATGTAGGGTTTCAGTAAAGGCTTCCCGCGGTCCCCTGACCACAACCTCCGAAGAGGGCTCTTCCACCGCTCGGTGTTCTCCGCCCCGGACATGGGCCAGCATGACCTGTTGAGAACCGTCAATGAAAATAGCAGCATACCCGGAAAGGATAAATTCCACCACCTCTTCCATATTGGTGGTTTCGTTAACTTTTCCTATAGTAAGGGCTTTTTCTTTAACTAGTTTAAAAATATTAGTAATAGCAGGGTTCCGGTGACCGGCCTCATACATTAAGGGTTTCATGATATTCTCATTAATGGCCACCATTTCCACCAGGCCTTCAACGAAAAGCAGGGCCGCCCGGACCGGCTCCTCGGTACCCAGAGAGAACTCCCGGAAAACCACATCGGCACACCCTTCAAAGATACCCTTGAGGCGTTGCAGGTTATTATCCAGCCTGCTATCTACCTGGGACTGATGCTCATCTCCGCCGGAAACATTGATGCCCGTACCATATTTTATTGAATCCCTTACCTTACGGAAAATTCGATTAAACATGGCTTTCCTTTCCGGGAAAAAGATGGATACGATATATTATAGTATTAATTGGTAGTCGGGAGATTATACAAAAGAAAATTTGGGGATTATTTTTCGGTCAGGGAACAGGGTTTAGGGGTTAGCTTTAAAAGCTAACCCCTAATGCTCAACAAAATTTTTCGTTTTTTCTCTGTGTTCTCTGTGACGCTCCGTGGTTGCCTTTTATTTCTGGACCCCTGAAACTGAACATTGGTTATTTACAGTAGTTCTAATTGTTAATACACCATTTCCCCTGAAACGAATAACTGGGTTTCTTTGTTTTTAGGGTTAAGCAGTACTTCTGCAACAGTACCCTGTTCCACTATAGCGCCATTATTCATATAAATAACTTCCTCAGCCAGGCGCTTAGCCTGGTGTAAGTTATGGGTTATCATGATGATTGTATTTTTATTGTCGGTGTGCAAGCTTTTAATAGCTTCTTCAATGATAGCAACATTTAAGGGATCAAGGTTGGCAGTAGGTTCATCTAAGAGCAGTATTTTGGGCCGGGTCACCAGGGCCCGGGCCAAAGCGACCCGCTGAGCTTCACCACCGGAAAGGGTTAGAGCAGACTGTTTAGCCAGATGACTCAACCGCACTACCTCTAAGGCCTCTTCCACCCTTCCCTTGATATCCTTTTTCGCCATTCCATGCAACTTAAGACCCAAAGCAACATTGTAAAACACATCGCCACTAAACATGGCCGGTTTTTGGAAAACCATGGACATGGTCCGCTGGATGGCAAGTCTGTTACTACCACTATATATGAGCTCTTGACCGTAGTAAAGGACTTGTCCCCTGGTAGGTTCCTGTAAGAGGTTGAGAACCCGTAGTAAAGTAGTCTTACCTGCTCCACTGGGGCCGATTATGGCATATCTTTTACCGGCTGCAAAATTTGTTTCGGCTATGCTTAAAATTTCTCTGTCCTTTTTTTCAACCATAACTCCTTTTAAGCTGTATGCGTGTTCCATTAAACTTGTTCACCCCGCTGCAAGTATGGAAGTACTCCTGCCACCAAGAAACCATTAATCAGAAAGGAAATAACCAACAACACAATCCCTAATCCCAAGGCTAAGTCAAAGTTGCCCTTGCGAGTTTCTAAAATAATAGAAGTGGTCATCACTCTGGTATAGTTTTCAATGTTTCCTCCAACCAGCATAACCGCACCCACTTCCGCTATGGCCCTCCCAAAAGCAGTAACAACCGCTGCCATTATACCATTCTTAGCTTCCCTGGTTATCAGCCAGGCTATTTGCACCTTATTAGCACCTAAACTTACAGCAGACTCAAAAAATATTTTCACCCTGCTCCTGACAGCAACCATGGTTAAACCGGCTATAATAGGGGTTACCAATACTACCTGGGCCATAATCATGGCGCCTGGAGTAAACAACAACTGCCATTGGCCAAGGGGTCCATTGGCTGAAAGAAGTAAATAAATAGCTACCCCCGCCAGCACCGGGGGCATACCCATAAGGGTATAAATCAGAATCACCATCAATTTGTGTCCCTTGAAGTCAACCATGCCCATGAAGGAACCAATAGGGATGCCTATGAGCACCCCTATTAGTACGGCCGAAAATGATACTTTCAAGGAGAGAAAGATAATCTCATATAGTTTCTGATCCCCGGAAAGGAAGAGTTTTAGCACATCCAGTATTGAGTTCCACATTCCCTCCATGTCTACTTCTCCTGTCTATCTTTTCTTAGCATTAGGTACAAAAATGGATTTGCCATATTTGTTTTTCCCGAAATCTTTAATGGTTTTTTGGCCTTGCGGACTGATGAAATGCCAAATTAATTCATTGGCTGCTACCGGTTTTTTGGTGGACTTCACTTGAATAATTCCGTATTGGTTAAATAACTCCTTATCCCCTTGGCTAAGATTTTTCAGAGAGGTCTTATTGGTCAGGAAGGTAGCCTCATCCACCAGGGTATAAGCTCCCATTTCATCAGCCATACGCAGGGTCTCTCCCATCCCCTGACCGGCGGAAAGGTACCAATTACCTTCAGGCTTAATCTTGGCTTTACCCCAGATGCTGACTTCTTTTTTATGGGTACCGGAATCATCGCCTCTGGAAATAAATTTTCCTTTAGCCTCAGCAATTTTGGTGAAAGCCTCAAGGGCGGTTTTGGCGCCGGCAATATTGGCAGGGTCATTGGTCGGACCAACAATTAAGTACTGGTTATACATGACATCATAAGCTTTGAAGCCATAACCTTGGGCTACGAATTCGTCCTCACTCTTTTTAGAGTGAACAAGGATAACATCAGCGTTTCCGTCTTTGCCAAGCTGAATAGCTTGACCCGTTCCCACCGCAATGACCTTTACTTTCACTTTTTTGTTCCATTTCTTTTCAAAGGCAGGAATCATTACATCCAGCAATCCGGAATCCTGAGTACTGGTAGTAGTTGCCAGAACTACTTCCGGTTCAATCTTAAGTACTTTTTTGGCAGGAACTTTTTTTGCTGCGGGTGCGGAAAAAGCTGCTGCGTTAAAACTCATTGTCAATAATAATGAAAAAATAATAGTCCAAACCAAAGTAAGTTTGCCGGTGATTTTTCTCATGATAATAATCCCTCCAATAAATTTTATCAATCCTTTTAATCAATATCAATGCTACATTAGACATCCCTCCTATTAAAATGATTTAATAAGAGAGTCAAAACTTCATTTTATGGGCAAATATGGCCAATAAAAAATCAGACAATAGGAAAAAGGATTGTCTGACGAAGTTAAAGACTCCTTTCCACAATGGGAGGCGTTCCAGTTTCCCGGAAAACCCTAAAACGTTGCTAAGCAACACGACCGGTAACCATACCCTTGGGCTTAGGTTAAACGGTTCGGAGTTATATTTATTTTAGAATTAATATTCTCTATCTTTTTAAAATCTCCTGCTAAGAATGGAAAATATTTTGCATTGTAACTTAAACAATAACACCGTTTAGAATAAGAATTAGAAATAATACGTAGAAAAATCCTCCCATCAAGAGATTTTGTGGGGTCAGTCGCCCCCGTTTACGCAGGGTAAAATAGACAACCCCAGCTGAAAAAAGGGCAATGATGGCGCTAACCAGGGGCGCTCCCGGCCAGGCGAATTGCCAAGGAGTTAGGGTTATACCGATAGCTGGGATGATTGAACTTTGGAACACCATGGCCCCGGTAATATTGCCCAAAGCCAAGGTATCCTTTCCCTTGCGCACCCAGATGATACTGTTGAATTTCTCCGGCAGTTCAGTGGCTACAGGAGCGATAATGAGGGACAGAATCAAGGGAGAGATACCCCACCGGGGCGCAAGTTCTTTGATAGATTCCACAAAGAATTCAGCCCCCACAACAATCCCTGCCAGGGCCAGCAAAACTTGGGTCAAGATAATGCCCATAGCCGGAAAATGGTTATTCCGGGCCAGAAACAAAGGATTAAGATCGGCTTCCGAGGTGCATTCGCCGCCTTGCAGGGTTTTAAAAACATAAATTATATAAGCAGCAACCAGGGTCAGGGCTATTATAGTTTTGATATCCTTACTATTAAGAAACCCGGCCAGGATAGCCAGCGAGTAAACCCCCAAAAAAAATGCCAGATCCCTGGTCATCAACCGGCGGTCGATCTGCATCCAGCTAACCCGCCGCCTGTGCCTGAAGATTATAGCAGCCAGTCCGGTAATAAACATAGCCAAGGTCCCCAGCATAAAAGGAGCCCCCATAATGGCCCCGATGCCGATTTCCGTGGCCGCCTCCTGGCCGCCCCCGAAGAGGATGGCGATAATGGGAATCAGAGTTTCCGGCAGGGCCGTCCCTACCGCCGCCAGGATAGAACCCACCGCACCCTCGTTAAGGCAAAGGCGCTTACCCAGCCATTCTATACCGTTGGTGAATAGTTCAGCGCTGACCAGAATGATGCCCAAACTGAAGATTAGAATTCCGATGGTGAGCATTTTTTCACCTCGATTTTTTAGTTCGTAGTTCGTAGTTGATGGTTCATGGTTCATAGTTCGTAGTTGGTTTAAGCTTTTCCGCAAGCTTGATCTGGCGGTTTGAATTGTTATTTCCGTCGCTGTAATAAGGATATGAGGAAAAGCTTTAAAGTATTCCTTATTCCAGCCATACACCTGGCCGGGTTTCAGCCGGCCCGTGCTAAAAGAAAAACCGCTTCCTTTCGGTCTTACCCAAAAGCAAAAGTTCCTTTGTCTTTGTCATTCCAGTGCCGCCAGGCCCTCTGACCAACCATATTTCAACGAAGAAAGACCCTTCTCCCCTTACATCGGGAGAAAGGTCTTTGTCTTTATCCGCCGGCCGCTGGCGGCATGATGTGGATCACCTGTCCATCTTTCAGTGGCGTATCCATATAGTGCATGAGCATGCAATTGCGGCCGTTTATGAGGATTATATAATAGGGAGCCAGGTCAGTCCCGGCACCATTCATCACTTCTGCTTTCATCGGTTCTCCATATACCTCAAATGCTTGTTCCAGCAGTCCCCAGATGGTGGTGCCTTCCACCAGATCCATGGTGAAGGTGGAGGCACCGGTGATTTTGATCAGAGGACCTAGCACTTTAATGGTAACTGTTATCATTTTCCCAGTTGCGCTTTCACAAATTCCAGGCCCAGGGTCTCATAGCGCTCAGTCAACGGATATCCCTGCTCATCCCATCCGGACTTTTCGTAATACTCTTTCAGCATGAGGGACAACTCGTTGACTTTGCCTTCCGCCGGGCCGCTGGGAGCAGGTTCTTTCAGGAATCGGTCCGGCAAAGTGTCCTGAGCGGGTTTCATCCCGTAGCGATAGAGGTTCAGCGACCGCTGCAGGGTCAGAGTTCGTTCCACTACGGTTTCCAGCCGTTCCACATCCATGGGAATGCCGGTGATGGTTTCATAGAGTCGGGCCAGCTGGGCCGGTGACAGGGTGTTGCAGAGAACGGTAAACTTGCACATGCCGTTGAGATCGGTGAAGATTGCTGCTTTTTCCATGGCTTTCACCACTCGGGCCTTGTCCTCCGGTACAATGGGGTCCGGGGTGCCGCTAAGGTCAATTTCTGCCTGACCAAACCCAAAGAGGGTGAAGGCAGGTGACCAGGGACGCAGATGGTCACCGCCCCGGTTGGCCACCGCATGGCCCAACCCGGAATCTTGAGCTGACCGCAATTCAGTGGCGGTGAGTTCCAGTCCTTTGACGTGCATGGCGTACTTCTCGGATCCTTTGCCGATTTTTTCCGCCGCAGTGCGCACGCCTTCCGCCAGGATATCTCCCAACCCTTTCCGATAAGCCAGATCCTGGAGCAGGGTGTTCATGGCCTGGTGACTGGCAAACCGGAGGTCCAGACCGTTGCATTCTTCCTGGGTAAGGATACCTTCTTCATAGAGTTCCATGGCAAAGGCAATCATTGTACCGGCGGAGATGGTGTCTAGCCCCAGGCGGTTGGCGTTCATATTGGCCATGGCGATGGCTTCTAAGTTGTCCACGCCACAGCGGGATCCAAAGGCGTTGACGGTTTCATATTCCGGTCCTTCACTTTCCACTCCGGCGTATTCCCCTTCGTCCACCTTGGTGTAGCGAGTGCATTTGATGTTGCAGGCAAAACAGCTGCGGGTTTTTACCAAAATGGTTTCTGCCATTTTTTCGCCGCTGATTTTTTCAGCTCCGTCAAAGGTGCCACTCTTATGATTGTGGGTAGGCAGTGCGCCAAAGGCATTCATGCCATTGACCAGACAAGCCGTTCCGTAATCCGGCATCAGCTGCGCTGTGGCAGGGTGTTCATAGATGGTTTTGTTCACTTCATCCAGAATGGTTTTAAAGCCTTCAGGATCGGCCACCCGGACGCTGTTGCTGCCATAAACCACAATGGCTTTTAGGTTTTTGGAGCCCATTACCGCCCCGGCTCCGCCCCGGCCGCCGGCCCGGTATAGGTCACTCATCACGATGGCACTTTTCACCAGGTTCTCTCCGGCGGGACCAATGCCCAGCACCTTGGCACCTGGATGAGTTTCTTCCAGCTTATAGGTGGTGTCAAAGTAATCCATTCCCCAGAGATGACCTGCATCCTCCAGGGTGACTTGATCATTATGGATATTGAGGTAAACAGGTTTTTCTGATTTTCCCCGGAGAATGACGTAGTCATAACCAGCATATTTCAGCTCCGGTCCCCAGTAGCCGCCGCCCCGGCCTTCGCCGTAAATCCCGGTGGTGGGGGATCTGAATCCGACATACCAGCAGTTGCCGGTGGGTGCCAGGGTGCCGGTGAGAGGCCCCGTCATAAGAATCAGTATATTTTCAGGCCCCAGGGGATCCGTGGATGCATCCATCTCTTCCCATAGAATGCGGGCACTAAATCCACCGCCGCCCACAAAATCATGTATCATTTTTTCATCCACTGTTTTCTTTTCAATCTGGCTGGTGGTTAAATTCACATCCAGATAGGTTCCTGTATAACCGCCTCGCATGAAATGCCACTCCTTTCAATTCAGGTTTATTAAGTATTCCGTCTCCATGTCCATGTGTCAAAAAATTTTGTTCTACCTCATCAGGCCTGGTATTCCAGGGCTTTATTGGGACAGATGGTTTTGCAGTATTGGCCTTCACAGACCTCACACTTCAGGGCATAGCTGCCTTTAGGTTCCATGAACATCGCCCCGTAAGGGCAGGCATCCACACAGACACCACAGCCAATGCAGGTGTCTTTGGCAATTTGCCAAATACCGGTGGCTTCGTTCATGGTGATGGCGTCCACTGGACAAGCTTCCGCACAGGGAGCATCATCACACTGGAAGCAAATGTGGGGTAAGTCCAGGGCATTACCGCCCCGCTCCACCTGTACCCGTGACAACTTGGGATTGAAAACGTTTTCCAGGTTTAAGGAACAGGCCAGCTCGCACATCCGACATCCCACACATTTTTCCTTCAGTCCAACCATTTTTTCTGCCATACGCTTTCCCGACCGTTTTTGCTGCTCATCGGTCGGGCTCACCTCCTTTCACTCTTCTGGTTTTGCCTCGCAACAGAAATAAAAAAAGCTCATCTCCAAAGCCGTCCGCAGACGGGCGTGGTGATGAACTCCTTTGCACACTGACAGGCAGCAGAATCACTTCTAGTACCCTGACGTTTCGAACCACTACAGGAGCCGTTCGAAATCGGAATTCCTGAGCACCACGATTGAGTCGCAAAATTCATTTCCTACCCTCAGTATAAAGTCTATGGTAACCATAGAGTCAAGTTTTTTTTACACGCACCTGTAATTTAATAAACATATTGCGTTCTTCCTGTCGAAAAAGGGGCAACTCGGTGACCACCTCACACAGATAATCGCCGGTTATCTGGTATCCTTCCCGGTCCGCCTCTTCAAACATCCCCTTGGCACAGGCCACTTCCTCTTCAAAAGCATTGCAGTAGGCACAGAGATAGTCACCGGCGGGCACTGTTTCCATCTGGTCATCAGGAATAAGACCTGCATCCATGAACACAAAGATCTCCGTTGATACAAACCGACCAGATAACAGATCCTGGTACCGGACAATGGATCCCACGTTGCAGAAATACACCATGGGTACATGCTGGAGAATGACCTGTTGTTTCAGCTGACGCAGTATCACTTCATACGTGTCAATGGAATGCTGGTAGATATCAATACCGCTATCGTGGCAAAAGATTTTTCGCTCCGGTAACTGCTGCAGGTTGATCTTTCCCGTCCGTGAGGTGCGTAGGTACCGATCCAGATTATAGATGCACCGGTCTACGGCATTATGCATCAACTGATATTCCTGTATCTTGTCTTTCAGCCAGGCCTGATGTTCTTTCAGGGTGGCTCGAATCACCTGGGCATCCTGTTTGTCAAATTTCTCCCGAATTTTATCAAGGGACATGCCCATGCTTTTTAAATACTGGATCATGTCAAGCTTGGCACTCTGACGGATATCGTAATACCGGTATCCCGTCTCTTCGTCCACATTGGCCGGCTCAAGAAGTCCAATCTGGTCGTAATGGCGCAGGGTCTGAACCGTGACATAGTTCATGGTGGCCATCTGTCCGATACGCAGTCGATTCATGTGTCGCACTCCTCTGTCCGATAACAACTATGAACCAAAATCTTTTCAAGATACGCCAAAATCTCATCCTTCCCCTGCCTGGTTTCTGAGGAAAAGGTAATTAAATCATCCCCTGGCTCTAACTGCAGTTTCTCTTTTATTACCTTCAGATACTTGGGCCAGTGGCCCCGGGAAATCTTATCGGCTTTGGTGGCTACCACCAGGGTGGATTTGCCGAAATGCTTAAGCCAGTTGTACATCTCTACATCATCGGCGGTGGGCGGATGGCGGAAGTCCACTAAAAGAACTACTAGGTTTTGACCCCGTCCGGCCAGGTATTGTTCTATCATATTGCCCCATTGGGCTTTAATATCTTTAGATACCTTGGCAAAACCGTAACCAGGAAGGTCAACAAGATAGAAAGCATCATTAATGACAAAGAAATTAATGGCCTGGGTCTTCCCCGGTCGGGAACTGGTTTTAGCCAATTTCCTGCGATTAACCAAGGTGTTGATTAAAGAAGATTTGCCCACATTGGAGCGGCCCACGAAGGCAACCTCCGGCAGATTCCCTTCCGGGTACTGCCGGGGGCTGAAAGCACTGAGAATGAATTCAGCGGAAACTATTTTCATCAACTTTACTCCTGTACCAAAGCTTCAGGTAAGACCTCATCAAGGTGTTCCACCAGGATGAATTCCAGCTTCTTCTTAACGGTAGCCGGAATATCGTCCATATCCCTTTTGTTATCTATAGGCATAATAATTTTCTTGATGCCGGCCCGGTGGGCGGCCAGGACTTTTTCCTTGATGCCTCCCACGGGTAAAACCCTACCCCGCAAGGTAATCTCCCCCGTCATGGCTACATCCCGGCGAATCTTCTTGTTATTCAAGGCGGAAATCAGGGCCGTGGCCATGGTAATCCCCGCCGAAGGGCCGTCCTTGGGAATAGCCCCTTCAGGGACGTGGATATGGACATCGTAATTCTCATAAAACTCTTCATTGATTCCAAGTTCTGCCGAACGGGACCGGATATAGCTGAATCCGGCCTGGGCCGATTCCTTCATAACATCGCCCAGTTTACCAGTAAGGGTTAGTTTACCTTTACCCTTGGCCAGGGAAACCTCGATGGACAAGGTATCACCGCCAACCTCGGTCCAGGCCAAGCCGGTAGCTACCCCAACCTCATCAGCTTTCTCGACCACTCCGTAACGGAAACGGGGAGCACCTAGAAAGGTTTCCAGGGTCTGCACCGTGGCCTTGACCTGTTTGGTAGTACCCCGAACTATCTCCTTGGCAGCCTTACGGCAGATGGATGCCACTTGACGTTCCAAGTTACGGACACCGGACTCTCTGGTGTACTCCCTGATAATTTTCCGGATGGTATTCTCTGAAACCTGCAGTTGTGCCGGTTTCAGACCGTGTTCCTTAATCTGCTTGGGTAGCAGGAACTGCAGGGCAATCTGCACCTTCTCTTCTTCGGTATACCCGGAGATGTTGATTACCTCCATCCTGTCCAGTAACGGCCTGGGGATGGTATGGAGGGAGTTGGCTGTGGTAATAAACATAACGTGGGACAGGTCAAAAGGTACTTCAATGTAATGGTCGCTGAAAGTATTATTCTGTTCTGGATCCAGCACTTCCAATAGAGCTGCCGAGGGATCGCCCCGGAAATCAGTGCTCATCTTGTCAATCTCGTCCAAGCAGAAAACAGGATTCTTAGAAGCGACCTGACGAATCCCCTGGAGAATCCGACCCGGCATTGCTCCAACATAAGTCCGGCGATGACCGCGAATTTCCGCCTCATCACGAACGCCCCCTAGGGACATGCGCATGTATTTGCGTTCTAGGGCTTTGGCCACTGACTTAACCAAAGAGGTTTTACCCACCCCTGGTGGTCCCACCAAGCAAAGGATGGGGCCTTTCATCTTCTTGGCCAGTTTGCGAACAGCTAGGTATTCTAGAATCCGTTCCTTAACCTTTTCCAAGCCATAATGGTCGTTATTGAGAATCTCTTCAGCTTTATCGATATCCAGCCTGTCCTTGGTTTGCTTATTCCAAGGCAGAGCAAGCAGCCAGTCCAGATAATTCCTAATTACCGCTGATTCAGCGGCCATGGGAGGCATCTTTTCCAGACGATCTACTTCCTTAAGGGCCTTTTCTTCTACCTCGGCAGGCAGCTTGGCTGCAGCAATCTTTTCCCGGTACTCTTCCGCTTCAGCTACCCGTTCGTCTTTTTCGCCTAATTCTTTTTGGATGGCTTTTATCTGTTCTCTTAGATAATACTCTTTTTGAGTTTTTTCCATCTGCTTGCGGACCCGAATATTGATTTTGCGCTCCAGTTCCACGATTTCCATTTCCTTGGCCACTATCTCGCAAAGCTTTTCCAAACGGGCTTTGATGTCAACAGCTTCAAGAACACCCTGCTTGTCTTCTATTTTCAAAGCCAAATGAGAGGCAATTATGTCAGCTAAACGGCCGGGGTCTTCCAGATTGATAATGGTTACCACCGTTTCCGGGGGAATCTTCTTACTCATCTTCACATACTGCTCGAACTGATAAACCAGACTCCGCATCAGGGCTTCAATTTCAGGATTCTTCTTATCGTCTTCGGAGAATTCTTCCACTTCAACTTTATAAAATGGTTCTTTTTCAGTATATTTCACAATCCTGGCTCGGGAAAGTCCCTCTACCAGCACCCGGATGGTTCCCCCAGGTAATTTCAGAAGCTGCTTAACTTCCGCCAGGGTCCCAATCTCGAAAATATCTTCTTCTGTAGGATCATCGGTCTGGGCCTCCTTCTGAGTGGCCAGGAAGATGACCCGCTCCTTAATCATGGCCTCTTCAATGGCATTTACCGACTTTTCCCGGCCCACATCCAAATGAATCACCATATATGGAAAAACTAAAATACCCCTTAAGGGTAATAACGGGAGTTCTCGTTGGGAATTAGTCCCTGTATGCTCCTCCGCCATTTGCTGCACCTCCAAGAATTTGTTAGCTAATGTGTTTAGTATATTCTATCACAGCAATTGTCATTCCTGCAAACCTACAGTACAGGAAATGGGCAGTTATAATTATAATGCCACAATCAGGATGAAGGGGAAAAAGGCGGGGAATAATAAGGGGGGTATTCCTATGAACTACGAACCTTACCCCATAGACCTGCCCGAAGAAAGCCAGGAGGATTTATGCCCAACTTCAAGCGGCCCATTCCCGTCTCTAGGTGGAAAGAGATAAAAGAAAAAGAAGTGCCTGTGCCCAACCTGCCTGTCCCTGAGGATACTACCCAAATGCAGCAGCCTATGGGTGGGACCATCCCAAAACAGCAACCCCAGTCCCAAGGCGTGCCTGCCAGTCAGGATAACCCTGGGGAGCAGGGAAAACAGCCAGTTGCCGGATGGGAGAAAATGCCTTTAACCAACGACCTGAAGGTTAACCTTCAGCAAATTAGGGCCATCCTCAAAGACTGTAGTGATGTGCTTTACAGGGTGTTTTCCGTGACCCATCATGAGGAAGTATCTGTGGCGGTGATATACCTAGACGGCCTGGTGGATAAATCTCTGGTGAATGATAATATTATTAAAGCCATCATGCTGGAATATCCCATGGCCGCCCACGGGGAAACTCAATTAACCAGAGCTAATGCCTTATCCATCATCAGAAACCAAGCCATCTCCAATACTGAAGTGAAGGAACAAAAGTTATTCGGAGAGATTATAGAGACCATCCTCAATGGTGATGTAACCCTTCTGGTGGATGGCCATGAAAAGGCTCTGATGGCCGGGGCCAGGGGCTGGGAGGCCAGAGCCGTCTCCGAACCGGAAACAGAGACGGTGATTCGCGGCCCCCGGGAAGGGTTTGTGGAAACCCTGCGCACCAATACCAGTCTGCTGCGCCGGAGGATCAAAAACCCTGAATTCAAAATCGAAACCCTGAAACTGGGCCGAATAACCAATACCGAAGTGGCTATAGCTTATATTAAAGGGATAGCCAATGACAAAATAGTTAAGGAGGTCAAAAACCGGCTCAGCCGGATTGACATTGACAGTGTCCTAGAGACCGGTTACCTGGAAGAATTTATTGAAGACAGCCCGGCCTCTCCTTTCTCCCAGGTTAACCGTACCGAACGGCCAGACAAAGTGGCAGCCAACCTGTTAGAAGGGCGGGTGGCCATCCTGGTTGACGGGACGCCTTTTGTCCTGACCGTCCCTACCTTTTTCGTTGAGTTCCTCCAGGCCAGCGAGGATTACTATGAGCGGCCCTATTTGGTCTCTTTTATTAGGCTCATGCGCTTTGCGTCCTTACTAATGGCCCTGTTATTGCCATCATTGTACATTGCCATTACCACCTATCACCCGGAAATGCTGCCCACTTCCCTGCTGCTGAGCATTGCCGCCCAGCGGGAAGGGGTCCCTTTCCCCGCCTTTGTTGAGGCTTTATTAATGGAGATTTCTTTTGAGGCCTTGCGGGAAGCAGGGGTTAGACTACCCCGGCCGGTGGGTCAGGCAGTAAGTATCGTGGGGGCGCTGATTATCGGGGAAGCCGCTGTTCAAGCTGGCTTTGTAGCCCCTTCCATGGTTATTGTGGTGGCCGTTACCGGAATTGCTTCCTTTGCTATAGGTGGGTATACTGCAGGTATTTCCATGCGGCTGTTACGGTTCCCCATCATGCTGCTGGCCGCAAGTCTGGGCCTTTACGGAGTAATGCTTGGTATTATCGCTATAGTGGTCCATATGGTCAGTCTTCGGTCTTTCGGAATGCCTTATCTTTACCCCCTAGCCCCCACTAATTTCGGTGATATGAAGGATACCTTCACCCGGGTTCCCTGGTGGTCCAAAATGAAGAGACCGGGGTTGATTAGTCAATATAACCGGCAAAGGATTAACCCAGGCCAAGAACCTAAACCCTCTGAAGGTGGTGACAATAGTGCTGGAACAGGGTAAAATCAGCGGCCGCCAAGCCTATCTCCTGATTATCAATGTTATCCTAGCCACAGCCATTCTTTTTGTGCCGGCCGTTGTTTCGTCCACTGCCAAGGAAAACGGTTGGCTGGCCGCCATCCTGGCCACGGCCGTAGGAATTGTCATCAGTATACTTATTGCCAATCTGGGCTTACGGTTTCCGGACCGGAACCTCTTTGACTACCTGGGAGACCTTATAGGTACCCTTCCCGGCAAGATTATCGCCTTGTTGTATATCTGGTGGTTCCTCCACATGACTGCCGAAGTGGTTAGGTCCTTTGGGTCCTTTTTGGTGGTGGCTTTCTTAACGGAAACCCCAATCAGTGTTTTTAATTTTTCCATTTTAATTCTGGCAGGATGGACAGTTAAACAAGGCCTTGAAGTTATCTGCCGGGCCAACGAAATCTTTTTGCCCCTGATTCTGATAGGCTTAATCGTCCTTTTTCTTCTGGCCCTTCCGGAAATGGACTTTCGCTGGCTGTTGCCCGTCATGGAACACGGAGTTAAACCCATTATTCATGGAGCAATAACACCTATCAGTTGGTACGGGCAGATTGCCACCATGCTGATGATTATCCCTTTTCTTAAACAACCCCAAAACTTTAGAAAAATCCAAAACCTAGCAGTAATAACCATAGGATTTTTTTTCACCATGGTGGTTCTAGGTACGGTGGCTATTTTCGGCCCTGAACTGACCCCTAGATTCATCTTCCCGACTTTAAATGCGGCCAGAATTATCAATATTGCTAATTTACTGGAGAGGTTGGATCCTATCGTTATGGCTATCTGGATTACCGGAGCCTTCATCAAGATAACCTTTTTTTACTACGTAGCGGCGTTGGGCACGGCCCAGCTTCTTAACCTATCCTCTTACCGACCGGTGGTGTACCCTCTGGGTATCATCATAGGAGCAATGTCCATTCTAATCCATCCCAGCATCCTGGAGTTGGAGCATTTCATAGGGAAAATCTGGCCGGTTTACGCCATCACTACCTTTGAAGTGGGTATACCGGTATTGCTGTTGCTTATCGCCATCTTAAGAGGCAAGGGAGGAAAAAGTCAATGGTCAAAAAAATCGCCACAATCTTAATTGTCTCCCTGCTTTTGCCCCTCTTAGCAGGGTGTTGGAATAGAAAGGAAGTCAGTGAACTAGCCATCATCATGGGCGTTGCTGTTGATAAGGTTAATTATAAGGAGAAAGAAGGAAAAATGGACCATAAAATAATGCTCACCATGATGTTTGCCAGACCTAAAGCCGCCGCCGGGGGTGAAAGGGGCCAACCAGGGGAAAAGCCCTATACCATTATCTCCACCCTAGGCAAGGATGTCTATGAAGCCAGTAGAAATCTGGCCCTGGAGGTGCCCAGGGAAATTTACTGGGGTCATAATATCATCCTAATCATCGGTGACGAAATGGCCCGCCATGGTGTTAATGATATCATGGACTTTCTGGCCCGTTCCCCCCAACCCCGAGAAACCATGTGGGTTATGGTTACCAAGGGAGCGGCCCATAGTATCCTGGAAGCAAGAACCGAGATGGAGCTTATTCCGGCCCAACATATCGGGTTCTTAGCCCGAACTAGGGCCGGGATTGCCGTGAACCTGAAGGATTTTCTTATTAACCTATCCGACCCTGACACCAATCCCATCGCCTCAGAAATTGAAATTGTCAGTAAAGGCAAGCTCATCAACCTACCAGAATCAGGGCAACCCCTGCCTGAAAGTAAGGATAAAGCCTTTCTACCAAGGGCCAGACTCACCGGGACAGCGGTATTTAAATACGATAAACTGGTAGGATTTCTGAATCAGTCTGAAACCAGAGGCCTTTTATGGCTGTGGGGGGAGATTAAGAAAGGTTTAATAACCGTGGCCTGCCCAGGGGAAAAAGACAAACGGGTCTCGGTAAATATAGTCCGGGGCTCTACGATTCTGGAACCCAAGATTGAAAAGGGGAGGCTCTATATAGAAGCCAAAATGTTAATGGAAGGAGATCTGCAGGAACAGCAGTGTGTCAAAGATCTCACCGACAGAAAAAACATTGCTTTATTGGAAAAAGCACTTCGAAAGGATATTGAGGCAAGGGCCAAAGACACCCTTAGAAAGGTCCAGCAGCGGTATAAAAGCGATATCTTCGGTTTCGGCCTGGCCATCCACCGGAAGTACCCAGCTATCTGGAAAGAACTTGGCCCCAACTGGGAGCGGGACTTCCCCAAGCTCCAGATCAAGTTTAAGGTGGAAGCGAAAATTCGCCGCAGTGGTATAATGACCAAACCTGCTATGCTGCGGGAGAAACAGGAGTGAGCTTATGTTGGGCTTTTTGTTTATCTACCTGGCCGGCCTGGCCCTGATTATCTGGCTGGAACTACCGGCTTTAGTAAAGCAAAAACAATGGCGTGAAGTGGCCGCCTTTTCCGGCCTGGTCCTCATCGGGAGTTATCTAAGTATATCCATGATTCTCCGGCTGCCCACCCCCAACCCCAATGTGCTTATCGAAGCTATCTTCGGTCCTTTGAGTAAGATGCTGGAAGCAGCGCTTAGTGGGGGGTAGTCTCATTGGGTTAGCTGTCAGCTATCAGCTATCAGCTGTCAGCTTTTTTGTTGGGGAGTGGCTTATGGCTTAAGAGATGGTGTAAGGTGGTGACCACAGTGCTGGAACAGGGTAAAATTAGCGGGCGCCAGGCCTATCTCCTGATTATCAATGTTATCTTGGCCACAGCCATTCTTTTTGTGCCGGCCATTGTGACCTCTGCCGCCAAGGAAAACGGTTGGTTGGCCGCTATCCTGGCCACGGCCGTAGGAGTAGTCATCAGTATACTTATTGCCAATTTGGGCTTGCGGTTCCCTGACCGGAACCTGTTTGATTACCTGGGAGACATTGTAGGTACCATTCCCGGCAAGGTTATTGCCTTCCTGTACATCTGGTGGTTTCTCCACATGAATGCCCTGGTCATCAGAGAGTATGGCTCCTTTTTGGTGGTGGCTTTCTTACCGGAAACCCCTATCAGTGTTTTTAATTTTTCCATTTTAATTCTTGCAGGATGGACGGTTAAACAAGGTCTTGAAGTTATCTGCCGGACCAACGAAATCTTTTTGCCTCTGATTCTGGTGGGCTTAATCGTCCTTTTTCTTCTGGCCGTTCCGGAAATGGACTTTCGCTGGCTGTTGCCCATCATGGAACATGGGGTCAAACCCATCGTCCATGGGGCTGTGATACCCATTAGCTGGTATGGAGAGATTGCCACCATGCTGATGATTATCCCTTTTTTAAAACAACCCCAGAACTTTAGAAAAATTCAAAACCTAGCAGTAATAACCATAGGGATTTTTTTCACCATGGTGGTTCTGGGTACGGTGGCTATTTTCGGCCCTGAACTGACCCCCAGATTCATCTTCCCGACCCTTAATGCAGCTAGGATCGTTAATATCGCTAACTTACTGGAGAGGTTGGAGCCTATCGTAATGGCTATCTGGATTACCGGGGCCTTTATTAAGATTACCTTTTTTTATTACGTAGCGGCTTTAGGGACGGCCCAGTTTCTTAACCTGTCCTCCTACCGGCCGGTGGTCTACCCTCTGGGCATCATCTTGGGAGCGATGTCCATCTTGATTCACCCCAGCATCCTGGAGTTGGAGCATTTCCTGGGTAAAGTCTGGCCGGTTTACGCCATCTCCACCTTTGAAGTGGGTCTACCGCTATTACTACTGCTTATCGCTATCATAAGGGGCAAAAGAGGAAAAACATAATGGGAGTAACTTATGAGGTTGAGAGTTAGTGTAAGGGCCACAGTTGGCATCTGTTAGCCAACTCTCCATCAACTACGAACTACGAACTATGAACTATGAACTATGAACTATACAGGTGATGGCCGTGAAGAAACCAGTTAAACTCAAATTTGGTTCAAAAGGGACTAAGGTCAAGAATGCTAATTCCTATGCCCAAAAGGAGGAACCTCCGGGGGAGGAGAAGTGCTCCCTGGGGCTTTCCTCTAGTCTGGAAGAAAACCTTGGGCATTTGCGTGAAATCTTTGCCAAAAGCACTGATATTATTTTTCGGGACTTTACCATTGGCCGGTGGGGCCGCCTGCGGGCCGCTGTGGTCTATGTGGACGGCCTGATTAACATTACTGATGTTAATGAAAACCTGCTAAAAGCCGTCATGCTGGAAATGCCCATGGCCGGTAATGATCAAGACCTGACTAAACTTGATGTACTACAAAAAATTAAAGACTCCGCCTTCCCTTTGAGCCAAGTCAAAGAAGCTACCCTGATAGAACAAGTAGTAGACGCTATCCTTTCAGGTGATACCGCCTTTCTTCTGGACGGTTACAGTACCGCCCTGCTGGTGGGGGCCAGGGGGTGGGAAACCAGGTCCCTGGACGAACCGGCAACAGAAAGCGTAGTGAGGGGGCCCCGGGAAGGTTTTGTGGAGACCTTACGTATCAACACCAGCTTAATCCGGCGAAAAATTAAAAGCTCTGACTTGAAGATTGAGATGATGAAACTGGGCCGGGCCACCCAGACCGACATAGGCATTGCCTACATGGAAAACCTGGCCACTCAGGAACTGGTGTCTGAGGTCAAGAAACGCCTCCAGCAGATTGACACCGATAGCATCCTGGAAAGCGGCTACCTGGAAGAATTCATAGAGGACAACCCTTACTCCCTCTTTTCCCAGGTCAACCGTACCGAGAGGCCGGACAAAGTGGCTGCAGGCCTGCTGGAAGGGCGGATAGCCATTCTGGTGGACGGCACCCCTTTTGCCCTCATCGTCCCGGCGCTGTTTATAGAATTCCTCCAGGCTAGCGAAGACTATTACGAGCGTTACATGATTAGTTCCTTTGTTCGACTATTGCGTTATGCGGCTTTTATGGTGTCCCTCTTACTGCCATCATTATATATTGCCATCACCACTTTCCATCAGGAGATGTTACCCACCGACCTCCTATTGAGCATTGCCGCTCAACGGGAGGGGGTGCCTTTTCCGGCGTTTGTGGAAGCTCTTTTAATGGAAATTTCTTTTGAAGCCTTGCGGGAGGCTGGGATTCGCCTGCCCAGGCCCATAGGCCAGGCAGTTAGCATTGTAGGAGCACTGGTTATCGGTGAAGCATCGGTTTCGGCGGGAATTGTTTCCCCGGCTATGGTTATCATCGTAGCCGTAACTGGTATTTCTTCTTTTATCGTACCCAATTACGCCATGGCTATTTCCATGCGCCTGTTAAGATTCGCCTTGATGATACTGGCCGCTTCCCTGGGCCTTTTCGGTATTATGGCCGGTTTGATCGCCATTGTCATCCACCTGGCCACCTTACGCTCCTTCGGGATGCCTTACCTGTCCCCTATAGTGCCGACTCATCCGGCAGCATGGAAGGATACAGTAATCAGAACCCCCTGGTGGACAATGCTAACCCGGCCCCCTTTAATTAAAAAAGGTAACCTGCACCGGCAGCGGCCTTATACCAGGCGGTGGCCCGGTCAGGAACAAGGTGGTGAAGCCAATGGCAGAAAAAACAAGAATTAGCTGGGTCCAGGCCACCTTGCTTTTGATAAATATGGTCACCGCTACCTTAATTCTGGTGGTACCGGCCATCACCACCGAGGCGGCCCGGCAGGATGCCTGGCTTTCGGCCCTGGTAGCCACCTTCGGTGGATTGCTGTTGGCTTTTATTTTTACTAAACTCCAACAGCGTTTCCCCAGAGAGAACCTGCTGCAATTCTCTATCACCATCCTGGGCCCGGTATTGGGAAAAGTGGTGGGTTTTCTCTACCTATGGTATTTTCTTCACCTGGCAGCCATTATAATTCGCTCCTTCGGCGATTTTCTGGTCATTTCTTTTATGCCGGAAACTCCTGTCTGGGTCTTTATCATCATCATTACCATCCTGGCCGCCTACGCTGTCCATAACGGTCTGGAGGTTATCGCCAGGGTTAACATCCTGTTTTTCGCCCTGGTTATCTTATCCATAGTAATTATATTTTTTCTGACAGCTAAAGACATGGATTTCACCAATCTTACCCCTATTCTTGCTGAAGGTTGGAAACCGGTGGTTCGAGGTTCCTTGTTCCCACTGGCCTGGATAGGGGAAATAGTAATAGGATTAATGATTTTATCCCACTTGGCCAACCCCGGAGAAATCAAAAGGGTTTATCTTGTGACCACCATAGGTGTGGGAATTTTACTTTTACAGGTAATTATCGGGGTGGTGGCCACTTTTGGGCCGGAATACACCTCACATCTTATATTCCCAGGCCTTACAGGTACCCGGATCATCAGTATTGGCAATTTTATCGAACGCCTGGAGGCCCTCGCTATGGTAATGTGGGTAGGGGGAGCTTTCACTAAGATATGCCTGGTCTATTACGCTGGAGTATATGGGATGGCAGAGTGGTTCAGACTGAAAGACCCCCGCCCCCTGGTGGGACCGGCAGGGATAATACTGGTCTTTTTTGCTTTGATTATTTATGAACACTTTATAGACTTCCTGAAATTTGCCACTGTGCCTTTTCCCATGTATACCCTGACCACCTTTGAAGGCGGACTACCCTTACTGCTGCTGGTTATCGCTATATTAAGGAAAAAAGGAGGCGCCGGAAATGTTCAGAAAAACCCTGGCAGCAATGATGATAGTTCTGCTTCTACTAACTCCCGGCTGCTGGAGCCGCAAGGAAATAAATGACTTGGCAGTAATCCTGGCCGTAGGATTGGATCAAGAACCCCAGAGCAACCAATTACGTCTGACCCTCCAAATTGCCAAACCCAAGTCCCTGACTGCCGGAACCAAACAGGCCGGGTTCGGCCCAGGTCAAAAACCTACCTGGATTATCTCCGGCACCGGGGATACCATCTTCGAGGCGACTCGCAACCTGGCCACGGAAAGCTCCCGGGATCTTTACTGGGGACATACCATCCTCTTAGTCATGGGCGACCGATTGGCCAGGGACGGAGTTAACCAGGTGCTGGACTTCTTCGCCAGGGCCCAGCAGCCCCGAGAGATCATGTGGATCATGGTCACCAGGGGCAAGGCCGAAGATATCTTAAGGAGTCATGCGGAACTGGAGAGCACCCCGGCCCAGCGCATCGGTTTCCTGATTCGTTCTAAAACCGGTCTGACTGTAAATCTTAAGGACTTCGTTACCATGATGACCAAAACCGGTATTAATCCGGCAGCACCGGAAGTTGGATTAGCCACCGTAGGTCTAAGTGAACTGAAAAAGCTCCCCGGCCCGGATAATGATGAAAAAGGGGATCAAGGGAACCGGAAAAATGAAATGCCCCCCCAGGCCAAGCTCACCGGTACCGCCCTTTTTAGGGAAGCTAAACTGGTGGGCTGGCTAGACCGCAAAGAAACCAGGGGGCTATTATGGTTGAAAGGGGAAGCCACCAAGGGTATCATCACCATCCCCTGCCCTAACCATCCCAAGGAAAAGCTCTCCGTGGACATTATGCGGGGCAGCACCGAAATCACTCCGTCCATAGCCCGTGGGAAACCGGTCTTTACCATAAAAATAAAAATGGAGGGTGATTTAAAAGAAGTTCATTGCCCCCTTCCCCTGGGTGAACCCGCTACCATCCACCATCTGGAAAAGGAGTTTGCCAGGGATATGGAAGAACGGGTTCGGGGAACCTTTTACAAGATTCAAAAGCAGTATGCCGTAGACGTAATCGGCCTGGGAAATCACTTTTACCGCCGCTACCCCCAGGAGTGGAAAATTCTGGCCCCCCGGTGGGAAAAGGTCTTCCCCGAAGTGGGCGTTGAATTTCAGGTACAAACCAGTATTATTCATAGCGGGTTTCTGACGGAACCCCTGGAACCTTGGAAATAGAATAAAGAGGTGCCCTCATGACTGTTTTATTCATACTTTTAATTATAGCCCTTATTTGGTATGAAGTACCACCCTTAATCCAACGGAAAATGTGGCGAGAAATCGCCGTCTTCTCCGCACTGCTGACCAATGGAATACTGCTGGTGGCAGCCCATAAGGCAGGCATCCCCCTGCCCAACCCTAATACATTGATTAGCGATATCTGGAGTCCCCTGGCGAGAGCTTTGGAGGTGTTCTTGTCGAATTAGCTTCGGGCTTTGGCTTGAAGGACTTTCGGCGGTCAGGGGTGGCTTGGAGGCCTTTCAATGTGTTATGGAAAAATAAAGCATCTCCGGTTGCCTAACCGGAGATGCTTTATTTGCGCTAACGACTAATAGCTAAAACACGCTTGCCGTCAAAATCTCCACCTGAGGCACCCGGCAGTCCTTCTCTACCGTTTCCTCAAGGGAAAGCAGGGCATTGCGGAAAACCTCTTCCAATCGTTCTACCGCAACTATCTCAATTCCCTCCAAATCGGCAAACATCTTCTGATAATTCTCCTTAGGGATAATCACCTTCTTAGCCCCCGCCAGACGGGCCGCCTCCACCTTGGCCACCACCCCGCCTATAGGCTTGACTTCTCCCCTGATGGAAACCTCACCGGTCATAGCTACGGTGTTATCAACCTTGATATTTTTAATAGCGGAATAAATGGCCGTGGCCATGGTGATACCGGCCGAAGGCCCATCTATGGGGGTCCCGCCGGGGAAGTTAACATGAATATCATAGTCAAGGGGCTCCACACCCACGATCTTACGCAGCACGGTAAGGACATTTTCCACCGAACCCTTAGCCATGCTCTTGCGCCGCAAGGTTTTGCCGCCACCCCCCAGTTCCTCTTCCTCAATAACCCCGGTCACCACCAACTTACCCAGACCGGGTTTTACCGGGATGACTTCCACTTCCAATTCCATTAACATGCCCATATTGGGTCCGTAGACAGCCAACCCGTTGACCACTCCCACCTGGGGTTTAGCCGGAATTTTCTTTTCCTGGCGTGGTGTATATTGACCGGAATTAACCACCCACTCCACATCAGCTGTCCTGATAGACTTACGCTCATCAGTCAGGGCAATACCGGCGGCAATCTGAACGATGTTAACCGCCTCCCGCCCATTGGTGGCATACTTGGTGATCACCTTCAAGGCCCCATCTTCCATAGGAAACTCTATTTTCTTAGCGGCATTGGTAGCAATAACGGCTATCTCGTCCGGCATCAAGGGCCGGAAGAACACCTCCAGGCACCGGGAACGGATAGCCGGAGGAATTTCATGGGCAAGCCTAGTGGTGGCCCCTACTAACCGGAAATCAGCAGGCAACCCGTTTTGGAAAATATCATGGATATGTAGAGGTACGTTGGTATCCTCCGAACTATAGTAGGCGCTCTCCAGAACCACCTTGCGATCCTCCAGCACCTTCAACAGCTTGTTCATCTGCACCGGATGCAATTCACCGATTTCGTCAATAAACAACATCCCTCCGTGGGCCTTAGTCACCGCCCCTGCTTTAGGCTGAGGAATCCCCGCCATCCCCAAAGGACCGGCCCCTTGATAAATAGGGTCATGGACTGAGCCAATCAAAGGGTCTGCAATACCCCTTTCATCAAACCGGGCGGTAGTGGCGTCTATCTCTATAAACTTAGAAGTCTCAGTAAAAGGGGAATTAGTATTCTTCTTGGCCTCTTCCAATACCAACCTGGCCGCAGCAGTCTTGCCCACCCCCGGAGGTCCGTAAATAATCACATGCTGAGGGTTAGGGCCGCACAAAGCCGCCTTTAGAGCTTTTAACCCTTCCTCCTGGCCAATAATTTCTTCGAACTTACTGGGCCTGGTCTTTTCCGCCAAAGGCTCAGTTAAAGAAATCTTACGCAACCGCTGAAGCTTTTCCAATTCCTTGCGGGACTCCTTCTCCACAGCATTTTTATTACCCTGCTGGGCCTTTAACAAATTCCAAAAATAAAGGCCGATGATAATAGCAAAAAAAATCTGCACAAAACCCAGAAATCCAGTTATTCCGGAAGTAAATTCTCCCATGATGGTTTACCCTCCTTCTAGAAACCTTAAACAAAAATAGTATTACCTGGAGGAATTCCTTTTAGTCATAATAGCTATGGTCTTTGGAGAAAATAACCCTGAAAAAACATTACACAGGAGGGTATTGGTTATGACCAAAGATTTTCACAGCACCCGGGGAGCGCCCTGGGACTGGCAGCCCAGCCTGCAGGCCATGTGCTCCGAAGTCAATATTGAATTTAACGAGTTCATCGAAGGCCTGGCCAATAACAAATCCGATGCCGAAATGGCCAAGGAATTCGGGGTCACCGAGAAAACCATCATGCATCTACGGGAACATTTCGAACACTACGGAATTGATTCCATGATGGGACAGGATTAGTCAGCTGTCAGCTGTCAGTCGTCAGCTAAAAAATCCGGGAGATTCTTTCCGGTTTTTTAAAACTGAAAGCCTTTTCCGGTTAGACCGAAAAAGGCTTTTTCCTCGATATCTTATTCTTTTGCTGACGACTGACGACTGATGACTGACGAGTGACCCACTGGACTTCTGTGTTTCTTATCTGTTACCTTTTCGGTGAGATACCCTTCATCGTCGGATTTGGCGTCCAGATTAATCTGGGTGGCCGAACCCATGTATTCCCGGACCATGGAGTTATGTTCCCGTTTACCCTTTTCATCCATGAAATCATTCTTTGCCATAACCTGGCCTCCCGTCGGTTAATTACTCTTGTGGGTAGAGTCCTCTCCGTATTTATCCAGCAGGTCTTTAATGGTATTGGACCGTAAGGCATCCTGCTCTGCCCAGTGATAAAAGAGCTTGGCCACGTCATCATGGTTGCGGTTCTTTTCCTCGTCGGCAAAATTTTGATAATCCCTTACCAGTTCCTGCTCGTTCATCATAGCTTTTTTTAAAAACTCATTGGTATTCATCCGCATACGACAATTCCTCCTCCATAATTTCGCCTTAAACTCCTACAAGTTTATTATGGCAACTATAGGGAGAATTATTAATAGAAAATATTCCCCCTGTTTGCTTTTCCTGCCTTTAGGGCATAATAGGCTTAAGACAGCTGTCAGTCGTCAGCTGTCAGCTATCAGCTAAAACAAAAAGATGTATAAAGAGTGTCAAAGAAACTTTACCGTGAAACCCAACAAATCAAGGAGGAAATTATGCAATTACCTGATAGAGCTAAGCTTCATCAAATTGCTGTCCAGTGTCCGGAATATGAACCAATCACTATAGTTCAAGGGTACGGCATCTCTTTTCTCACCAATGTGGAAGCCACTGTTTATCCTAAATGTGATTGGTGTCTTAACTGGTACGGCGGTACCTGTGAGATTTACGTGGACATCATGCCAAGCAATTATACTCCTCCCATAAAGCCCGAGGCCGGTAACACTACGACCCCAAAAACCGGCTTAAGTGCTGACGACTGACGACTGGCGACTGGCTACTATACTAACCACATTCTCCGGGGTCCCGGCTAGAAAAGCCTGAATGTTGCCCAAGGTGGTTTCCATTATTCTTTGGGCCGCCTCCCGGCTGTTAAACCCGATATGGGGAGTTATCACAACATCTTCACGACGCAGCAAAATATTATTCATAACCACATTCTCCAGAATCTCCCGGGTCACTCCTGGGGATAGCAAGGCCTGATCTTCCAAAAAGAGATCCTCCCCCTCCAGGACATCCAAACCCGCACCGCTTAAAATCCCCTCATCCAGAGCCTTTACCAAGGCGTCGGTGTCAATCAATTCCCCCCGGGCAGTATTAACCAGGAGGGCTCCCTTTTTAATCAGCCGGATATTTTCTCTATTAATCAGATGATGAGTATGCTTGTTATAAGGAGCATGGAGACTGATCACATCGGACTGGGCCAGCAACTCCTCCAGACTTACATATTTAAACCGCAAAACTTCGGCCAGAAAAGGATTTTTCCTTACATCATAGGCCAGGGCATGCATACCAAAGCCTTTAGCCATGCGGATTACATGAAGGCCGATATGCCCGGCCCCGATGACCCCAATGGTTTTATCCTTTAGATCAAACCCCTGCAAACCCTCCATGGAAAAATTATTACGAATGGTTCGGACATAGGCTTTGTAAACATTACGACTTAAAGCCAGGATTAAGGCAAAGGTATGCTCAGCCACGGTGTTCTCCCCATAAACAGGCACATTTGCTACCGTTATCCTTCTCTTCCGACAGGCCTCCAGGTCAATATGATTAAAACCTGTAGAACGGGTGGCAATTAACTTAAGGTTAGGTAAACTTTCAATAACTGAAGCAGTGATATTGGAGTGAACAAAGACAGATAAAATTTCAACATCATCGACACATTCTAGCTCTTTTAAGTCAAGGATATTGTGAAAAAAGGAAACCTGGTATTGCTTCAAGCGTCGCTTAAAAAAATTTTTTTCATCCTGCCTCGTTTCGAAAAAAACCATCTTCACCACTAACCGCCTCCTGTAATTAAAAAAAGCCTATCCTTAGTGTTTTCCAAGGATAGACTATTCTATGTCAGGTATACCAAAGTAATACCCGAAACTATTGTTCTGCTCTTTGAATCTTCCGCCAGTGATACAGATAGACTGGCAAGGCAACAATAATCAACGAAAAACTGGTAATCAGCCGTTTAACCTGCCAATACTTTTGGGACTTGACGGCTCTTTCCTTTTCTTCAACTCGGATTTTCTGAATCTCTTCCTTGGTCAAAGTAGAATCTTTTAGGGCCAACTCTTTTTCATAATAAGGAGTAACCCCTATGTTAGGATCAGGGTACACAAACTCCACTCCCGCATCAATAACCTGGACTGTCCCGATGATAAGCATCATCAAGGTAGCGAAACTGACCAGATAAAGGTAAATCCTCCTGATATCCCAGTTCCCTGCCATAAAAATTCCCCCTTTTAAGAAAAGTATAGCACTCCCCACTTTCCCTGACTATACTTATCTAAGCCAAAATCACAGGTACATTTTTCCTCTAAATTCGCCCGCCCCGGCAATTTCGGTCTACTTCGGGTGAGGCTATAACCCAGCGTTACTTATAGCATAATGGAAAAACCGCAGGATAATCCTGCGGTTAATTGTTTTAGCTGACGACTGAAGACTGACGACTGACGACTGTCTTTAAGCGCTTTCTTCCTTCTTTTTCTTCTTGTCGGTAGTAACAACCAATGGTTGTTCCTTCTTCTGGATAACCTCTTCAGTGATAACCACCTTTGAAATGTTATCCTTGGAAGGTACATCATACATAACTTCAAGCATGATGTCCTCGATGATGGCCCGCAGGCCCCGGGCTCCGGTATTACGCTTCATGGCTTCAGTGGCGATAGCCTTGAGAGCGCCTTCCTGAAATTCTAGGTCTACCCCGTCCAGTTCGAAAAGCTTCTGGTACTGTTTCACCAAAGCGTTTTTGGGCTCGGTGAGGATTCGTACCAGGGCCTCCTGATCAAGGGCCTCCAGAGTCACGATAATAGGCAAACGGCCCACAAATTCAGGAATCAAACCAAACTTGAGCAGGTCTTCCGGTAAGATATTTTTGAGCACCGCACCCACATTTTTTTCTTTCTTGGACTTAATTTCGGCCCCAAAGCCAAGAATCTTTTTATCAGTCCGGTTTTGAATAATCTTATCAACCCCGTCAAAAGCACCTCCGCAGATAAACAGGATGTTGGTGGTATCCAATTGGATAAATTCCTGGTGGGGGTGCTTACGTCCACCCTGAGGGGGAACACTGGCTACGGTACCTTCAAGAATTTTTAGTAAAGCCTGCTGCACACCTTCACCGGAAACATCCCTGGTAATAGAGGGGTTTTCCGACTTACGGGCAATTTTATCAATTTCGTCAATATAGACGATGCCTTTCTCAGCCTTTTCCACATCGTAATCGGCGGCCTGAATGAGTTTGAGGAGGATATTCTCCACGTCCTCACCCACATAACCGGCCTCGGTAAGGGAAGTAGCATCGGCAATGGCAAAAGGTACATTTAACAGCCGGGCCAAGGTTTGGGCCAACAGGGTTTTACCGCTGCCGGTTGGTCCCAGCATGACAATGTTACTCTTTTGGAGTTCCACATCATCAATTTTGTTACCCAGATTAATCCGCTTATAGTGGTTATAAACAGCCACAGATAAGGATTTCTTAGCAGAATCCTGACCGATAACATACTGGTCAAGGATTTCTTTGATTTCTTTGGGCTTAGGGATATCCCCCAGCTCAACATTGAGGTCTTCGCTCAGTTCCTCTTCGATAATCTCATTACATAACTCAATGCACTCATCACAGATATAAACTCCCGGGCCGGCTACCAGTTTCTTGACCTGATCCTGGAGCTTGCCGCAAAAGGAGCATTTCAGCTGCCCTTTGTCGTCGCTGAACTTATACATAAATATCACCTCTCGGGTTACTTCTTAATGGGCGTCATTACCTGGTCGATTAAACCATATTCTTTGGCATCCTCAGAAGACATAAAGAAATCACGATCGGTATCTCTTTCAATGGTCTTCAGGGGCTGTCCGGTATGCTGCGCTAACAGCTTATTCAGGACATCCTTCATGCGCAGGATTTCCTTAGCATGAATTTCAATTTCAGTTGCTTGCCCTTGTACACCCCCTAAAGGTTGGTGAATCATAATCCGGGAGTAAGGAAGAGCAAACCGCTTACCCTTAGTTCCCGCTGCCAGCAGGAAGGAACCCATGCTGGCGGCCTGACCCAAGCAGATTGTAGATACATCGGACTTGATATGCTGCATGGTATCATAGATGGCCATACCGGCGGTCACCACGCCACCGGGAGAATTAATATATAGATGAATATCCTTATCAGGATCTTCAGCATCCAAGAACAACATCTGAGCGATAATAGAGTTAGCTACATTATCGTCGATGGCCCCACCAAGAAAGATAATCCGGTCTTTTAACAGACGGGAGTAAATATCGTAGGATCTTTCGCCCCTATTAGTTTGTTCAACTACCATTGGGATTAGGTAACTCATGAATCTTCCACCTCTTTAAATTAGTTAATCGCAAACCCTTTTCTAAGATTATACTACGGCGCTGTACAATTGGCAAATAAGGCGGTTTAATAAACCGCCTAAAATTCGTAAGCTATACTATTTTGCTTTTTCCATCAAGAAGTCAATAGCTTTCTCTAAAGCAATACCTTGCTTAATCATGTCGAGGTTCCCCTGGCCTTCCATGACATTTCTGATTACTGACGCTTCCTGGTTGTATTGCTTGGCCATTTTATTAAATTCTTCTTCCAGGTCTTCTTCGGAAGCCTCGATATTTTCTGCCTTGGCAATAGCCTCCAGCACCAAATCAACCTTAACGGAAGCTTCGGCTTCAGGCAACATCTTCTCCTTGGTATCTTCCAGGGTGGTACCGGTGAACTGGAAGTATTGTTCTAAAGATAGACCCTGCATCCGCATACGCTGACCCATATTGGCAACCATTTCTTCCACCCGGTTTTCCACCATTTCCTGGGGAACTTCAACCTTGGCATTGGCAACGGCTTGGTCAATAACCTGTTTGCGAACTTTGAGTTGGGCTTCCTGTTCAGCCGTCTCTTTTAGTCTATTCAAAACGTCCTTTTTTAATTCCTCAAGGGTTTCGAATTCACTGACATCTTTGGCGAATTCATCATCTAAAGGAACTAATTCTTTACGTTTTACACTATGTACCCTAACCTTGAACACCGCAGGCTTACCGGCCAGTTCAGTGGCATGATAATCCTCCGGAAAAGAAACATTAACATCAACTTCATCGCCGATGGCTACCCCAACCAACTGGTCTTCAAAGCCCGGAATAAAGGAACCGGAGCCAATCTCCAGGGAGTAGTTCTCCCCTTTGCCGCCGGGAAATGCTACATCATCAATAAAACCTTCAAAGTCTATGGTGGCATTATCCCCTTTTTCAACCTTGCCTTCTTCAATGGTGTTCAATTTGGCGTGGCGATCCTGAAGTCTTTTCAGTTCGGCCGCAACATCCTCATCGGTTATTTCAGCCACTTCTTTCTCAACTTTCAAGCCGGTATATTCACCCAATTCAACTTCCGGTTTCACCACCACGGTGGCCTTTAAAATGACGGGTTTATCCTCTTCCAGTTGGACAACTTCCAATGTTGGTTTAGCCACAGGCTCAATGTTATTATCCTTGATAGCCTGAAAATAGGCTTCAGGGGTTACAATATCCAAGGCCTCTTCATAAAGGGCTTCTTTGCCATAATGGCGTTCGAAAATGGCTCTAGGTACTTTACCTTTACGAAAACCCGGAATGCTAACCTTACCGGCTACCTTCCGAAAAGCTTTATCAGTAGCTTGTCTAAAAGTTTCCTGATCCACTTCTATTTCCAATACCACTTTGCTGTTCTCAATTTTTTCTGCAGTTGACTTCATCTTGCTCCCCCTTGAAACTTAATAAATTATATGTACACATAAGATATAAATGTACCTTATGAGTTTAACCAGATTATGCAAAAAAGATAACATATATATTCTACAATATTATGTCTTTTCCTGCAAAGGTTTTTTAGCTGTAAATGTTATTATACCTCCATAGGAGGAAGAAAACAAGGGGCATCCCTTAAGAGGTGTTAAAATGTAAAAAAGTTGGCATATGCCAACCTTTTGTTTGTAGAAAATGGAGCGGAAGACGGGATTCGAACCCGCGACCCTCGCCTTGGCAAGGCGATGCTCTACCACTGAGCCACTTCCGCTTGTTGCTGTGAATTGGTGCGGATGAAGGGACTTGAACCCCCACGGTCTCCCACTGGAACCTAAATCCAGCGCGTCTGCCAATTCCGCCACATCCGCATATTTGGTTGGTGAGCCATGATGGACTCGAACCATCGACACCCTGATTAAAAGTCAGGTGCTCTACCGACTGAGCTAATGGCTCATTTAAAAAATTATACGAATGGCTGGGGCGGCTGGACTCGACGGAAGCGCAGCTTCCTAATCCCCGGAGGGGGGAACCAATTGGTGAGATAGTCCAGACGCTTATCTTATAAGAATGGCTGGGGCGGCTGGACTCGAACCAACGCATGCGGGAGTCAAAGTCCCGTGCCTTACCAGCTTGGCTACGCCCCAATATGGGGTGGCTGAGGGGATTCGAACCCCCGAGTGCAGGAGCCACAATCCTGTGTCTTGACCTCTTGACTACAGCCACCATGTATTAAAATAGCTTTCAATGGCGGGCTTGGCAGGATTCGAACCTGCGACCAACCGCTTAGAAGGCGGTTGCTCTATCCCCTGAGCTACAAGCCCAATATGGAGCGGGTGATGGGAATCGAACCCACGCAGCTAGCTTGGAAGGCTAGGACTCTACCATTGAGCTACACCCGCGAGCTTATGAGTATTCTTGAGGGTCAGCTGTCAGCTATCAGCTGTCAGCAAAGACATTAGGGTATTGTTTATAGCTGTTTAACCGATAATCTAGACTACGAACTACGAACTATGAACTAAAATGGTCGGGACAGCAGGATTCGAACCTGCGACCCCCTGCTCCCAAGGCAGGTGCGCTACCAAACTGCGCTATGTCCCGGTAAGTATTCGGCGAAACTGACAATGACTAGTATAGCGTAAAAATTGTTTAGCGTCAAGACCGGATATTAAGATTTATGACATCAATTTCTGGTTATTCAACCACATAGAGTATATTTTGTGCTAATTTTATTATTAATCGTTCATTTCGTGAATATACGCTTTTATTTCTTTATCTTCATTTATATATATTATACCGTAAGTCGATTTACCGCCAAGGCCGCGGGGACTGCCGACACTGCCGGGATTAAAAAGAAGTATCCCTTCAACCCATTCTTCTACAGGAACATGAGAATGACCAAAAACCGCTATCTGGGCTTCAACTTCCCGGACCCGGTAATAAAGTTTGTCCAATCCAAATTTAACCCCATACCTGTGGCCGTGGGTCAATAAAATTCTTAATCCGTCCAGGTCCAAAATTTCTTCCGTGGGCCCATCGGACATATCACAGTTACCGATTACCGCTTTAACAGGCAGGCCGGTTTCCTCCGCCAGTTTTAAAGCATCGCGGTAATGGTCTCCGCCATGGAGGAGTAAATCAACAGGCCCCATGTGTTCAATGGCTTTTTGGGCTAATTGAAGGTTTTGATGGGTATCACTGATAATCCCGATTTTCATAACCAACACCCCGAAAAAAGTCCCCGCATTTAGCAGGAACTTTTGCTATCTTTTATTATAACATATTTTTTATTATAACATATTTTTTAAAATTTTAATAGCATCCTTTAAAGCACGGCCGCGGTGGCTGATGGTGTTTTTTGACGTGGAATCAAGCTGGGCAAAGGTTTTGTCAAATTCAGCCACATAGAATAAAGGATCATAGCCAAAACCGCCGCTGCCCGAGGGTTCAAAGGTAATCCTGCCTTCACAGGTACCGTGGGCTGTATACTCTCTGCCGTCGGGGTGAACCAAGGCGATTACGCAGCGAAAACGGGCGGAACGGTTTTCCTCAGGCACTCCGGCTAACTCCCGTAGGAGTTTGGCGTTATTGGCTTCATCACTTTTGGGTTCACCGGCGAAACGGGCAGAATAAACCCCTGGAGCGCCATTTAGGAAATCAACTTCCAAACCGGAATCATCAGCCATGGCCGGTAAGCCGGTATGCTGGGCCACGGCCCTGGCCTTGATTAAGGCGTTTTCCTCAAAGGTGGTTCCGTTTTCTTCAATTTCCCCCAGCTCAGGATAATCCTCCAATGAGGATATTTCTATCGGCAACTCTGCCAGCATTTCCTTGAGTTCCTTAACCTTACCCTTGTTATTAGTAGCTAAAACCAGTCTCACAGCTGCCCTCCAAGTCATTTTGTCAAAGCCTTTTCCTGAATGGTGATAAGTTCTTTAATTCCTTTTTCGGCTAAAACCAACATGTCGTTGAGTTCTTCACGGCTAAAGGGAGCTTCTTCAGCTGTACCCTGAACCTCCACAAACTTACCGCTTCTGGTCATCACCACATTCATGTCCACTTCAGCCCGGGAATCCTCTTCATAACATAGATCCAGCATAGTTTGCCCGTTAATCTTGCCCACACTGGTGGCGGCAAGATAATCGGTTATGGGCAATTGGCTCAATTGTCCGGATTTCACCAGCTTGCCAAAGGCATCCATCATGGCAATAAAAGCCCCGGTTATAGAAGCTGTACGGGTTCCACCGTCGGCTTGAATGACGTCACAGTCAAGGAGTACCGTCCGTTCCCCCATGGCTCCGAGATTAACCACAGAGCGCATGGCCCGGCCAATGAGCCGTTGAATTTCATGGGTTCTCCCGCCCAATTTACCTTTGGTAGCCTCCCGTTGGTTTCTGGACTGGGTGGCCCTGGGCAGCATGCTGTATTCGGCGGTGACCCAGCCGCGGCCCTGGCCTTTGAGAAAAGGAGGAACTTTTTCTTCCACCGTAGCGGTACAAATAACCTTGGTAGCCCCCACTTCAATTAATACCGAGCCTTCGGCATGAATGATATAATTTCGTGTAATTTTCACAGGCCGCAGTTGATCCACGGCTCTTCCATCAAGTCTGGTCAAAGTGATATGCCTCCTTGTTTAGTTCATAGTTCATAGTTCGTAGTTGTTGGGGATGTTTTAGTTCGCAGTTCATAGTTCATAGTTCGTTGTTGAACTATGAACTATGAACCCGTCCCTACCAGGCCGGCCAGGACATAGAGCTTGTCGATGGGATCCCACTTAAATTCCTTTATTAGGTGGAACCCTTCGATTTCCCCGGTGCGTCGTAGGTGAATTCGGGGGCCGGTGCACTGGCAAACCCTTTCCCCTATTTTGATATGGTTTTCGTCATAGTGATTAATAATCAGATCCTGAGCAATATATTCCAAAACCCGTTTTTCGACAAAGTCAAAGTCCAGGTCAGGTTTTTCCGAAAATTCCAAAATAAAACCGTGTTTAATGTCACTATGGGCTTGGGGCTTCTTGATGCCCAGTTCCTCCAGTACCAGGCCGGTGATGTCTTCGGCGGTATGGGCCATGCGGCGGTATTTGATGGACTCGAAAACGATAGCTGCGATATCTTTCGGGTACGGCCCGAAAATCCCTGGCCTGGTGACGATAACTTCCTCCCCCACTCCGATGAGAACCTCGGCGTTGATTTCCAGGGCAGGGTACAATTGATCAAAGTGCTCTATGACCACCCGGCGGCCATGGTCGATGGCCTTGCGCACCGCTTCCGCCAGCATCCAGGTCTGGGTGAAGGCGGTTTCAAAGCGAGCGTCAATGTGGTACGTACGGTAGCGGAAATGCTCCCGCTGGGCATCGGCCAGAAGAGGCAGAGGCCGGATATTGATCCCGTCATCATCATTGGTTAACTCTAAACCGGGAAACATACCCCGGATGAGGAGGGATTTGCCTGAACCGGCTTCGCCGATAAGGCCGATAAGTTTATCCTCGGGGCTCAGATATCTTTGGCCGATATTGCTGCCTAAAAGGAGTAAGCGTTTCTTTCCCCGGGGGGCAAAATAGGCAGCTTGCATCAAATAGCCGTGCATAACCGAAATAGCCATGACTACACCTCAATGGTAGTTTAGACTGCAGGGCAAGATTTGATACACTTCCTAAATTCTACTCAAGGGGGCTTATTCCTGCTTTTTCCTGGGAATTAGTTAACTTTCATCGGCCAGCTCTATTTCCAGGGCCAGCAGAGGCCCATGCTGCTGGGCCCCGTAAACATCGGTTTCCCCCAGTTCCCCGGCGGGCCGGGGCCGCTCCATGGTGATTTTGATGGCCCGGGCCGGGTCGAATTCCACCAGGGCGATGATTTTTTCCACCGGAATCTTGTATAAGCCGGCCACCAGTTCCCTGGTGACGGCCCGGTCGGCCTTGACTTTCTCATAAGTGGCCTGTTCCTTGAAAATGATGTCCAGAGTCAGTTCGAATGGGCCGGCGTTTTTGCTGCGGATTACCTCGGCCAATTGGGTCAGGGGATATTTTTGTCCCACCTTCAGCCACCTCCTCTTGCTACAGTTCCAGCCATTGGATGGGGAATAACTCCACCGGGTCAGCCACCTCCAGCAAGTGGTGGATACTGAACCGATAAACCTCCCCGGCCTTGAAATCCGACGGTGAGTAGGGAAAAGCCAGGTTACCGGCGGTGGCCAAGCGGCCGGGGTATCCGTAGTGGAGCATGGTGGAACGGGCAAAGCTACAGATGGTATTGGCTAATTCCTGACTTCCCGCCACTGCTTCCATGACGATACCCAACTCATGGGAAGTGATTTCCTGCCGGGGTTCCAAGTCTCCCATCACCCCATTACGGCCATAGATATGAAAAAACAGATGGTAACTCTCTGCCGGGATATGGCGGAAATTATCGGCAACTCTAGCTTTGACCCCGGCTATGATATGGTCAATCTCTTTAATAAACACAGGATCCCTGGCCCCGGCGATGGAGACTGTCCGGTAACCCGCCAGGGCCGCCCCCTCCACCTTGAGGGTGTATATCTCCGCCGGAATAAACCTGCTGCCGGTAACCTTCACCGTCCGTTGATCCACCTGCTCAAATTCCGCTCCTTCCAGGTTTATGGTCCCTCCCGGTCCGGGCAGCAAAATTGGGTTAGTCTTCTCATAAAGGGTATGGGCCGCCACCGAAGTAACGGTGCACCGGCGTTCCGGGTTTAAAGGCTCCAGGACGAAGGAGTCCTGGTACAATGTACCCAGCATGCAATCACTACCGCTGCCCGGAGTGGAGGCAATGGAGGCACATTCCAAGATTTTGCCCATGTGGAGGGCCAGACCCTGGTCAAAGCCGTGGAGTACCGGCCAAGCTGCAAAAAGAGCCGGATCGTAGGCCCGCCCGGCCAGAACCACCTGGGCCCCCTGGCGCAAAGCCTCCATGACGGGCTCCATACCCATTTGGGCCACTATGTGGCTGGTATTGCCGATGGCCTCTTCGGTCAAGGGTTGGCCAGGTTCCAGAACCTTGACCCGGCCTGCCCTGAGGTTCTCGGTGAGAAATTGCTTGTCAATATCGGCCCCGATGACGGCCATCCGAAAGCGCAAGGCCTTTTCCCGGGCGATTTCCCTGATGATCTCCAGATTCCACTCTAGGTGGGGTGCGGCCCCTGATCCCCCTGCAGAACCGATGATTACCGGGATGTCGGCCTGCCGCCCGGCTTCCAGGATGATGGAAAGATCCCGTTTAACCGCCATCCTGTCGGTAAAGGAAACCCCTGCCCCCAGGTAATAGGGCCCGGGGTCGGTAGAACCGGCATCAACAGCAATGACCTGGGGCTTTCTGTCCATCCCCGCCCGGAAGGATCCCTCAGGAAAACCATACCCCAGGATGGCCGTGGGGGAAAGGATTTTTATTTCATGCATGATAGTACCTCCTGTTAAGGGGTATTCTTGTAAGAGGGCCCCTGCCAATAATACCTCCCGACCAAAAGCGGCCTCGGCTTCCTGCCTTAACACTTCCAGGTCATATTCGGGCCAGAAGTGGGTTAGGAGAAGAGTCTTCACCCCTGCCTCATTAGCCAGTTGGCCGGCCTGGGCCGCTGTGAGGTGGCCGGCCTTGGCGGCTGCGGCGTCTTTTTCCTGGAGGCTGGCTTCACAAATCAGTAAGTCGGCTTCCCTGATAAAGGGTATCAATCCCCGGTCGTAAGCGGTATCCCCAGTGTAAACCAGCTTGGGCTCCCAGCGGCCCGTGGGGGTTATGGCAACTCCGTAACAGGGCAAAGGATGGTTGGTACGGTGAAAACTCACCTGCAAATCCCCAACCATAACTGTTTTATCCCCCGGCCCAAGACCATCAGGTAATTCTTCGAAGACGGAAATGGCAAAAACATCTTGATATTTGGCCAGTTCCCTATATATTTCCACCGGTTCCCCAGGTAGCCAAAGGGGTAAAGGGTCGGTTCGGGAACCGTCTTTTAGACTGCCCCAAATGGCATGGCGCAGGCAGAACAAGTCCATGTAATGGTCAGGGTGATAATGGGTGATAACCACCCCGGACAGAGTCCGGAAATCCATCACCTGGCCGAGTTTACTCAACACTCCGTTGCCGCAGTCCAGTAATATGTTTGTGGTGTTACTTTGTATTAGATAGCCGGAACAGGCCCCACTCGGTCGGGGATAAGGCGCCCAGCAGCCAAGAACGGTTGTTTTCATGGGTTTTCCTCGTTAGTCAGCTATCAGCTATCAGCTGTCAGCTTTTAGTTGACGGTATTCCTCGTTTCTTAGGATTTTTAGATGTTGGATGTTAGATTTTTTCGGTGCCTTAAACTACGAACTACGAACTATGAACTACGAACCATCCCCAACCTGACCCCTAACCCCTAAAACCTAACCCCTTACTGCGCAGCAGATACACAACAGCCTATGGCCCCATTATACTGGGGGTGTTCCGGGATAACTACCCGGCAGGACATTTCTTTTTCGATAATCTGGCGCAGGGCTTGGTTGTGGGCCACTCCGCCGGTGAATACGAGGGTGTCGCTGGCTAACTGGCGCAGCATAGGCTGCACCCTTTTGAAGATGGTATAGTTAATCCCGGCGGCCAGATGGGCTATGCTGTGGCCCTCGATGATTTTGCCGATAAGTTCGGACTCGCCGAAAACGGCGCAGGTGGAGTTGAGTTCCACCGGATCGGCATGGTGTTTGCTCAGTTCGTCCAGCCTGATACCCAATACCTCGGCCATATTTTCCAGGTACCGCCCCGAACTGGCGGCACACTTGTCATTGGTCTGAAAATCAAGCATCTTACCATTACGCACTTTAATAATCTTGCTGTCTTGGCCGCCTAAATCAAGCAAAGTGAAATCTTGCAACCCGGTCTGGTGGACGGCCCCCAGAAGGTGGGCCTTGATCTCGGGAATCTGGGCGGCCCCGGCCAGCTGTAGGGTATTGCGGCCATAGCCTGTTGAGATTATTTTATCCACCGAAGGCAGTCCTAACCCCTGAAAATTTATCACCAATTCTTCCCCTTGCTTCCGGCCGTACTCCCTGTAGAAAAGAATGGTGTCAAACTGGTGAAACTCCCAGGGTTCCCCCGGCTTTTGCAAGGCTATTTTCACGTTCCTGCTGCCCAAATCAATGCCACAAATCACGGTACCACTCCTAACGAAGCATCTCTATAAAAGCGTCAATTCGCATCTTACTGCGGGCATCCAACTTACTAGGTTTGTCCCCCTCCAGGGTCAGGATGGGAACATCCAGCTTTTGCCGAATGATGATATCTTCAATCTGGCGGAAACAAAAACTCTGGGTATAGTGGATGATGCCCTCGATATTGCGTTTTTCAATTTCCCGCCGGATGTCTTCCAGCCGGAAAAAAATATTATAAGGATATGTATAATTTCGATATTGCTCCACCAGGTCGTCGGTGTCGAAGGGGAGAGTGAACTGCCTTTGCACTTCATTGAAAACCACCCTGGCCCCCTGGGACTCCAGATAATCGTAAAGGTCGGTGAAAATAGGAGGTACCCCGATGTAGCCCAGTCGCACATCCTGTTGGTATTCCCGGGCCGCCTCCAGCCCTGCCATAAACCGGTCCAAATCAGCTTCAAACCCTTCAGGGTCCCCGTTAAAGTCGCTACAGCTGACCAGCCAGAGATGGTTGTCGAAACCGCTAACCTTGTTCTCCCGCCAGGTAGCCTCATCCAACCGCCAAACCTTGCGGCGAACCTTGTCCAACCTAGCCTTGGCCTCATTGACTTGATCCCAGTCCACCCCAAAGGCGGCCATAAGTTTCTCTATTTGGAGTTTTAGCATATCCCTATCCCGGTCAAAGGGAAAAGCAAAGGGAATGGTCTCAATCCCTTGAACCTCCAGGGTTTCCATGAGGGCATGGGTATTGCTGCAGTCCCCTTGGGTTACAGCAACCACCTTGCTGATATCTCCGGCCTGCAGGACAGTGCTGTAAAGACCTTTAATCCAACCGCACAGGTTGCGCGGGTAGCCGGCGATTTCCGCTTCCTCCACCAGGCCCTGGGGGGTTTCATGGGTAATGAAAATATTATTGAGGTCCACCGGGATGTCTCCGGCGGCGTAGATAATTTCCATGGGTATGGTTGTGGTGAGGCCTACTTTGGCCATGATGCATGCACTCCTTTGGGGGTAGCAATCTGGGGTCGGGGGTTGTTGACAATTGAACGCGCTCATGTGCTCCGGCCCTAGTGCTGCTAAAGCGTCCCTCGGGTAAAAAGGTCGGTTCTGCTAAGGGGGGTAGGGTTGAGGGAGCCAGCCCGACTCTTTTTACCTTTCGGTACGCTTAAGCAGCACACGGGCCTCCGCAAAATCGCTGCTTTTCAATTGTCAACAACCCCTTAGTAGCGCCAACGTCCTGTTCATCTCATTCATGACCACCATGAAGCCCTCGTCCACTCCCATACCCGGCTTGGCCAGCATCTGGTCAGGGCGGGTAGCTAGAGCAATGTGGACGCAGACTTGGGCGGAGCGGTCAGTTTCGTTGCAAGTGCCGCCTAGGTAGGCGCCTATGCCTTTTGCTTTGGCATAAAGTACTGCTTTGATGGTATTATTGATGCCTCCCAGGTCAGGGGTTTTAATCTGAACCATATCCCCGGCCCCGGCATCTACGAATTCCACAATATCTTCATAAGTATTGCACCATTCGTCGGCCACAATTTCTACCCCGCAGCCTTGGGTTTTCAGAGACCGGCAAAGTTCACTCAAGACCTCGATTTGTCCTTCTTTGTGGCCCACGTCCACCGGGCCTTCAATTCGGAGCTTTAAGGGGGCAACGGCGGCTTCCAGGCGGCCCAGGTAATCCAGGATCTTCCCCTGATTATCACCGAAAGCCTGTCCAATGGTGCCGTAAACATCGATATGCAGAACCGGCCGGTAATCCTCCCCGCCCAGGAGAAAAACCCTGCCTTTTAACCACTGAATATATTCTAACAGAATTTCCCCCTGTTTGCCCAGCTTAGTTTCGACATTATTTATCAACCCGTGGGGCAAAACATCGGCCCTCTTGATAATAGCTTTATCCGCATTGTTATACCGGTCATCCCCGGTCTGACAGAAAACGGGTATAGGTTTCCAGACCGGTTCAATCCCGTATTCCCCCGCCACCACCTGAGCCATGGTCACCCTCTTGCTCTTAGCCACCCCGTCAAGTATTGCCTGGGTAATTCCATACCGGATGGCCGTATGATACCGCCGCTCCTCATCATCAGTCAGCCCATCAAACTCTTCAGCCAAAGACCGAAATTCACCCAACTCCCGGTCCACCAGCTTAGGCACAACTTGCTCCTTGATAACAGGCAGAAAATCCTGGGCCAAAAACAAAGGATCCCTCCCTCCGGCCCCCGAATACTGAACCGCAGCACAATCCCCATGGGCTATCTGACCATCCTCCAAAACCAACAAAACTGATACAGCCTCCCCCCGCTGCCGCACAGAAGTGAACCCGGCAGTCCGAGGCTCCCCTAGATAGGTATTACCATCTAATTTAGCCCCACCTTTAATGGCAAGTTGATCATCGAAAAAAAATCCCGTGAGACCTGGAGCTAGGATTACATCTTTTATTTTCATCAAAATCCCTCCCAAAAAAGGCCCGGTAATTCAGCCGAGCAGAATTACCGGGGCCGCCCCACCATCATTCCCTTCCCGATGGCATAAATATCATCAATGACCATCTGAAAAGTCGCATCCCGGTTCTCTGCCCGGGCCCGGACGGCAATCTTCTCCCGGTGAAAATCCCTGATCTCCTCAGTAAAAGGCAAATTGCCCCAGTTCAAAAATCTTACCGCACCTTCGTTATCCCGGGCCGGTAAAATTTTTCCGGCATTAAAACGGCTGGGAGCGAAGGGGACATCCACCACCCCGGCCTCAAAAGCCCGCACCGTTCCAATGGCCAGGTCACCGTCCCCCAGTTCCAGGGCCCGGTCCACAATGGCCCTGGTCTCCTGCTTGATCATTACCACCTCTTCCTCCAATCGGCAGGTGGGCAGGTAGGCCTGATCCCGGAGCATATTTATAACCTGCTTGGTGGCCTTCAACCCCTGGGCATTGGCTTCCTTGGTGGGTACACCCAGGGCTTCATGGGGAGTTTTGACGATGACCTTGTTGGCTTTAGCCAAGGCCGCTGCCGCCGCCCCCCAGGCAATAACCCCGAAAGCCTTGCTTTCATCCTGAGGGAATCAAACACAACA
>JAJZSN010000103.1 GCA_021849745.1 Bacillota bacterium | reverse complement strand
AGTGTTGCCCTTTACTCTGCCTCATTTCTACGGTTTTCAAGATAACTTTACCCATTTCTGTCTCTAAGCCGTTTTCTGAAATAAGAGCTGTATAAATACCCCGAAGTGCACTATGGACATCAGCACATGTATCTTCGTCATCTTTGGGATAATCGATATAAAACTTGAAGGTTTCGATATATTTTTCTGAAGCACGGGAAAAGCTCAGATTCGCTTGTTCTTTTTCACCCAGTAGATATTGACAAATACTCAAGTCAATCAATGCATCTGCCTGCCCAGAAAGGTTTGCATCGATTAAGTCTTCAGGAATTAACTCTTTCCTCCTTTCTTCATATTCATTAACCAGATCTAATAGCACATTTAAATGACGGATTAGTTGGGGCTTTGTTAATTGTTTCATCTCTTTCGAGACCCCCTGTTAGAAGTTCTACCTGAATTAGACTTTCCGGACGTTTTACTTGCGACACTCTTTGAATATGAGGTTCTATTTTTATTGTAAACTACTTTATTGCTGTTTAAATCTTTAGCTTTAACACCTTTTTTAGTGGTCACCACTAAAATTTTGCCAAGTTGACGCTTTTCAAAAGCAGTTCTTAACTCTTTACCTAATTTTCCTGGTACTTTTGCAGCATTCTTCTTAACCCAAAGTGTACTCATCTGTTTGTAGCCGCCTTTAACCTTAGCCAAAAGGGAGCTAAGACCGCCCTTTTTGGAGTATTTTGCTTCCGCAACAGCAAGCTGTCCGGTTTTCTTATTCTTATATACCCCGTCAAAACCGTGGTAGCCTTTCTTAAATCGTTTATCCTTCTCGTAACCGAGGGTTTTCATGGCTTTATCCATGTTGCGCATCCCGATGCGCTCTTTGTTTTTCTTAGCATTGAATTTCCCAACTGCTACCCTAGCCTTACCAATAGAACCATTCTTAGCTGCGAAGCCCAGTTTACCCGACAGAGGATGTTTACCCGGGAACTTACCGAAGGTCATACCCCCGGCGGTTAAGGCCAGTTTGCCAAGGGCCGCCATGCGCTCCTTGTTGCTGATCCTCTTATCCTTTGAAGTCAAGGTCCTTAAGCTATCCCTGGCTCCTTTTAAGCTTTGGTAGATCCCTTCCGTCTGTCTCCTGAGGGAATTGGCCTTGTTCAGGTAATTGACCACCTTGGCCGCCCGACCCAATTTGGCCACTGCTCCTACAGGGGTGAAGGTAGCTACGGCAGAGGCCACGTTCAGGGTCAGTCTGGCCCCGGCTTTGATCTTGTCCCAGGTGGAGGTATTCTTGTTGGTCAGGGTCTTGACATCCCGCACCATTTCGCTGATGCCGAAGGCGGCATCGGCAAAGCCCTTGATGAAGCCCCAGGCGCTTTCCCCGGTGGGATCGATGTAGTTGACCGGGTTGTTGTAGGCGTAGATGTACTTATTCTGGCTGGCGGGCTGGTCGATTTCTCCGTCCCACTTGTCCTGGGTGATGAACCGGCCGAGGCTGGGGTTATAGTAGCGGGTCTGGAGGTAGTAGAGCTTGGTTTCGTCGTCGTAGCGGTAGCCGGCATAACGGTAGGGGTTTAGCTTGGCGATATCTTCGCCGTCGTCTGTTTCTCCGTCTTCTTCGTCGTCTTCACCTTCCCGCTCGGTGCCCTTGACCTTGATTACCTTACCCCAGGGGTCGTAGGTATATTCGGCTATCTTAACACCCTTGGCGTCGGTGAGGCCAACTACGTCGTTGTGGCCGTTGTACAGGTAGTAGTAGACCTGGCCTTTGTATTTCATGGTCAGGGGGTTGCCGTCCTTGTCATAGCTGAAGGTCAGTTCTTCCCCATCAGGCCTGATCTCTTTGGCCACCTTGAAGGTGTTGCCCTGGTAAAGGTACTTGGTGACCTTCTTGCCGTCCTCGGTCATGCTGGTACGGCGGCCCAGGGAGTCGTAGGTGAAGGTGAAATTGTTAGAAGAAAGCAGGGAATTCTTTGTTCCCTGCTTTAGCTCACGTTTAACAATTACTCAAACAATGTCTTGGGCATGTAATCATTTTCTACTTCCACTTGAATCCCTGCCTGCTGCGCTAATTTTGCCAGCGCTAATCCATGTAGGCAAATGTAAGAATCAGCGGTATAGCGTAAATTACCCCTGGTGGCTAAGTTATGGTGGATTTTAAGCAGTTCTGTTAGGGCTTCCCCGAAAAGTACCCTATCTTTTTGGATTATAGCCTTAAGGAGTAAACCCAAGGGTTTATAAATCTTTTTCTCTCCTTTCTTCTGTTCCAGTTTCTCGGTTAACTTAAGGGCTTCTTCATATTCCCCGTTAAAATAATACTTAAGTGCATAGGGGTATTCTTTCACCCATAAAGGGGTATCCCAGGGCGGATACAGTAGATCAAGAAGACTTTTAGTCATCTGGAGATTAGAGGCAATAATAGAACAATGAACGGCATTTTCGTAATCATAAGAAACCCCAACATACCGGATATCTATCCATTTTTTTTCAGGGGGAATATTTTTCTGCCCTTCTTTCAAGGCTTTTAAATAATATTCCACCGCTTCATTTAGAAGTTCCAGTGATTTTGCCGTATTACCCAGTAAAAATGTCGATATTGCTATATACATTGTTTTACCGGCAATAGCATCCAGAGCCCCACTTTTATTCGTAACTTCATTATCCGTTAGCGATGTAAAAGCACATTCTCTACTTTCTGTATCTTGCTTAATCATTTTTAATAAGGTATCTTTTGAAGGCCTCTTAGTCACTGGCATCACCTCTGATTTAAACTTAACGTCTCCTACTCCGCGAACTTCTGGAACTGCTTCTAGAACTACTTTTAGAACTGTTTCCGGAACTGCTTCTCAATATACTCCTAACCTTGGCTTGACCTACCGCTTTATATACATTGCCTACTTCTTTATAACGGGAACCGGTAAGGTTATCCCTGACCTTCATAACCCCCGTCCTGGTATTGGTATGCACAGTTATAGAGCGATAATTGGAAGATTCATTAAGAGCCCTCATTTCAAGAATTTTTCCCAACTTTTGTCGAGCCTTAATTTGAGGACGACTTGGAGGTCTTCTGAGAGTAGCCGGGTTAAGATTACCAGGAGTATTCTTCTGCATCATTTCTCCTTTACGGCGGGACCACTTATAACTTCCCTGGCGACCAAAATTTGTCCGTTTCAAACTACCACCATCTGCCTTGGCCTCAACATTATATAATACCTTACCTTTTCTACCCAGGTTATCTGGGCCTTGAACTGTTTTATAGAAGCCCTTCAAGGGTTTGATGCCTTTCATCTTCATATAGATTCTACTACCGATTTCTCCAATCTTTTCTTTGGAGAAACCACTTAAAGCCTTGCGCCCTATTTTCTCGTAATTGAATTTAAGTTTGGACCCAATGCCTGAATTCCTTTTGAGAGCTACCTTAGCCTTACCAACAGAACCATTCTTAGCCGCAAAGCCCAGCTTACCCGACAGAGGATGTTTACCCGGGAACTTACCGAAGGTCATACCCCCGGCGGTTAGGGCCAATTTGCCAAGGGCCGCCATGCGCTCCTTGTTGCTGATCCTCTTATCCTTTGAAGTCAAGGTCCTTAAGCTATCCCTGGCTCCTTTTAAGCTTTGGTAGGCCCCTTCCGTCTGTCTCCTGAGGGAATTGGCCTTGTTCAGGTACTGGACTACTTTGGCCGCCCGGCCCAATTTGGCCACTACTCCCACAGGAGTAAAGGTGGCTACGGCGGAGGCCACGTTCAGGGTCAGTCTGGCCCCGGCTTTGATCTTGTCCCAGGTGGAGGTATTCTTGTTGGTCAGGGTCTTGACGTCCCGCACCATTTCACTGATGCCGAAGGCGGCATTGGCAAAGCCCTTGATGAAGCCCCAGGCGCTTTCCCCGGTGGGGTCGATGTGGTTGACCGGGTTGTTGTAGGCGTAGAATGTACTTATTCTGGCTGACGGGGTGGTCGATTTCTCCGTCCCATTTATCCTGGGTGATGAACCGGCGAGGCTGGGGTTATAGTAGCGGGATTAAAAAGCCCGGCTTAATGATAGGCATAGGTGATTTCCTACACTTAAATTTTAATATCTATAAAATTATCTAAACCAACCCTGAGAAAGTCATCATAATCATCAATTTTAAAACCGTTGAAAATATCAACCACTTCTGCGGCCTTTTGTGGTTTGAGGATCTTCAGGTTGGGAATAGGTCCATCAATAGGTTCAAGGTATTGCTCAATTTGGGAGATAACCAAATGGTAAGGGATAATCCCCTCCTCGGCTTTGTTTTTTAACCCAAACCTTCTTTTTTCTATTAAAACAATTATATACTCGCATTCGGGGAAAATCTGAGGTATTGCCTGGGTCCAAGTAATCACTCGATGTAAATCTTTCTCGCCCTCCCGTTGGATGAGAAAAATTTGAGGAACAAATACCTCATCTCCCAATTTATCTTGAAAAGTATTCTTTTCTTTTAAATAGTTCCATAACAAGAGTGATTTTTCTTTTGGCATATGGAGCAAATCTTCACCTTGGGAATTGATCCTCTCTATCGCAAAGACGTTACTTTTTTCCCAGGTAGTAACTAGTTCATCGGCTTTACACTCTTTTGGCCAACTATTTCCACCTATTTCGTGATCTTGGGGATCTATGACTAAAAGATCAAACTTTTTAGCTGTTTCTTCTATCAAAGGCATTGCTTCCAAGGCAAAGAATGTAGGTCTTAGAAAATTTATATTGAAAGAGAGACCGGTATCATAAAAACCTTCTGGTACAGTATTTTCTTGTTCCTCATTTGAAATACAAAAATCAAAAGAGAAATATACTTCTGTATCCTCATTTTCATACCAAAATTGGAGATCGCCTTGTTCACCTTCTAACACTTGATAATGCGGGCAATTATTAAAATAATCTATAAGCTCTTCTTTTGTTAAAGGATCATTCTGTCTTCTGCAAAAATATAAATCGTAACTCATAGTGTCCTCCTTAAAGAAAAAATGTTTTTTAAGAAACAGGACTCATTGAAAGAGAAGCTATTATGGTTAAATAAGAGAAAATTAAGCTAAAGCCCGGTATTTTCCGGGCTTTAGCCAGTTTTAAATTAAAAAGGAAATTTGGGTGTTTTAACTTTGGGTAATAACTTTTCAGGGTCTGTAATGCCATTTTTACCTAATTTTTCTTTAACCGTTTGCCGAAAAGTTTCCATATCGAAGAAAGCTTCTTTTCCTAAATGTTCCATAACTTGTCTTTGGAGTTTTCTGCATTCCTCTGTATCCCAATCCCAGGGATATTCAGCAGTGGTAAAGAAAACGCTTCCATCAGGAAAATATTCTTTACGGATGCAAGGTAGGGTTTCAAATTTTTCTCGACCCAACCAATCAACATAGAACTTGTTAAAGTAATTGCCCCAATAAATACCTGGAATTCCTTCGTTTAATTTGGTGCCTACAAAACTTTGAACTTCCGAACCTGGTATCTCATCCTTAGCTCCTTTTGGAACAACATAAATCAAACGGTTTTTCCACATTTCTTCTTTAAATAACGTAATACTGGCGAACCATGCTTCGTGAATATTGATCAACTTGTTATTAAGATCCAACCATTTTTCAAGGTTTGATGGCTTTTTTACATAATTGACCTCAATACTGTAACAACTCACTTCGAACGGAAAGTGTTTGTACCTACTCCACTCAGCGCTATAATAACATTTTGGTTTTTTAGTTCGTTTTAATAGAACCATTCCGTTTGGAGTATCGGGTTCGAACTCATTTCCTTGTTCATTTAAAAGCGCCTCTATAGCTCCTTCCATATTTTCTCTAGAAAAAGGTTTGCGGATAGGTTCAAACCAACCATATCTATCCGGAGTAAATTCATCACATAAACAAATCGTTTCCAGAAGTTTAACAGCGCTTTCACGGGTATTAAAACACTTTCGACTATAAATATTGAGATCTAAATAATCTGTCATCTTTTTCTACCACTCCTCCCACTACGACTACTGCTACTTTTTGAACCTCCGCTACGGCTTCCGGAACTTTTAAGACTACTGCTTCGGCTACTGTTACTTCTTACGCTCCTATTCGTTCCTACATTCTTGTTAATTTTTCCTCCGGCCTTAAGAACCGTATCAACTAATTTTTTGCTTAGTTTTGTATCTCTCCGGACATGTAAATTGTAAGTTAATCCTTTGCTTCTCGCATAAGATATTTGAGCTTTAATTTGACGGGTTAACGAAAGTTTTTTGACATCTTTAATTTCGCCAAGCTTCTTTTTGGTAAGATAATCCGGAATAGTTTTTACGCGTTTACCTTCTACAATCCCTATAACCTTCTTTGTATTTTTCTGAAGCCGTAACTTTGCTAGAACGGCCTTCTCGCTCGCTCTACCCCGATTTAATGCCTGGCGGTCTATTTTCTTCAAAGCCGCCTTAGCCTTACCAACAGAACCATTCTTCGCCGCAAAGCCCAGCTTGCCCGACAGAGGATGTTTACCCGGGAACTTACCGAAGGTCATACCCCCGGCTGTTAAGGCCAGCTTGCCAAGGGCCGCCATCCGTTCCTTGTTGCTGATCCTCTTATCCTTTGAAGTCAGGGTCCTTAAGCTGTCCCTGGCTCCCTTTAAGCTTTGGTAGGTTCCTTCCGTCTGTCTCCTAAGGGAATTGGCCTTGTTCAGGTAATTGACCACCTTGGCCGCCCGGCCCAATTTGGCCACTGCTCCCACAGGGGTGAAGGTAGCTACGGCGGAGGCCACGTTCAGGGTCAGTCTGGCCCCGGCTTTAACCTTGTCCCAGGTGGAGGTATTCTTGTTGGTCAGAATCTTGACATCCCGCACCATTTCGCTGATGCCGAAGGCGGCATTGGCGAAGCCCTTGATGAAGCCCCAGGGGCTTTCCCCGGTGGGGTCGATGTAGTTGACCGGGTTGTTGTAGGCGTAGACGTACTTATTCTGGCTGGCAGGCTGGTCGGTTTCTCCGTCCCACTTGTCCTGGCTGATGAACCGGCCGAGGGTGGGGTTATAGTAGCGGGTCTGGAGGTAGTAGAGCTTGGTTTCGTCGTCGTAGCGGTAGCCGGCATAACGGTAGGGGTTTAGCTTGGCGATGTCTTCGCCGTCGTCTGTTTCTCCGTCTTCTTCGTCATCTTCACCTTCCCCCTCGGCGCCCTTGACCTTGATTACCTTGCCCCAGGGGTCGTAGGTATATTCGGCAATCTTGACACCCTTGGCGTCGGTGAGGCCCACTACGTCGTTATGGCCGTTGTACAGGTAGTAGTAGACCTGACCTTTGTATTTCATGGTCAGGGGGTTGCCGTCCTTGTCGTAGCTGAAGGTCAGTTCTTCCCCGTCGGGCCTGATCTCCTTGGCCACCTTGAAGGTGTTGCCCTGGTAAAGGTACTTGGTGATCTTCTTGCCGTCCTCGGTCATGCTGGTACGGCGGCCCAGGGAGTCGTAGGTGAAGGTGATGTTATCATCATCATCTTCAGTTACGGCAGTGAGGCGGTCTTTGGCGTCATAGGCATACCGGCGCTTTCCGTCGCTGGTCATGTTGCCCCGGGCATCATAGGTGTACTGGAAGGTTTGGCCCGTGATGGCATTGGTCCGTTCCACCAGTTGGTTGAGCTGGTTGTATTGATAGGTCATGCCGGTTACTTCCACACCGTTTAGGACTTCCATGAGGATCTTCTTGAGGCCCTCTTTTTCCCCTTTGGAATGGAGTTTCTCGCCGTTGACCAGGTCGTTTAATGCTTCGACAATCTTTATGGGTAGTAACAATCTTAAATTAATTCTTTGGGCATATAAGGATTATCCACTTCAACTTTCAAACCAGCCTGTTTGGCAAGAATAGAGAGAGCAATCCCTGGAATACAAATATATCCTTCTACTTGTTCTCTTAAATATCCTTTAGTACTTAGGTTATGATGCCTGGTTAAAAGTTTTTGTAACTCCTCATTAAACCTTTCTTGATCCTTTTCAATTATGGTTCGAATAATGTTAGCTATATAGATAAATTCTCGAAATTCCCCTTCTTTTTTCCCTTCGTTTTGGGCAATAAAAGTCAAGGCTTCGGTATTATTCCCTAAAAGGAAATGGCTTAGAGCATAGGCGCAAATGCGGAATAACGGATGATCGTCACTATTCTTTTTTTGTTTACTAACACGCAATGCCATTCTATCGGCAATTTCAGTATTCCTGGCTAAAAGTGCCATATGTATTGTATGGGCTCCAACCCTTGCCGAAACTAAAGAATAGTCCCCCCGTTGGATCTTATTATCCTCTTCTAACAATAAAAATGGTTTTTCAAAATTTATACTAGCTTCAAGAAACCACTTTAAAGCTTCCGAGCTATCCCCCATCAAAAGGCGACAAATTCCTATTTCTCTTGCTGATTCACCCATATCGTGATAAATTAAATCTTTGCGAAGATACTCTTCTTTTTTTAAATCTTTTGAACTATGACGGTAGGTATTTTGAGCAAAGGCTAAATCAAATCTTAAGTCTCGTTTTTTTCTCATTTCCTTTTCCTTCCCTATTTAAACTTTATAACAGTTAGTCCGTGTTTTTTGGAATTATTCATTTACAGAAATTTGGGTACCAATAAATTTATTCTTAATTTTTGGGACTCGTATGCTTACTTTGGTTGGTTCAGATATAAAGTAAGCATACGAGCGATTCCCAGAAGTCAAGGTTGTACATGACTTTGTTATAAATTAAGCACTTAATTGGAATAAACTATATTATCTTCGCCTGGAACTACTTCTAGATGAACTACTTCTGTTTGATGATTTAGCGGTCGATACCGATTTATAGCTGGAGGTCAAACTCCTCGTTGTAACCTTATACCCTGAGCTAGTTGGTCGAGTTACAACTAAATATTTCTTAAGTTTTCCCTGTTTAGATTGTTTCATTATTTCTCTACCTAGTTGACTTCCACCGGCTAAGCCTTTCCGTAGATTTTTGTATTGATTCGAGGTAATTTTGCCATTCCTTAAATCTTTGCGTGCCTGGCTAAACTCCCTTGCTGCTTTAGCTCTAATATCCTTAGCTTTGGCTTTAACCCAGTCTTCACTCATTTGTCTACCTTTTTGGGTCCTTTTCAATAACCCTAACCCCTTATTAGCCTTGCTATATTTAGCTTCAGCAAGTACTAAATTACCTTTATTATCCCGGAACACTCCGTCAATGCCATGATAAGCTTTCTTAAACCTTGGGTCTTTTGAGTATCCCATTGCTTTCATGGCTTTATTCATGTTCCTCATACCGATGCGCTCTTTGTTTTTCGTTTTGACCGATTCGAGTTTTCCGACTAACCGTTTAGCCTTACCAATAGAACCATTCTTAGCCGCAAAGCCCAGCTTGCCCGACAGAGGATGTTTACCCGGGAACTTGCCGAAGGTCATACCCCCGGCGGTTAGGGCCAGCTTGCCAAGGGCCGCCATCCGTTCCTTGTTGCTGATCCTCTTATCCCTTGAGGTCAGGGTCCTTAAGCTATCCCTGGCTCCTTTTAAGCTTTGGTAGGTTCCTTCCGTCTGTCTCCTGAGGGAATTGGCCTTGTTCAGGTAATTGACCACCTTGGCCGCCCGGCCCAATTTGGCCACTGCTCCCACAGGAGTAAAGGTAGCTACGGCGGAGGCCACGTTCAGGGTCAGTCTGGCCCCGGCTTTAACCTTGTCCCAGGTGGAGGTCTTCTTGTTGGTTAGGGTCTTGACATCCCGCACCATTTCGCTGATGCCGAAGGCGGCATTGGCAAAGCCCTTGATGAAGCCCCAGGGGCTTTCCCCGGTGGGGTCGATGTAGTTGACCGGGTTGTTGTAGGCGTAGACGTATTTGTTCTGGCTGACAGGCTGGTCAATTTCTCCGTCCCACTTGTCCTGGGTGATGAACCGGCCGAGGCTGGGGTTATAGTAGCGGGTCTGGAGGTAGTAGAGCTTGGTTTCGTCGTCGTAGCGGTAGCCGGCATAACGGTAGG
>JAJZSN010000013.1 GCA_021849745.1 Bacillota bacterium | reverse complement strand
TGTTATTGGACGAAAGAGAAACGCCTAAACGGTGTCGGTGATAAACGGGAATCGCCCCCGTCATTTTCGGTTCCGATATTGCCGTCAACTAGCGTGATTAATAACACCATTTAATAAGAAAAAATACTGTATTCATATAATTACTTATTGGCATGTATAGCGGGTTTTGTTATAATTATGTTTGACTATAAAACAACATAGCATTTTTATCACTTAAATGGAGGCAAATACATCGGGGTATTTGCAGCACCAGGGACAAAGGCGTCTCGGGATAAGGGTTATCGTAACCCTTGCTTGAGGACGTCTTTTTTTGTGGTCTATAATTAATACTAGATTTTTGTAAATTATGTCGAACTATGTAAATTCGATTGCATGAGTCATAGGATAAAGGACGGATTGGTGTCCTGAAGCCTTTTATATAAATGCTAACAGATTTGTATCAGTAAGTTTCTTTTTATAATTTATAAAATTTATCAAAGAAAGGTTGCATAAGCATGAAAATCAACGGATTGCCTCGTAAACAAGGTTTATACGATCCCCGCTTTGAACGTGATGCCTGTGGGATTGGTATGCTTGCCAATATTAAAGGTAAAAAAACTAATTCCATTATCCATCAGGCTTTAAGAACTCTGGTTAATCTTGACCATCGGGGTGGTCAGGGTAGCGAAACCAATACCGGTGACGGTGCTGGGATTTTGATTCAAATTCCCCATGCCTTCCTCAAAAAGGAATGTGCAAAGTTAGATTTGCAACTGCCTGAAGTCGGAGAATATGGTGTGGGTATGTTGTTCCTCTCCCCAGACGCCGAGGAACGTCGAAAGAGTGAAGAAATTCTGGAGAATATCATCAAGGAAGAAGGGCAGGTAGTTCTAGGGTGGAGAACTGTGCCCACTGATAACTCTTCTTTGGGAGATACCGCTAAATCTTTACAGCCCTTTATTAGGCAGATTTTTATTACTCCCGGAGAAGCAACCAAGAGTAAACTGGCCCAGGATAAACTTGCTTTTGAGCGGGAAATTTATGTCATTCGGAAGCGGGCGGAAAACGCTATTCGCCATTCCGGTATGAAGGGCGGAGAGTTTTTCTTCTTTGTCAGCCTTTCCACCAGTACCATAGTTTACAAAGGAATGCTTACTCCTGAGCAGGTGGATGCTTTTTATCTGGATCTCCAGGATTCTGCTGTAGAAACGGCCATGGCCCTAGTGCACTCCAGATTCAGTACCAATACCTTCCCCAGCTGGGAGCGTGCCCACCCTTACCGTTACATGATTCACAATGGGGAAATCAACACCCTGCGGGGAAATGTCAACTGGATGCGTGCCCGTCAGGCTATGTGTCAATCTGAGGTTTTCGGTGATGATATGGCCAAGATTCTACCCATTGTTGATAATGACGGTAGTGATTCCCAAATATTTGATAACACTTTGGAATTCCTATACCTATCCGGGCGGTCTCTGCCTCATGCCGCCATGATGATGATTCCTGAGCCGTGGCAAAACCATGAGACCATGAGTCCGGAGAAAAAAGCCTTCTATGAATATCATAGTTGTCTGATGGAACCATGGGACGGCCCTGCAGCCGTGGCCTTTACTGATGGCAAAATTATCGGTGCGGTCCTTGACCGGAATGGCTTAAGACCTTCCCGTTACTATGTAACTAAAGATGACATGATTATTCTAGCCTCTGAGGTAGGGGTAGTAGATGTTGCTCCTGAGAATGTTTTAATAAAGGAGCGCTTACGTCCTGGTCGGATGCTTTTGGTTGATACCGAGGCCGGGCGTATTGTTTCCGATGAAGAATTAAAACATCAAATTGCCACTGAACAACCTTATCAACAATGGGTAGCAGAGCATCTGGTTAATCTGGAAGACCTGCCTGAGGCTTCTGAGGTTCCAGAGCCTGACCACGATACCGTCTTACAACGGCAGCAGGTTTTTAACTATACCTTTGAAGATTTAACTCAGACTATTGCTCCCATGGCTCAGAATGGTATTGAGCCTACCGGGGCCATGGGTCATGATTCTCCTTTGGCGGTATTATCCAATCGGCCCAGGCTTTTATACGACTACTTTAAACAATTATTTGCCCAGGTAACCAATCCCCCTATTGATGCTATTCGGGAAGAAATCATTACTGCCACTATTACCACCATCGGTTCTGAGGGCAACCTGATTAAACCGGTGCCGGAGAGCTGTCGGCAGATTCGGTTGAAGAATCCTGTTATCAGCAACGAAGAACTGGCCAAAATCCGTTTTGTTAACCGTAAAGGCTTCAAAACCATTACGTTATCTATTCATTTTAAAGCTGCCCAAGGCGCTAAAGGGATGGAGCAGGCTTTGGCCGATCTGTACCAAGCAGCGGACAGCGCCATTAGCGGCGGGGCTAATATTTTGATTTTATCCGACCGGGGTGTAGATTCCAAAAATGCTGCTATCCCTGCCTTGTTGGCGGTTTCCGGTTTGCATCACCACTTGGTTCGGGAAGGTACCCGGACGAAGGTTAGCTTGATTCTTGAATCCGGTGAGCCTCGAGAAGTTCATCATTTTGCCTTGCTGTTAGGTTTTGGTGTGAGTGCTGTCAACCCATACCTGGCCATTGAATCTATTGATGATATGATTGGCCAGAACCTCTTGCCCAATATCAAGCATAAGGATGCTGTTAAGAACTACATTAAAGCGGCCACTAAGGGTGTTGTGAAAGTAATGTCCAAGATGGGTATTTCCACCATCCAGAGTTACCGTGGTGCTCAGATTTTTGAAGCCGTTGGTATCAACCAAGAGGTTATTGATAAATACTTTACCTGGACAGCTTCCAGAATCGGTGGTATTGGTTTAGATGTCATTGCCGAGGAAACTCTGCTCAACCACAAGCGGGCCTTTTCTGAGCAGGAGGGCCGTGACAAAACCCTTGAATCAGGGTCTGATTTCCAGTGGCGTAAAAACGGCGAATATCATCTATTTAATCCGGAGTCCATTACCTACCTTCAGGAAGCCTGCCGCAATGGCGACTATGAGTTATTTAAGAAGTATTCCGCTCTGTTGGATGAACAAACCCAACAAGTTAGTACCTTACGGGGACTCTTAGAGTTGAAGAAGGGCAGAAAAGCAATCCCTATTGATGAAGTTGAGTCTGTGGAAGATATTTGTAAGCGCTTTAAGACTGGGGCCATGTCCTTTGGTTCCATCAGTAAAGAGGCCCACGAAGCCTTGGCTATTGCCATGAACCGTATCGGCGGCAGAAGTAACACCGGTGAAGGGGGAGAAGACCCTGACCGTTTCACTCCTGATGCCAATGGTGATTTAAGAAGAAGCTCCATTAAGCAGGTAGCTTCCGGTAGATTCGGAGTAACCAGTAATTACTTGATTAATGCTGACGAAATTCAGATTAAGATGGCCCAGGGAGCCAAGCCTGGCGAAGGCGGCCAGTTACCTGGCAAGAAGGTTTATCCATGGGTAGCTAAGGTAAGACATTCTACCCCAGGGGTGGAACTGATTTCACCACCGCCCCATCATGATATTTACTCCATCGAGGATTTGGCTGAATTGATTCACGATTTAAAGAATGCTAACCCCAGGGCCAGGATTAATGTTAAGCTGGTTTCTGAAGCAGGGGTAGGTACCATTGCTGCCGGGGTAGCCAAAGGCCGGGCCGACGTGGTTCTAATCAGCGGCTATGACGGTGGTACCGGTGCATCACCCAGAACCAGTATCAAGCATGCCGGTTTGCCATGGGAATTAGGATTAGCCGAAACCCATCAGACCCTGCTCTTAAATAACCTGCGGGATAGAATCGTAGTGGAAACCGACGGCAAGCTGATGACCGGCCGGGATGTTATTGTCGCTACCCTCCTCGGGGCCGAGGAATATGGTTTCTCCACCGCACCATTGGTGGTATTGGGTTGTGTGATGATGCGGGTATGTCATTTAGATACCTGCCCAGTGGGTATAGCTACCCAGAACCCAGAACTGCGGGCTCGGTTCAAGGGTGACCCAGAGCATGTGGTTAACTTCATGCGCTTTATCGCCCAGGAAATGCGGGAGATTATGGCTCAGTTAGGCTTCCGGACCATCAACGAAATGGTTGGCCGGACTGATGTCCTTGAACCCAAAAAAGCAGTTCAACATTGGAAAGCTAAGGGTGTAGATCTTTCGGCCTTACTCTACCAGCCTGAGGTTGCTGAAAATGTGGGTAGATATTGCCAAATAGAGCAAGACCACAAGTTAGACCAATCTTTGGATATGCGGGAAATCGTAAAGATTTGCGCCTCTGCCTTGGAAAACAAAGAGCCTGTGGAGGCCATTTTACCAATCAAGAATACCGACCGGGTAGTAGGAACCATCTTGGGTAGTGAAGTAAGTAAACGTTATGGTGAAACAGGCTTGCCTGAAGATACCGTGCGCCTCTACTTCAAAGGCTCAGCCGGGCAAAGTTTCGGTGCCTTCGTACCCAAAGGAATTACCATGCTCCTTGAAGGGGATGCCAATGACTATTTCGGCAAAGGCCTTTCCGGTGGTAAGCTGGCTGTTTTCCCTTCCGAAAAATCTACTTTTGTGCCGGAAGAAAATATAATTGTCGGCAACACTGTTTTATATGGAGCTACCTCCGGTGAAGCTTATATTCACGGTATCGCCGGGGAAAGATTCTGTGTGCGGAACAGTGGTGTGCAGGCTGTTGTGGAAGGTGTGGGCGACCACGGTTGTGAATACATGACCGGTGGCCGGGTTGTTATCCTTGGCTCCACCGGCCGGAACTTTGCGGCCGGGATGTCCGGTGGAATCGCCTACGTACTGGACGAAGCCGGCACCTTTGCCACCCGTTGCAATAAGGATATGGTACTACTTGAATCCCTTGTTGACCAAAAGCCTGAGGAAGTTGCCCAGGTTAAAGGGATGATTGAAAACCATGTCAAGTACACCAAGAGTACCCTTGGGGAAAAGGTGCTCAAAAATTGGGAAGCACTATTACCGAAGTTCGTCCGAGTTATTCCTAAGGATTTCAAGAAGATGATTGAGGCCATTGACCGGGCTCAAGATTCGGGCTTAGAGGGTGAAGCAGCTTTTCTGGCCGCCTTTAAGGAAAATATCGGCTAAAAAATAAGCACAGAACATTGTTGGGAGGAAAAACTAATGGGAAAACCAACCGGATTTTTGGAATATAACCGTGAACTCCCTGCTGATCGTGCCCCCATTGAACGGCTCAAAGATTGGCAGGAATTATATGAGGATATTTCTGAAGAACAACTGAAAAAACAGGGAGCCCGTTGTATGGACTGCGGTGTGCCCTTCTGCCACATGGGTACTGTTCTTAATGGTGTACCATCGGGTTGTCCTGTGAATAACCTGTGCCCTGAATGGAATGACTTGATTTTCCGGGGCTTGTGGAAAGAAGCTTATGAGCGTTTGGTTAAAACCAACAACTTTCCCGAGTTTACCGGCCGGGTTTGTCCGGCCCTCTGTGAAGGGGCATGTACCGTAGGTTTGAATGCTGAACCGGTAACTGTTAAGAATAACGAATACAGCATCATCGAACGGGCTTATGCCGAGGGTTGGGTAGTACCACAGCCTCCCTCCATCCGTACCGGTAAAAAAGTTGCCGTAGTTGGCTCCGGGCCGTCCGGCCTAGCTGCTGCCGCCCAATTAAATAAAGCCGGTCACTGGGTAACTGTATTCGAACGGGCCGACCGGGTTGGCGGTCTCCTCATGTACGGGATTCCTAATATGAAGCTAGACAAAAAATATATCCAGCGCCGAATTGATATTCTGGCTGCTGAAGGGATTAAATTCGTAACCAATACCGAGATTGGCAAAAATTATCCTGCAGCTAAATTGTTGGCAGACTTTGACGCAGTAGTCCTTTGCGTCGGATCAACAGTGCCCAGGGATCTGCCGGTGGAAAGCCGGAACTTAAAAGGCATTCATTTTGCCATGGAATTCCTTGGCGCTAATACCAAGAGCCTGTTGGATTCCAATCTCACCGACGGTAATTTTGTCTCGGCTGCAGGTAAAGATGTCATCGTCATCGGTGGTGGTGACACCGGAACTGACTGTGTGGGTACTTCTTTACGGCATAAGTGTAACAGTGTCGCCCAGTTAGAGATTCTGCCCAAGCCTTCGGAGGAGCGGGCTGATAATAATCCTTGGCCCCAGTATCCTAAGGTGCTAAAAGTGGACTACGGCCAAAAAGAAGCCAAAGCCGCCCAAGGTGATGATCCGAGAAATTATAACATCCTGACTAAGAAATTTGTCGGTGATGACCAGGGAAATGTTAAAGAAGTCCATACCGTGGAGGTAGAATGGGTTAAGGATGACCAAGGGCGGTTTAACCCCAAGGAAATCCCCGGCACCGAAAAAGTCTGGTCGGCCCAGTTAGTATTACTGGCCATGGGCTTCGTGGGACCTGAGGCCCACCTCCTTGATCAGCTTGGCGTGGAAAAGGATAACTTCGCCAATGCCAAGGCTGAGTACGGAAAATTTGCTACCAATGTCAAAGGTATCTTTGCTGCCGGTGACGCCCGCCGGGGCCAGAGTCTGGTGGCCTGGGCCATCAACGAAGGCCGGGGTGCGGCCCGGGAAGTGGATAAGTATCTCATGGGCTCAAGTAATTTACCTTAAGAAGAAGTTGTTAAGAAACGGAGGTTGTTAGCCTCCGTTTTGCTTATGCTTTAGAATGGAGCCTTAGGGAAGTCGTCAGCTGTCAGCTGTCAGCTATCAGCGGTGGGCATTCTTTAGGGTAGTAAATAAAGAGAAATACTATAAAACCTATTGACTTTAGGGTGATTGCGTGGTATTATCTCAGTAATAGAAAAAACTCTTATCCAGAGTGGTGGAGGGGAAGGCCCGATGAAACCCGGCAACCTTCTTGAGGTTAGTGGTTCGAAATTCGAAGTTTGATTCGGGCAGTTTCGTGAGGCGCCGGGTCCGGGTTCGCCATCGAGAGCAACCTCATTTATAGAAAGGTGCCAAGTCCTGCAGGTTTGACCTGAAAGATGAGAGGAGCGTAGTGAGAAGCAACCTCTTCCCTCCTTGAAGAGGTTTTGATATTTCTTTTAACTACGAGCTACGAACTACGAACCTTTCTTATAAAACTACTAACAAGATTTAACTGACCAGACAACTGGAGGTTAAAGCATCTTTTTTTGATGCTTTAACCTCCGTGTTGTCTTTTATTTTAGATTTGGGGGGATTTTCATGACAGTTACCGTGAATAATGTGAGCAAGCTTTTTATCAAAAACGGAACCAATTCTGTACAAGCCTTACAGGATATCAATCTGGAGATTCGGGAAGGGGAATTTATTTGTTTTCTTGGTCCGTCAGGGTGTGGGAAATCTACTTTGTTGAACATTATTGCCGGTTTGGAGAAAAATGACGGCGGCAGTATCCAGGTTGATGGGACGCATATCAGTGGAGCCGGGCCGGACCGGGTGGTGGTTTTTCAGGAGGCGGCACTTTTTCCCTGGCTGACGGTGCAAAAGAATGTGGAATTTGGTTTAAAGATGTTGGGGGTGGATAAAGCCGAGAGGGCTGCCATTGCCTTGAAATACTTACAGATGGTGCATTTGGGCCGCTTCGTGGATGCTTATCCCCATGAATTATCGGGAGGTATGAAGCAACGGGTGGCCATCGCCCGGGCCTTGGCTATGAATCCTAAAATCCTGCTGATGGATGAGCCTTTCGCTGCTCTGGATGCCCAGACTAGGAGTCTTCTCCATAAAGAGCTTCAGGAGATTTGGGCTCAGACGGGTAAAACCATTATTTTTGTCACCCATAATGTGGCTGAAGCAGCCTGTCTGGCAGACCGCATCGTACTTTTTACCGCCCGTCCCGGGAAGATTAAAAAGGAATTCAATGTGCAGTTGGCAAGGCCCAGAGTGGAAGGCAATCCCAACTTAGTTTACCTGCAAAATGAAATCATGGGTTACTTGGCTGAGGAGATTGAGAAGGTGGCCCGGGAAGAAATAGATTATGGTTATTCTCTGGGAGAAAAACCGGCTTTCTCCCTGGCTAATCAGGATCAGGGCAGCGGCATATAGGGTTATAAGGTTTTTAAGGAGGATTTACATGAAGAGTCAGAGCTTATTAGGCAGCCCGGCGGATACCGGCAAATTGCAGGCCCGCACTTCCGTCAGAAAAGAATGGTTACGTTCTATTTTGGTGAAGGCGGTTTTTTATATCTTATTACTTGTCTTATGGGAAGGGTTAGTCAGAATTGAAGTCTGGCCCCGTCACCTGTTTCCTTCTCCTTTAGATGTTCTGCAATCCTTAATCACCGGGTTTGCCGACAAGTCCATTCCCATTGCGGTGGGAGCCAGTATGGAACGGATTGGCATTGGATACCTGCTTTCCCTGGCGGTGGGAATTCCTTTAGGGATTTTAATCGCTAGAGTTAAGGTCTTACATGAGACGGTTGGTTCCCTGGTTCTGGGGTTGCAGACTTTACCAAGCATCTGTTGGCTGCCATTAGCCATATTGTGGTTCGGTCTTAATGAACAGGCCATTATTTTCATAGTTATTATCGGGGCTATTTTTTCTATCACCCTTTCGGCGGAATCCGGGGTGAAAAATATACCTCCTCTGTTCCTACGGGCGGCCAAAACCATGGGCGCCAAAGGGTGGCGCATGTACCTGGAGGTGGTGCTTCCGGCGGCCCTGCCCGAAATTATCACCGGTATGAAACTAGCCTGGTCTTTCGCTTGGCGGTCGCTGATGGCCGGTGAACTGCTTGCCTCCGGCCTTGGTCTAGGTCAAGTGCTGATGTTGGGCCGCGATCTAGCCGATATGGCCCAGGTAATCAGCGTGATGATTATCATTGCCCTACTAGGCCTAGCCATCGACCGCCTAATCTTCGCCCGCCTGGAGAATAATGTACGGCATAAGTGGGGATTGACTAAGGCTTAAATTAGCTATCAGCTGTCAGCTCACCCATGAGGAATACCCAAAACTTACCATGCATGATAAATTGCTTAAAGCAAAAAAAACGGGTATAATTATCTAGTAACATTGACACAATTAGCATAGTGTGTATATAATAATATCATAAATAATATATACTGCGTGCTATAAAATGCTCTGGAGGAGGTGCGCTGAGTGGCCGAGGTCAAGAGAATCATGATCAGCCTCCCAGATGCCTTGTTAAAAGAAGTTGACCGAATAGTTGAATCTGATAACCTTAATCGCAGCGAGTTTATCAGGGAAGCAATGAGACTTTACATTGAAGAGCGGAAGCGTCGCATAATTAGGGAGCAGATGAAAAGAGGCTATCTGGAAATGGCCAAAATTAACCTATCCCTAGCCAATGAAAATTTTACTGTTGAACAAGAGGTAGGGCACCTTTCCTGGCCGATGGCGGAAGGGGAATAAAGATGTTAATCCGAAGAGGGGATATATACTTTGCTGACTTAAGTCCGGTTATTGGCTCAGAACAAGGTGGTACCAGACCGGTTTTAGTGTTGCAAAACGATATCGGCAATCAGTATAGTCCTACCACCATTATTGCGGCCATAACCTCACAGATTAGTAAAGCCAAATTGCCCACCCATGTTGAGATTAAAGCTGGGAAGAGTGGTCTGGAAAAAAACTCGGTAGTACTCCTAGAGCAGATTAGAACCATTGATAAGTCCCGCCTTAAAGAAAAAGTTACAACGTTAAATGATGAACAGATGGAAAAGATTAATCGGGCAGTGGAAGTCAGCCTGGGATTAATTGATATTTAACGGTGGTAAAACAAACGGCGCTTAGGCACCAGCCTAAGCCTTTCTGTTTGGTTTTGATGACTTAATACGGGTGAAAAGATATGTATCTTTCGCGGATAGTCTTAGCTGACAGTGATAATAGATCCCGTAAACGCCTGAAAGATATGTTAGGGAAAGCAGGTTACGGTGTAGTTGGGGAAGCCAAGGACGGCTTGGCCGCTTTAACTCTTATCCGCAGCACTCAACCGGATATGGTAATCCTAGATGTTAATTTACCTGTATTGGATACCATTGATGTGGCGAAGATAGTAGAAGAAGGCCGCTTGGCTCCTGTATTGCTCTTGGCCTCACCACACCAGGTAGAATGGATTAATACGGTAAAGGATTCCTGGGTTATGAGCTTGCTTTTTAAACCGGTTAATGAGGTCAGCCTGCACGCCCATATCGAACTGGCCAGATCCAAATACGAAAAATTGATTACCCTGGAAAGGGAAATTTCTGAACTGAAAGAAAACATCGCTACCCGTAAGGTAGTGGATAAAGCTAAAGGTATTTTAATGAGGACCAAAAACCTATCGGAGCAGGATGCCTTTAGATATATACAGCAGCAGAGTATGAATAAACGAGTGACTAAAAAAGCCATTGCAGAGGCCATTATTCTATCTTATGATATTTCTAGGTAATTTTTCCTGTAAACCTTAGTTAACATCTTTTCATTTTGATATGCATATGATAAAATGGTAATAGAATTAAATATAAAAGATACGAAGAGGTATCTTTTCCCAACAGGCAAAGAGGCCTTCTGATATGGATATACTAATCCATATTAGAAGGCTTTTTTTAATACCTATATTACTCACAGAAAGGTGTGTTTAGTATGGCCATTACCAAGGATGATGTTTTGAGACTGGCCAAGGAGAACGATGTCAAATTCATCCGCTTGCAATTCACCGACATCCTGGGTATTGTCAAGAACGTAGCTATCACCGTTGAGCAATTGGAGAAGGCTCTGGACGGTGAAATGATGTTTGACGGTTCATCCATTGAGGGATTTGTGCGGATTGAAGAATCTGATATGTACCTTCGCCCGGATCCCAGCACTTTTGTTGTTTTCCCCTGGCGGCCGAGAGACGGTGCGGTGGCCCGATTGATTTGTGATATTTATAACCCTGACGGTACTCCCTTTGCGGGGGATCCCAGGGGTAATCTAAAGAGGGTTTTGGCGGAAGCCGCTCAATTGGGTTTCAGTATGAATGTTGGCCCTGAAGCGGAATTTTTCCTCTTCCATAAGGATGAGAACGGTGTTCCTACCACCCATACCCATGACCAGGGGGGGTATTTCGACCTGGCACCCGTAGACTTGGGTGAAAATGCCCGCCGGGATATGGTACTTAATCTGGAGCAAATGGGCTTTGAGATTGAGGCTTCCCATCACGAGGTAGCTGAAGGACAGCATGAAATTGATTTCAAATACGCTGATGCTTTGAGTAGTGCAGACAGGATTGTTACCTTTAAAACAGTAGTACGGACTATTGCTCAGCAGCATGGCCTTCATGCCACCTTTATGCCTAAACCTGTTTTCGGTATCAATGGTTCGGGAATGCATTGTAACTTGTCCCTGTTCAAAGGGGAAGAAAATGCTTTCTTTGATCCCAAGGCAGAATATCAATTGAGTGAAAATGCCAGGTTCTTTATCGGTGGCTTAATCAAACACGCCAGGGCCATTGCCGCTATTACCAATCCTCTGGTCAACTCCTATAAGAGGTTGGTACCTGGTTATGAGGCTCCGGTTTATGTAGCATGGTCTCCGAGAAACCGTAGTCCGCTAATTCGGATTCCTGCCAAGAGGGGCTTATCAACCAGGGTAGAAATGCGGAACCCCGATCCCGCAACCAATCCTTATTTGGCCCTGGCCGCTATGCTGGCTGCCGGGATAGATGGTATTAAGAATAAGATTCAGCCTCCTGCTCCAACTGAGCGGAATATTTATCACATGGATGCCGCTGAGCGGGAAAAAGAAGGCATTGCTAGTCTGCCTGCTTCCCTTTATGAGGCCATTGAAGAGTTGGGCAAGAATCCTGTTATTAAGGATGCTCTAGGGGAGCATATTTTCAATAAATATACTGAAGCCAAACTGGCAGAGTGGGATGACTACCGGACTAAGGTTCATCAGTGGGAGCTGGATAGTTATTTAACTAGATATTAATAAGAAAGAAAGTTTAAACCACTTGGAAGTGTTAAACATACTTCCAAGTGGTTTTTTATTACCTAGGCTTATATCCCGAAATAGTGATACTGGCAATCTTACCAGCCATTTCTTTCCCTAAGGAACTTATATCAGTATGCGGCTTTAGTTCTATGATCGCTTCTTGAATATCCGGCAGGTTATAAAAATCCTCTACTCTAATAAAAACTTCCTGAGTAACGGTTAAATCCTTAAGACCGGCAACCTTCATTTTATTAATCATTTCGTCTTTATTTAAGGCTCCGGCTAGACATCCTGCCCAGTTCTGAATACTACTGCGGACTATTTCGGGTAGCTCACCATAAAGAACTATATCAGAAAAGGTTATCAGTCCACCTGGTTTTAAAACCCGGTATGCTTCTTGGAATACGGTATCTTTATCCAGGGCAAGGTTAATCACACAGTTTGAGATAATTACATCTACTGAGTTATCCTCAAGGGGTATTTGACCAATATCCCCTAACAAAAACTCTACATTATCTAATCCCATTTCCCCGGCATGGGCCTTGGCCAGTCTCACCATCTCAGGGGTACTGTCAATACCGATAACCCTTCCTGTCGGACCTACTTTGTTAGCCGCCAGAAAGCAGTCGATACCGCCACCACTCCCTAAATCAAGGACCACATCCCCGGATTTAAGGTTAGCTATAGCTGTTGGGTTTCCGCATCCAAGAGATGCTTCCTTTGCTCCATCCGGGAGTACAGTTAGCTGTTGCTCTGAGTAAATTCCTTTGGTTAGACTTGTAGATTCGGAATTACCCTTTGTCGACTTGCAACAAAAATCCTTTCTATCCATTACCCCGTCAGCAATTTTTCCGTAAATCTTTTGGATTTCACCTTTAATTTGGTTGCCTTGATTAGTTTGCATGAAACATCAATCCTTTCATAAAATATAAACTGGTTTAAACGTATTTACCTATTAGTCAAAAAAATTATTTAATTTATTATTTTGGACAACAACAATTTTCAAGATTATCCGCTAAGTCACGCAACATTTTTATTAGATCACTAACATTTACCGAATAATAGATTTCCTGACCTACCTTGTCGCCACTTACCAAGCCGCAGTTTTTCAGTACTTTGAGATGATGGGATATGGCGGGCCTGCTAATTTTGAAACGGCTGGCGATATCACCTACACACATGCGGCCCTGGTTGCCAATATGAAACAAAATCTCAAGGCGGTTGGTATCGGCCACTGCCAGGATAGTCTCTTTTGTTTTTTCGTCTAGGATCATTGTTATCTCATTGCTTGTGCTCAATTTAAATTACTCCTTGATTAGTAAATAAGTTTAAACCAATTAAATTATATATTGGAATAGTTTGTCATGTCAAGACCTGAAGAACAATTTTGCACCTTTTTTATTATGGGTACATAAATTACAACAGCTATTTCATAAAGAAAAGGGGAGTTCCGGATGAGACCGGTGATTGGCATTACCTGTGCCCATGATAATGAGTTGGATCGGGCTTATCTTAACCAGTTCTATGTGCGGGCGGTAGAAAAGGCCGGAGGGATACCCGTTTTACTGCCTATTGTAGGGGATGGGGTTTGTCTTAATCAGATGGTGCATATGGTGGATGGATTGCTTTTTTCTGGGGGGGCGGATTTGGATCCCCTTTGTTTTGGTCAGGAACCTATGAATAGATTGGGGGAAATTACTCCGGAGCGGGATTTTTTTGAGTTAGAACTGGCTCGCCAGGCCTTGGGGGCTGATTTGGCAATCTTAGCTATTTGCAGGGGTATACAGTTGATTAATGCGGCAGCAGGGGGGACAGTTTACCAGGACATTAATTCCCAGGTAGCCCATAGTATTAAACATTTTCAAAAAGCGCCCCGTTGGTATCCTACTCACCGGATTAGCATAAAGCCAGGAAGTCAGTTGGCTAGTATATTGCAGAGTAAAGAGGTGCGGGTGAATAGCTTCCATCATCAGGCAGTGGCTGATGTAGCCTCCGGTTTCAAGGTGACGGCGGTGGCCCCTGATGGGGTGATAGAGGCTATCGAGAGTGAAAATCATAAGTTTGTGATGGGTCTCCAGTGTCATCCAGAGTGTATGTGGGAGAAAGATGAGACTTTTTTGAGGGTATTTAAGTATTTTGTGGAAGCGGGGAGGTAGGGGGGTATTCCATCTGGGGAGCTGTCAGCTGTCAGCTATCAGCGGTCAGCTTTTTTATTGGGGAATGTTTCGGGGGATTTCTGGGAGGAATTTGGGGATTTTTGGAGAAGTGACCATTAGTAGACTTTTACCGGTCGATGATGGAGGAATTATGAGGTTAAGTCCAGGAAGGATTTGTTTCATCGAAAGGACAATTCCGGGGGGATTTTGATTGCTACCAGGGGGTGTCCTAATAAGTGTGAGTTTTGTGCCGTGTCGGTGATGTATAAGAACTGCTTTAAGAAAAGGCCGGTGGAGGAAGTGGCCCGGGAGTATGGTTCCTTCAAGGGGAAGGTAATAATTTTCTGGGATGAGAATATCGCCGGGGATTTGGCTTATGCCAAGGAGCTTTTTAAGGCTATTACTCCGCACAAGAAGTGGTGGAGCAGTCAGGCCAGTATCCATGCCGGTCAGGATGATGAGTTTCTGGAATTGGCGGCTAAAAGCGGTTGCAAGCAATTGTTTCTGGGGTTGGAGTCCATTTCCCAAAGGAGCTTGAATAAGGCCAATAAGACCTTTAACAGGGTGGATGATTATTATAGGATTATCGAGAAGATTCATTCCTATGGAATAGCTGTACAAGCCGGAGTGGTTTTCGGTTTTGATGAGGATGAGCAAGGGGTTTTTATTGAAACCCTGGGTTTTCTAGAGGAGGCCGGGGTTCAGAATGCCACATTTAATATCTTGACTCCCTATCCGGGAACGCCTTTGTTTGAGCGGTTGAAAAGGGAGGGGCGAATTCTTACTTATGATTGGAGTAAGTATAATGCCCGGACGGACGTGGTTTTTGAGCCTAAAAGGATGAGCCGGGAGGAGCTGCTGGAGGGGTTTATCCGGGCTAATCAGCGGTTTTATTCATTGGGTAGTATTGCTAAGAGGTTGAGTAGGTCTGCGGCGGGGTTATGGTGGACTTTGCCGTTGAATCTGGCCTATTATTTTTCTAATATATTCTATGGGTATGAGGGGTTGAGGAGGAGTGGAGAAGGAAAAAGCGGGGTTTTGGTTGAGGGTGTCGGCCCTGACCATTGATGAGATTATTTTGGTTGCTTTGACATTTGTTCTGTTGATGTTATTAGGCCCGTATCTTCCCGAGGGATGGGGGACTTCCCTTTGGTTTATCCTGATTTTTTATGAAATTTTGGATTACAATTATTACACCTTGTTCTGGGTCTTCGGGGGACAGACTCCTGGGAAGCGGTTGTTGAGAACCAAGGTGGTTAAATATGATGGTTCCGGGCTTAGTTACAAGGATGCTTTTATAAGGTACTGGGTCTGGATGATAGGGGTGGCTATGCTGGGTATAGGTTACTTCTGGATTGCCTGGGAAAAGGATAAGCGGGGCTGGAATGATTTGGCGGCCAGTACGTATGTTGTGAGACTGTAGGGGGCATTCCTTATTCTGTGATTCGTTAGTCCTTAGTCGTTAACAGAAAGGCAACCAAGGAAGTGGGAGATTTAAACATTCCATTGTCCAAGGTATATATAAACTTAGTGGCTGGTATAAATTTTTGCTGTCCCACAGTGGTCCCCATCTCACAAAAGTGTAATAGCCACTAAGGTGCATCGGAGCTAGCGAAGTCGTATATCCATTATTATACATGTAGTTTTTCGCCTGAACTTTTTAATTAATTTCGATTTTACATTAAACAAAATAACAAAATTCTCTAAAAAGTAATGTAAAATAAGAGGAGATTTGGCATTATATGTTGAATATCTTGTTAGAGCCAATATGGGAGGTTTACGATGGATACAAATTATAAACCTGAATACACACTTGTTTCAGACGCATATTTGGGACACCCACAAGAAATATTTGAGAAAAAATTAGCCTACCTTGCTGAAATGACAATAAAAGAAGAGTGGAACTTCAAAGATCCACAGTATAAAGTTGATGGTAGAAACTTTCCGATATTGTACAACTATTTAAACTTTACATATGACCGCTTAAAAGAAGAAAACAAGTTAGCGACTTCGGAAGATGGTCAGGCTATGTGTTTTAATACAGGTTTGCAAACTCAATTTGAAGAAGATATTTTTGCATATTTTGTAAAAAACGAAAGGTACCCTGATATGGCTAGCCAGCCGTGGTTCTTTGTTAAATTTTGTAGGCCTTTTGAAAAAGAATTAACTATATTTTCACCACTGCCTCCCATTGCTGACTACTTTGAAAATCCGTCCGATTTAATTTTTGATAAAAGGTTGTTACCAATAAGACCAAATTATGAACACATTATTAGGGATAATAAAGAAAGATTTGATGCTGCTTATCAGGAACATGAACTTAGAGCAGCAATTTATGGTGCAATTTCTATTGCCGAAGAGCGAGTTAAAAGAAACTATAAAATGGCTATCCCCCAATTTTATACCGATAAAATTACCAAAAGGGGAAAAATCCAATTATTGTTACCTTTATGCCTAAAAGATAGAAAGATTGTGGACTTAGCTTTAGTAGTCGAGCGCGATGGTAATTCATATATTGGAAGGACTGCAATACCTCTTGATTGGGCGTATATGAATTCTAGGAGGATAGTACGGCCTGATGTTGAATGGATTCTTGGTAACATTTAGGATGTTGACATTTAAGTGCATTAGTGGTAAAATATTTTCTAGAACATCCCATAAGCAAAACTCAAAGAAGAAACTTAAAAACATAACCTCAGAACAAAGAACATCAACATTTGTTTTATCTTTTAGTGTAAAACACTTAAAACAGTTTTTCAAAACAAAAACTCTTGTAACCAAAACAACATTAAAGACAAAAACAACTACTAACGGTCACTTTTGTGGCCGTTAGTTTTTTACTTTCAAAAAAGAGAATTTATTACATACAATAGCTATGAACTACGAACTCAGCTCATAAGAACATCCCCAACCTAACCCCTATCCCCTAAAACCTTACTTATAAGACTCTCTTATGATATAATACCCCTTAAGAGTGTAAACTACTAAGGGGTGTTATCATGATTAGCCAACAAATTGCAGTGGAATTGAAACTAAAGGAAAGTCAAGTAGGGAATGTAGTGGAACTGCTGGATGCAGGGAATACTATTCCTTTTATTGCCCGTTACCGCAAGGAGATGACGGGGGAACTGGATGAGAATGTCATTCGGGATATTCAGGATCGTTTGAACTACCTGCGCAACTTGGCCCAGCGGAAGGAAGAGGTGCTGCGGATTATAGAGGAGCAAGGTAAGTTAACTCCGGAGTTGGCGGAGGCTATCCAAAAGGCCAAGATTCTCCAGGAGGTGGAGGATCTGTACCGGCCTTATAAACAGAAGCGCCGGACCAGGGCCAGTGTGGCCAAGGAAAAGGGGCTGGAGCCTCTGGCCCAGTTGATGGCGGCCCAAGAGGTTATTCAGGGCCGCCCCGAAGACTACGCCAAGGAATACATCAACCCTGAACTGGGGGTTAACGACGAGGCCGAGGCTTTGGCCGGGGCCAAGGATATCATTGCGGAACAGATTTCCGATGAGGCTGAATTTCGCAAATATATCCGGGAACTGACCTTGCGGGAAGGTTTGTTAGTGGCCAAGGGGGGTAAGCCGGGAGAGGTGACCCCTTATGAGATGTACTACGATTATTCTGAGCCGGTGGGCAAAATCCCGCCCCATAGGATATTGGCTATCAACCGTGGAGAAAAAGAAGAAGTGCTGTCCGTTAAAATCGAGGCCCCGGTGGATAAAATTTTGTCCTATCTCAAAGGTAAAGTTATCACTAATCCTAAGTCCATTTTCAGCGGTCAGCTGGAAATGGCCATTGAGGATGCTTATAAACGATTAATCGCTCCTTCCATTGAAAGGGAGGTTAGAAATGAGCTCACTGAAAAAGGGGAAACCCAAGCCATAACTGTATTCGGGACTAACCTAAAGAACCTTTTACTTCAACCTCCCGTTAAGGGTAAGACCGTTCTGGGCATTGACCCCGGTTATCGTACAGGATGCAAGCTGGCGGTGGTTGATGATACCGGTAAGTTAAAAGATGTTGGGGTGATTTATCCCCATCAACCCCAGAAAAAGTGGAATGAGGCCAAAGAGACCATCAAAAAGCTGGTTGGGGTCCACAAAACCGACATAATTGCCATCGGTAATGGTACCGCTTCCAGGGAGACGGAGGCCCTGGTAGTGGAATTGATTAAGGAATTGGAAAGTGAAATTTTCTATATAATAGTGAGTGAAGCAGGGGCTTCGGTATATTCGGCTTCCAAGGTGGCTGGGGAGGAATTTCCCCAGTATGACCTGTCCTTGCGTAGTGCCATTTCTATCGCCCGGAGGCTGCAGGACCCCTTGGCCGAACTGGTTAAAATAGAGCCCAAATCCATAGGGGTAGGCCAGTACCAGCATGATGTTAATCCCAAACAATTGGATGAAACCCTAGGTGGAGTAGTGGAATCAGCAGTTAACTCAGTGGGAGTGGACTTAAATACCGCATCTCCTTCCTTACTCCAATATGTGGCCGGAATTAAGCCTGCGGTAGCTAAAAGCATCGTGGCTTTCCGGGAAGAAAAGGGTAAGTTCAAGAAACGGTCGGAGTTGAAAAAGGTTCCCCGGTTGGGGGAACAGACCTTTATCCAGTGTGCCGGTTTCTTGCGGATTCCCGATGGAGATAATCCCATTGAGATTACCCCAGTTCACCCTGAGTCTTATGATGTAGCCGAGGCAATCCTAGCCAAGGTAGGGTACAAAAAAGGTGATTTAAAGACCGATAAGCTCCCTGCCATCAGGGAGGCCCTGGGTAAACTCAATCTATCCCAGGTAGCCGAAGAGCTGCAGGCCGGTCTCCCCACGGTAAAAGATATCGTAGCAGCCCTCCAAAAACCGGGCCGCGACCCCCGAGAGGATTTACCCAAACCCCTGTTGCGCAGTGATATCACTTCCCTGGAGAACCTCAAAGAAGGCATGGTACTGGAAGGCACAGTCCGCAACGTAGTGGACTTCGGCGCTTTCGTGGATATCGGAGTAAAACAGGACGGCTTAGTGCACATCTCCCAGATTACGGACAGGTACATCAAACACCCCATGGAAGTACTCGCAGTGGGGGACATCGTCAAGGTGAAGGTAGTTAGTGTGGATTTACAACGGGAGCGGATTGGGTTGAGTATGAAGATATAAGGGTTCATAGTTCGTAGTTCATAGTTCGTAGTTGATTTGAGAGTGAATTATACTGCCCGGACGGGCGAGGATGATCTTCTGAATCTACCGGGACGTGCATAGGAAAGGGGTTATTCTGGAATGGAGTCCGCATCCGGGTGCGTTACATAGCCCGTGAAGGCCACATTTATTACCCAAAAAGGGCGTAAAGTAATTAGTACCTCACTCAATATCTGCGTAAAGGCATTTTGGTCTATAACCCAAAGTCTAGTTGCGGCGCAATGGAAGAATAACCCCTTTCCTCCTGCCAGAAAAAACCGGTCACAACAACCCAAAAGGAGGTCCCCAATGAACACCGAAGAAATCTTACAAACAGCCCTAGATGCCGCCGGACTTGCCGAAGTACCCGCAGACTCCGGCGTAATCATCCCCGGCGAGAATATAAAAAAGGTAGTTTTCGGGGTGGATATGGAAGCCGCCGAAATCCTTATCGCCAAGCAAATCGGGGCCGATGGGGTGATTACCCATCACCCCAAGGGCGGAGAACCTATGGTCAACCTCTATAAAGTGATGGAAAACCAGATTGACCGGATGGTGGAAGCAGGCGTGCCTATCAACAAGGCCCAGAAGGCCATTAAGGAACGAATGGAACAGGTGGATATAGGCCTCCATGTGAGCAACTACGACCGGGCCGTTTCGGCGGCCCGGGTGCTGGGGATGCCCTTTTTGGCCATTCACTCCCCGGCAGATAAACTGGCAGAACGAAAGGTCCAGGCTCATTTGGATCAAGCCCTGGCCGGGAACGATAGAGCCACTTTAAAGGACGTGTTGGCGGCCCTGGAACAAATGCCGGAGTATAAAAAAACTGTCACCAAACCGGTAATCCGAGTGGGTTCGGAAAAAAGCTTCGCCGGCAAGGTTTTTGTCACCATGGCCGGGGGCACCGGCGGCGGGGCCAAGGTAGCCAAGGCCTATTTTGAGGCCGGGGTAGGCACCCTGGTGGTGATGCACATGCCCCCTGAGACCATCAAGGCGGTCAAGGAACAGGGCATCGGCAATGTAGTGGTAGCTGGCCACATGGCCAGCGATTCGGTAGGTATCAACGAGGTCATCAAGGCACTGGAGGCCAAGGGGCTGGAAGTTGTGAGGATGAGTGGAGTTATTGAGGCTTAGGGGCTGGCTTGGAAGAGGGTTCATAGTTCGTAGTTCATAGTCCATAGTTTAATTTTAGCTATATTTCTAGGGTCAGAGATCCCTATAAGAAGGGCTTACCTACAACTACGAGCTACGAACTATGAACTACGAACTAACACGGAGGTGAACAACATGCACGCCATAACCAATGGTCGGGTTCTGACCATGGCTGGGAAGGACTACGATAAGGGAACTATACTAATTAAGGAAGGCAAGATTCTTGCCATTGGGGCGGATATCCCTATTCCTGCGGGCACGGATATCACTGATGTTGCCGGTAAGGTGGTGATGCCGGGGTTTATTGACGCCCATAGTCATGTGGGAATTATGGAGGAGATTTTCCATGAAGGGGATGACGGTAACGAGATTTCGGAACCGGTAACTCCCCACTTGCGGGCTATTGATGGGATAAATCCTGAGGATTTGGGGTTTAAGGACGCTCTCCTGGGCGGTGTTACAACGGTGGTGGCCACACCGGGGAGCGCCAATGTTATCGGTGGCGAGATGGTAGCTATTAAAACCCATGGCGCCATTGTGGACGAGATGGTAATTAAAGCCCCGGCGGGGTTGAAAGTGGCCTTCGGAGAAAACCCCAAAAGGGTCTATGGTACCCAAAAAAAGGCCCCGGTGACCAGGATGGCCACTGCAGGACTTTTACGGGAGGCTTTGGTTAAGGCCCAGAATTACGCCAATAAATTGGATAAGGGCAGGCAAGATTCCAGCCAATTACCGGAAAGGGACTTGCGGTTGGAAACTCTCGTCAAAGTGTTGAAAAGAGAAATTCCCTTACGGGCCCATGCCCACCGGGCTGACGATATTGTCACCGCCATTCGTATTGCCGAGGAATTTAACCTGGATTTAATTATTGAACATTGTACCGAGGGTTATAAAATTGCCTCTTTTCTAGCGGATAAAAAAATCCCTGCTGTGGTAGGGCCTACCATGACCAATCGGGCCAAGGTGGAATTAAAGGATCGGAGTGTAATGACTCCGGGGTTGTTGAGCAATGCCGGAGTGAAGGTGGCCATTATGACTGACCATCCGGTAATTCCTATTAATTATTTGAGTTTAATGGCGGCTTTGGCGGTAAAGGAAGGGATGAGCCCCCAGGCGGCCCTGGAGGCTATAACCATAGAAGCTGCCCGTATTTGCCGGATAGATTCCCGGGTGGGCAGCCTCGAAGTTGGTAAAGATGCAGATATTATCATTCTGGACGGTCATCCCCTGGATCTGCAAACTAGAGTAGAAAAGGTCTTTATTAACGGTCTGCCGGTTAATCAGGAACTGTAGCTATTTACTTCTTTGGCGCCATGGGATTTAAGCACATGCTGGGCATAGCTGATATCTTCGTCGCTTTGAATCGTCACGGTAATTTTATTATCTGCGGCACCTGTGGTGTTATCGGTTATCATAACAGCAGAACCGGTATTAGCGCCGGGCATCATTGCCATGTTGGGTCCCATGGAAGTCATGCCGCTTACGGTACTCATCATGGTATTGATCATCATCATGGGGACAGACATCATGGCCCCCATGGTCATTCCCGCCATACGGCCCATGACACCTCCGGCGGTTTCTCCCATTTTAGTAGCCTGGGAGGAGAACTGTTGTATGACGTTTAAGCTACCGGAAGCAGAAACAGGAGATGGGATGGTTTGGTTTCTGGACATGATGGAGACATTATTTTTCTTGAATTTCTGACGCAGTTCTTCAATGGCATCATCGGCTTTGGCCTGGTTATTGAAGAATCCTAAAACTGTAGTGGGCAAGATAATTCCTCCTTTTACGGTTATTCCTCATCAGGTTAAGTATTCGTAGACAGAGGTATTTTTATGATGGCAAAATTTATGAAGTCGTCAGTCTTCAGTCGTCAGCTGTTGGAAGTTGGCCTACTTGAGAAGACTTCAAATGGAGGTGCTAAATGAAAATTTTGCGTATTATTGATGCCAACATTAATAGGACTGGGGAAGGGCTGCGGGTGGTGGAGGAGGTGGCCCGGTTTGCCTTGAATCACGGGCCGCTGACCGGTGAGTTGAAGGCCATGCGCCATTTGCTGACAGAGGCGGTGGCTTTGCTGCCCAGGGGTAAGGCGGGCTTGCTGGCGGCCCGTGATGCCAATGAAGACGTGGGAGCGGATAGTTTTTCTCCGGGAGAGAAAAAGCGGGACAGCCTGAAGGATCTCTTTCTGGCCAACATTCGGCGGGTTCAGGAAGGGGCTCGGGTGCTGGAGGAATTCACCAAGACCAAAAGTGAGAATGCGGCCTTTAAGTTTAAGGAATTGCGTTACCGGGCCTATACCCTGGAGAAAGAAATGCTGTTCCTCCTGGAGGGACCGGGGTTTCCGGGAGGTCTTTATGTTATCACCGGGTCGGAGTTCACCAAGGGCCGCCCTTTGTTGGAGGTGGTGGCCCAAGCCATTGAAGGAGGGGCCAAAGTGGTCCAGCTGCGGGAAAAAGAGACTACCGCCAGGGAACTGCTGAAACTTGCCGATAAACTGCGGGTCATGACCAAGGAGGCTGGGGTTGCTTTTATCGTCAACGACCGGGTGGATTTGGCCAAGGCCGCTGAGGCTGATGGTGTCCATTTGGGTCAGGATGACCTGCCATTAGAGGTGGCCCGGGAGTTATTGGGGCGGGACAAGCTTATCGGGATTTCCACCCACAGCCTGGAGCAGGCGGTGGCCGCCGAGGAGGCGGGGGCAGATTACATCGGGGTAGGGCCGGTGTTTCCCACGGCAACTAAGGAGAACCTGGACCCCGTGGTTGGCCTTGAGTTGCTGACCAGGATTAAAGAGGCGGTTAATATCCCCATTGTGGCCATCGGGGGAATTAACGACGGAAATGCGGCCCAAGTGGTGGAGGCCGGTGCAGACAGTATCGCTGTAATCACCGCTGTTATGGGGGCCAATGATGTGGCAGCCGCAGCTAAAAGGTTGCAGGGATTATTTACCCAACGTCAATCCGGTTAGGAACCTCACCGGTTAGCAAAGTTGCGTGTCCGGCCCGGAGAGGATATAATTGCCTTAAGTAGGTGGACTAATTGAAAATTAAGGACATTGGCGAATTTGGCTTTATTAAACTAATTAACAAGGGCTTGATTAATAATCCGGAGGCGGTGGTTCAAGGTATCGGTGATGATACCGCCGTACTAGCTCCATCCGGGAAAAACCAGCTTCTTTTTACCACTGATATGATGGTGGAGGAGGTTCATTTTTCTTTGCGTTATGCTACTTACCGGCAGGTAGGCCATAAGGCCCTGGCTGTCAACCTCAGCGACATTGCGGCCATGGGGGGAAAACCCACCCATGCTGTGGTATCTCTAGGGGTTCCGCCGGAAAGGGCTGTGGAGGACTTACAGGAACTCTACCGGGGAATGGCTGACCTGGCGGCTAGGTTTGGTGTTAACATAGTTGGGGGCGATACCGTTAAAACCGCCGGTCAACTGGTTATTAACGTAGCCTTGCTGGGGGAGGTGGCCCCGGGCAGGGCCATTTACCGTTCGGGAGCCGAGGAGGGTGACTACATTTTAGTTACCGGAACTTTGGGGGATTCCGCTGCCGGCCTTTATTTGTTTCAAAACCAGGATGTCGAATTGGCTCAGGAGATAGGGGATACTTTACGAAAAAGACACTTAGAACCTGAACCTAGATTGGATATAGGGCCCCTCTTAGCGGAGACCGGCCTGGTCACGGCCATCAATGACATCAGTGATGGTTTGGCTAGGGAAATCAGTGAGATTTGTGAGGCCAGCGGGGTAGGTTGCCGGTTAATTGATAAAAAGATACCCATTTCGGAAGAAGCCAGGGTTTTGGGCGAGATAACCGGTCATAGTCCGGTAGAGTGGGCTCTAAACGGCGGTGAAGATTTTCAGTTGGTATTCACTGTAGAACCTGATGGCTTGGATGAGATAGAGGAAACCCTTCGTAAGCGGGGAGTTGCTTACGGAATTGTCGGGGTGATAACCTCACTGGAACAAGGTATTGGACTGGTGACTGAAAAAGGTATTCAACCCCTGGCAAAGGGTGGTTATGACCATTTTTCCGGCTAATGAGGTTATACTAGAAACATGAGGTGCGAAAAAGTGAAATTCACCTGTGGGAATCCTAACGAAACTTTTGCTCTGGGTGAGAAACTGGGCCGCTTAGTACAGCCGGGTGATGTTGTGCTGTTAACCGGTGACTTAGGGGCGGGTAAGACCTGGTTTGCCAAAGGGGTGGCTAAAGGGCTGGGTGTTACCGAGCATGTATCTAGCCCCACTTACACTATAATCAACGAATATCAGGGGCGGCTGCCCTTTTATCATATGGATGTCTATCGTTTGAGTGACCCCGATGAAGCCTATGACCTGGGGTTAGAGGAGTATTTTTATGGGCAGGGGGTTACTCTGGTGGAGTGGCCCCAGCGGATAGAAGATTTTCTCCCCAGGGAAGTTATGATGATTGATATCACTGTAACCGGTGAAGAGGGGCGAGAATTGGAGTTTACGCCTCTGGGGACGAGATACCTGGAGTTGCTGGAGGAGTTGAAGCAGAGTGCTGGTTTTAGGCATTGATACTGCTACCGTAGTAGCAGGAACAGCGATAATCAATGATGATAAGGTGATCGCCGAAAGGTTTGTTAATAATAAATTGACCCATTCTCAAAACCTAATGCCTATGGTAGACCAGGTGCTGAAGGATGCAGGGGTCGGTCCCAGGGATTTGAAAGGGTTGGCGGTATCCATTGGGCCGGGTTCTTTTACCGGCTTGCGCATCGGTTTGGCTGCAGCCAAGGGGATGGCCCAGGTGTTAGGAATTCCCCTGGTTGGGGTTCCCACTCTGGATATTCTGACCTATAACCTGGCTGGAGTGCCGGGATTAATTTGTCCCATCCTTGATGCCAGGAAACAGCAGGTCTATACTGCTGTCTACAGGAGCGGCGGGCAAGAGGGCCGCCTCATACCTTCCCTCTGTCCGGTCAAATTAACAGATTACCTAGCCCTGAGTTTGGACGAGTTGGTGGATACCTTGATGGGATATGATGAACAGGTGACCTTTCTGGGGGACGGGGTTGCCCCTTATAGGGCGCAACTGGAGGAGAAATTGGATAACCGAGCCTCTTTTGCCAGCCCCATCAACAACCTACCCAGGGGCAGCGGGGTGGCCTTATTGGGCTTCGACAAACTTAGGGCCGGGGAAGGCCGGGACTGGCTGTTTCTGGAGCCTGCCTATGTCCGCCGGTCGGAGGCGGAGGTCACCTGGGAAAAGAAAAATTGCTGTCAGGTGGAGGAGTAATCATGGGCATCAGGTTTACTCCCATGGGGTGGGAGCACATAGATGAGATTCTGGCTATCGAGGCGGTTTCTTTTCCTACACCCTGGTCCAGGCAGTCTTTTCTCCATGAATTATCGGACAATGACCTGGCGTGCTACGTAGTGGCCCTGGATGGAGATAAAGTGGCGGGTTACGCAGGAATGTGGATAATCATTGATGAGGCCCACTTGACCAATGTGGCGGTACATCCTGATTACCGGGGCCGGGGCATCGGGGCCCGCCTACTTGAGGAATTGTTGGAGCGGGCGGTTAAATTGGGGGCGGAAAGGATGACTCTGGAGGTTCGGGTATCCAACCAGGCGGCCCGGCATTTGTATACCCGGATGGGTTTCAGGCCTATGGGCCTGCGTAAGGGGTATTATACCGATACCAGGGAAGATGCTGTTATTATGTGGAAAGAAAATATAGGTACTTCTGCTGGATAAGGGAAAAACAATTGAGGTGAAAAAATGACCCAAAGTACTATACTAGCCATAGAAACCAGTTGTGATGAAACCTCGGCGGCGGTGGTGGTCGATGGCCGGGAAGTCCTGTCCAATGTTATTTCCTCCCAGGTTCCTGTCCATCAGAAGTACGGCGGGGTGGTGCCGGAAATTGCTTCCCGTAAGCATGTGGAGCTTATCAACAGCGTAGTGGCTGAGGCCTTGGAACTGGCGGGGAAAACCTTCGCCGACCTATCGGCAGTGGCCGTCACTTACGGCCCCGGTTTGGTGGGGGCATTACTGGTGGGGTTGTCCACAGCCAAAGCCATGGCCTATACCCTGAATATCCCTCTAGTGGGAGTCAATCATATGGAAGGGCATATCTATGCCAATTTCCTGGCCCATCCTGAGTTGGAGTTCCCTCTGGTCTGCCTGGTGGTTTCCGGGGGCCATTCTGATCTGGTCTACATGGCCGGCCACGGGCAATACGAGATTTTGGGCCGCACCAGGGACGACGCTGCTGGAGAGGCCTTCGACAAAATCGCCCGGGCCTTAGGCTTAGGTTACCCCGGAGGACCTTTGGTGTCGAAAGTGGCAGAAGAAGGGGATGACCAAGCCATCCTTCTACCCAGGGCTTACCTTGAGCCGGACAGCCTGGACTTTAGTTTCAGCGGCCTTAAATCTGCTGTATTAAACTATCTCAACAGGGCAGAACAAAAAGGAGAAGAGGTTAATAAAGCCGACCTGGCGGCAAGTTTCCAGAGGGCGGTCACTGATGTCTTGGTGGATAAAACCATGCAGGCGGCCCGGTTGAAAAAGGTTAAGACCATCCTGCTGGCGGGCGGTGTGGCGGCTAACCGCCAGCTTCGGGAAAGTCTTGCTGCCAGGGCCGCAGACCATAATCTACAGGTTTTCTATCCTCCCCCCATTCTGTGTACCGATAACGGGGCCATGATTGGGGCGGCGGCGTATTTCAAATTTATTAAAGGTATTAGGGCTGGGTTAACTCTAAATGCGGTACCCACCTTAAAATTAGGTATAGAAGAATATTAGCTAAACTTTACGCAAAATTATCCACAGGGCCTGTAGCAGGCCCTTTTTTTAAATCCCCGCAAACCCTTGATTTTCTAAGCGAAAATCCTTTCGGAACACTTGTTTTGTGGATGAAAGCTACCTGTGGATAATGTGGATAACCCTGTTAATAACCTGTTATCTAAGGTTTTTTCATGTGGGCTATATTGTCGAAAAAAGTTTCCACACCTCCTGTGGATAATGTGGATAATTTGTGAAAGGCCAGCTAAAACTTTGTCAAGAGTGTTGATAAGGGTGTGGATTTCAGCTGTCAGCTGAAAAAGGAGGTTACTTGCACGATGTATCCGGTTTTATTCCAAATGGGGGGACTATCCATCTATTCCTGGGGGGCGAGCTTGGCGGTGGCGGTGTTGGTGGGGACTTATCTGGCTGCCAAGGAGGCCAGAAGACATGACATCGACGGCAGTAAAATCATGGATTTGGTATTGGCGGTAGTTGTAGGGGGTCTGGTAGGGGGGCGGTTGTTCTATGTACTGGTTTATGACCTTCAAAACTATCTGGCTAACCCCCTGGATATTTTCAGGCTTTGGGAAGGGGGCTTGGTTTTCTATGGGGGTCTTATTGGTGGGGTAGGGGCCGGATTCTGGTATGTCAGGCGGGCTAATTTGCCCTTTTGGTCTATGGCAGACCTGGTGGCGCCTTTTCTGGCCCTGGGTTATGGCATTGTGCGTTTGGGGTGTTTTGCTAATGGGTGTTGTTACGGAAAGCCAACGGAGGGTTCTTGGGGGGTGATTTTCCCCCACCTGGATGATATTGCCCGTCATCCCACCCAGATCTATTCTTCCCTCACGGCCTTTTTGCTCTTTGGTTTTCTACATTACCTTTTGAGGAACAAGAAATTTAACGGGCAGGTCTTTCTGGTTTATGTTATTTTATATGGAATCATCCGTAGTTTCATCGAAGCCTTTAGAGAGAATCTCGCGGTATGGGGTTCGGTAACGGTGGCCCAGTTGGTCAGCGGCTTGCTGCTGGTCGGTGCGGCGTTATTTTATATCTATCGTCAAAGGGTAACACCGGCTAATTAATTGCAAAAATTATAAACACTATGGCAGGATTTGAAGCCTCTTTTCACGAATTATTTATAGGTTATTCGTGAGTAGAGGAGGAAAAAAATTTGTTTTGGCAAAAAGAATTGGAGTGCATGCCCAGGGAAGAGCTGCGGAAGCTGCAACTGGATAAGCTCAAGGAAACTGTGCAAAGGGTCTACGATAAAGTGCCATTCTACCGTCAGGCTTTTCAAGCCAAAGGGGTAGAACCCGGAGACATTAAGTCCCTGGAGGATTTACGTAAACTTCCTTTTACCGTCAAACAGGACTTGCGGGATAACTATCCCTTTGGATTATTTACCGTACCTATGGAGAGTATTGTCCGGGTGCATGCCTCCTCCGGGACGACCGGTAAGCCCACTGTGGTTGGTTATACCCAGCAGGATATCGTCAACTGGTCGGATCAGGTGGCCCGTTCCATAACTGCCGCCGGGGAATCCAGTTCCAGTATGGTGCAGATTGCTTACGGTTATGGCCTATTTACCGGGGGATTGGGTTTTCATTACGGGGCTGAGCGTGTGGGCGCTACGGTTGTGCCTATTTCGGGGGGGAATTCCAAGCGTCAGTTGATGTTGATGGAGGACTTTGGCACCACCCTGCTATGTTGTACTCCCTCTTACGCCCTCAATCTGGCTGAGGAAGCCCACGAAAATGGTGTTGACTTCAGTAAACTCAAGCTCAAGACCGGTATCTTCGGGGCCGAACCCTGGTCTCTCAATATGCGTAAGGAACTGGAGGCCAAATGGGGGATTAAGGCTATGGACATCTATGGATTAAGTGAGATTATGGGTCCCGGGGTGTCTTACGAATGTATATGCCAAAAGGGTCTGCATATCAGTGAAGACTTCTTCCTGCCGGAAATCATCAATCCGGAAACCGGCGAACCGCTGCCTTATGGCGAAAAAGGGGAGTTGGTCTTTACCACCATTGATAAGGAAGGTTTCCCCATCATCCGCTACCGGACCAGGGATATTTCCATCCTTCATGAAGACAAATGTGATTGTGGCCGGACTTTCGTCCGGATGGAGAGGGTTACCGGGCGTACTGATGACATGCTCATTATTCGAGGGGTTAATGTATTCCCCTCCCAAGTGGAAAGCGTGCTGCTGGAAATCGGTGAAACAGAGCCCCATTACCAGTTGGTGGTTGACCGTAAAGGCACCTTGGATGAACTGGAAGTTTGGGTGGAAGTTTCCGATAAGATGTTCTCTGATGAGGTACGCCGCCTAGAGGATATTGAGCGCAAGCTGAGGCAGGAAATCAACAGTATCTTGGGTATTGGCGCCAAAATCAAGCTGGTGGAACCTAAGACCATCCCGCGGAGTGAGGGTAAGGCCAAGCGGGTTGTGGATAAGAGGGAGATATAGTTATCAGCTGTCAGCTGTCAGCTATCAGCGGTTATGAGTTTCTTTGAGGTTAAATGATTTTAAGGGGTGAGGGTATGCGGGTTAAGCAGATATCTTTATTTTTGGAGAATAAGTCCGGGAGGTTAGCGGAGGTTACTCGGCTTCTTGGAACGAATGATATTAACATAAGGGCTTTGTCTATTGCCGATACCACTGATTTTGGGATTTTACGAATGATTGTCAGTAATCCGGATGAGGCTTTGAAGGTATTAAAAGAGGGCGGGTTTACCGTTAGCATGACTGATGTTATTGCGGTGGAAGTGGCTGATCAGCCGGGAGGTCTAGGGGCTGTACTCCAGGTTCTTCAGGATAATGGAATTAATATTGAATACCTTTATGCTTTTCTGGAGAAGTCTTCTAATGATGCCCTGGTGGTTCTCAGAGTGGAGCAGATTGATGAGGCTATCAACATTCTGCAGGCTAAGGGAATCAATACCCTCAAGGGGGAAGATGTATACAGTTTATAAACCAATAACCCGGCCTTAGGCGGCTTTCTATTTTTTATTTTTTGAACCATGGGTATTCTTGGTGTGGACTTTTGTGATATTATGGAAATAGCACCAAGGCAATCCGAAAGTTGATAAGGTATCATTTGAAAATAAAAAGCGGAGGGCATAATACCTATGGCGAGGAAAAAGAATAACGAAATCACAATACGCTCCAGTGCAGCTGAATACCTGACATTTATTGCTGCAACAGGCGATAATCCCGAAAGCGTTGAAATGCGATATGAAGACGAGAACATCTGGCTCACACAGAAAATGTTTGCAACGCTTTACAACGTAGAGGTCCATACCATAAACGAGCATATTTCTAAAATTTATGCGGATGGTGAGCTTACGCAGGCGGCAACTATTCGGAATTTCCGAATAGTTCAAACGGAAGGTTCGCGACAAGTAAGCCGCGAAGTTAAGCATTACAGTCTACAAATGATTATTGCCGTGGGCTTTAAAGTGAACAATGAGCGTGCTGTTCAGTTTCGAAAATGGGCTAATCAGATTATGAAGGATTACACTATCAAAGGCTTTGCTATGGACGATGAGCGACTGAAAAATGGTGGTTCCATTCTGACAGAACAATATTTTGAAGAGCAGCTCCAGCGCATTCGTGAAATCCGTCTTAGTGAGCGGAAATTTTACCAGAAAATAACTGATATTTATGCAACCGCTATAGATTACGACGTAACGGCAAATGCCACAAAGCGTTTTTTTGCCACCGTACAAAATAAGCTTCATTGGGCGATTCATGGGCAGACCGCTTCGGAAGTGATTTATACTCGTGCTGATGCCGAAAAAGAGCACATGGGACTTACTACATGGAAAGATGCTCCGCATGGAAAAATTCAGAAATTTGATGTATCAGTAGCAAAAAACTACCTGACCGAATTTGAAATGGGGCAGCTGCAGCGTCTGGTTTCGGCCTATTTAGATATTGCCGAGGACATGGCGTTGCGACACATACCTATGACCATGCAGGACTGGGAAACTCGGTTAAATGGTTTCATACAGGCAACTGATCGTGCCGTCTTACAGGATGCCGGAAAAGTGACAGCAGAAATAGCCAAAGCCCATGCGGAAGCCGAATTTGAAAAATATCGAATTGTACAGGATAAGCTGTTTGAAAGCGATTTTGATAGACAAATCAATCTTTCTAAACAACAGCAGATTGCAAAAACTGATAATAAAAACTCCTAGATATTTCAGCATTAATGCTGATAGAACAAGAGAGAGACGCCATCCCTTGCGGGACAATGCCTCTCTCTTGCTTTTCCGTATCGGTTTGGGGTATGGTTCAATAAGTTTCCCTATTAAACCGTAGCTTTGGCCGGGTTATTGGTTTTCTTCTTATTGACCCGTGAGCAACGAAGGGTTACTGCCTCACCCGAAGTCGACCCGAAAGTGAAATTTCTTCCCGGGTTGTCAACCACGGGTAATTCATGATATGATAATAAACACCAAAAACCTTGATGAAAGGGGCGGTATAATGCGAAAACCAATGCTGGTACTGGCTATTTTTATCATTGCTCTGGCGGCAGCGACTATCGGCCCCACTATGTTTCAAAGCGAAGAGAGTCCGAAAAATCCTCAGGAGCCCCCTGTGGTTGTCAACCAGAAGCAGCCATCTTTGGACGTTCCAAAGGAGCCTGTACAAGAACCGGCGACTGTCGTTCCGGTTACCCCTGTTAAAGAAAAAGCTAGTAAACCTGAATTACCAATGGTACAACCGGAGGTAGGGGAAATTATTGTCGAAGGAAAAGTGACCGGTATTGACACTAAGAACAGGGTAATTTCTTTTGCCCAGGAGATGGATGATAATTCTGTCCAGGTGGCGCCAGATGTGGAAGTGCTTAAAGATGCCATTGTAATCAAGTCCTCCTTAGGCAAGGTGTCCCTGGAGGCTCTACAGAAGGGCAGTTATGTTACCATGGTTCTGGACAAGAACCATCGTGCCAAGTCAGTGGAAATAAGCAACTAAGGAGTGGGGAAAGATATGGGGTAACTTGGTTAACCCATATCTTTTTGTTAAGTCCGGAGGGTTTTTGAGATGGAGATCTTATATAAATTATTGGCTTTGGCAGAAACCCTTGGGTACAAGTTATACCTGGTGGGTGGCGCTGTGCGGGATGTCCTGAACAAGGAAGCCGTAAAAGATCTGGATCTTGTGGTGGTGGATCCCACCGGTCGCCATAGTCAACCGGCCATGGAACTGGCTAGGTTGGGGGCTGACCGGTTGGGGGGGTCTTTTGTGCCCCTAGATGAGAAGCACGGGGTGGCCCGTATTGTTTTGCCCTGGGGTGAACCCGATATTGTGGATTTCGCTAGGTTACAGGGGGCGACCTTGGAGGAAGACCTGGTGAGAAGGGACTTCACTGTCAATGCCATAGCTCTGCCGGTTAAGGTAGAAGTAATTGCTGCCTTGGTGGAGGTGGACCTGGAGGGACTGGTTTTCCTTTTGCATAAATGGGTTATTGATCCCACGCAGGGTATGCGGGATATTAATGCGGGGATTGTCAGAGCTACCGGGGAAAGTGCGTTGATGAAAGACCCCTTACGAATGCTGCGGGCGGTGAGGATTGCCGCCATGAAAGGTTGGCGGATTGAAGAGGAAACTGTAGAATTAATTCGTCGCCATGGCCCGTTACTTAACCAGGCAGCCAGAGAGCGGTTGGGAGAGGAGTTCTTTAAGCTGCTCCGGCAGCGTGATGCCGCTAGCTGGGTTGCTTATCTGGTGGATGAATTAAACCTGTTGCCCTTCTTGTGGCCGGAGATAGTCGGGCTGCAAGAAACCAAGCAGAACTATCATCATCAGGTAGATGCTTGGACTCACTGTCTCACGGCCCTGGAGGAAATGGAAGAAATGTTGGTTAATCCGGATTTCTTTCCCCCAGACTTGGGGGAGGCAGTAGCCGATTATGGCAGGCAGGTACTGGTGAAAGGGAAAAGCACCAGGGCCATGCTGTGGAAGTTCATAGCCCTATTTCATGATGTAGGTAAGACGGTGACGGCCCGGCAACGGGAGGATGGTCGGATCTCTTTCTTTGGTCATGACCTCAAAGGCAGTGAGATGATAAGGGAGATGGGCCGGAAGTTGGCATTAAGCGGTAAGGAGTTGGCTTTGGCAGAAAAGGTAGTTAAGGGACATATGCGGCCTCTTCAGTTAGCGGGATGTAAGCCTTTATCCAAGCGTGCTGCATACCGTTTTTTCAGGGATTATGGAAAAAATGCCGTGGATGTACTGGTGATTTCCCTGGCTGACCACGGGGCCAAGGCAAAGTTTAAAGGGGAGACGGGATATGAATTTAGGGATTTTGTTTTCGGGTTGTTAAGGAGGTATTATTATCAGAGGGAACAGGTACTTCCCGAACCCCTCCTTTCCGGGCGGGAGCTCGGCGAGGCTTTTCCTCAGGTAAAAGGGCGGGAGATTGGCCGCTGGCTGGAGATGCTAATGGAGGCCCAGGTAGAAGGTTTGGTAAAGGATAAAGAAGAGGCTCTCCGGTTTATTGGAGAAAGGCTTTATGATAAAAAAGGAATCTTATTAAAAATGTAGTAGGAGTATTGACAAACAATTTTTCCGGAGGTTAATCTTGTGTCCCAAATTGAATTAATCCTTCTAGTCCAAAAACTTCAAAATACCGTAATCGACTACTTCTTCATGGCGGTAACCATGCTGGGTACCGAAAGCGCCTACCTTTTGCTGGTGCCTCTAATCTACTGGTGCTTCAACCGGGAGATAGGCTTCCGGGTAGGTATTCTTTTTATAAGCTCTATGTTCCTTAATGACTGGCTCAAAGACTGGATTCAGGCCCCTAGACCCGATCCCCAAGTGGTGAGGGTTCTCTTCGCAGAATCCGGAGGGGGTTATTCTTTTCCCAGCGGTCATGCCCAGGGAGTGGCTACCTTCTGGGGGTACCTGGCGGCAAGGGTAGCAAATTCCCGCTTCACCTACTGGGCGGCGGCTTTGGTTTTGTTGGTCTCTCTGTCCCGGATATACCTGGGATTGCATTACCCTGTTGATGTACTGGCGGGGATAGCCCTAGGGTTGGTAATAGTCTATGGGTTTCGACAGTTGGAGAAGGGAGTCATTCCCAAGTTGAAGGATATCTCCATCTCTTGGCAGTTGCTTCTGGCTATTATTTTATCTTTAGCACTATTAATTTTATATCATGACGGATTGGCTTTCAAAATCGTGGGAGCAATGATAGGATTAGTCAGTGGTTATATCTTAAGTTACCGTTGGGTTGAATTTCAGGTGGAAAGCCCTATTACCAGGCAGCTTGCCAAGGTAGGTATAGGGGTGGCGACCTTGGTATTGTTAAGGGTTGGGGCTAAGGCTTTGCTGCCTGTAAGTAATCTGGCTGACTTGTCCTCGTATTTCCTAATTACTTTTGGTGCCCTATTTCTGGTTCCGATAATTTTTAAAAGATTGGAATTAATTAAACCCCAATAAACAACCCCCGCTATCTCACTATAGCGGGGGTTGTTTTAATTAATCATTTCACTCCACGGGGGTGTTTTCCGGTCTTGAAGTTATAGGATTACTTAGCGGCTGGGCTGGTTCATACCGGCCGGTGAAGCGGCCCCAAACCTGGTTACATTCATTCAGTAAAAGTGCGGCCAGTAATTTAAACAAAGATAACCCACCGGAGAAACGTTTGCGCAAGGGCCATTTCAATTCATCTTTGCCACATATGGTATGACGGTTGAGATCTTCCACCTTGGTCTTAAGGGCGTCAAGTGCTTGTTTGCGGCTTATCTCATCAGAAATAAGCAAAATATTATCTATTTCCTTAATTACCTGGCGAGCGGCTTCTATACGGTACTTGACCTTTTCATAAACTTCTTGGTCAATAAGTTGGTATTCCCGTTTCAACTCATTAAGGCGGTAAGCTGCTTCATAAGTAGAGTCAACTATTTGATCCCTAGTCATGGATGTGGTTTCGAAACTCAGAATTTGTTTCCAACTGGGCTGCATTAAGGCCCGACGGTGATCCTCCAGTGTATGACAGAATTTTTTATATCCATAGGTCTCAGGATTTTCGTAAGCCAGACTGCCTGGGTCAAGGAAGGGGGCAAGAGGGGCGATAAATAAGGCTAATCGTTGGTCGCCATTAAATTTCTCCAGTAGATGCCGGCAATAATCAATACTGGAGACCGCATTTTCATAAGTTTGCTTGGGGATACCGGTCATGAAGAAGATATCGATTTTACGGCAGCCGTGGTCGAGGGCCGCAGCTATGGTGGCCTCAACCTCGGCGTTGGTACATGGGAATTTCCCGTTTAGTTTACGAATGGCTTCATCATGGCTTTCCAGGGTCATTTCCAAACTATATTTCGGTACGGAATCGTTAATCAACTTAAAATATTCTTCGTCAGCGTGGGTAAATAACTCTATAATCAGTTCGTTTTTTATTGTTTCCTTCTTAACCAAAGAGAAAAATTCCCGGGCATAATCCATTCCGGCCATACGCAAGTCATGGAGGATGAAGATAGGAGCTTCACCAAAGGTCTGAATTAGGCGGATATCTTCAATAAGGGTCTTAGGTGAACGGTAAGCCGGTTTATCTCGATTACAGATTTTTTTGTAAGCATACTTGGAACCGCCGCAGATGGAACAATTATAGGCACATCCCCGGGCGGTGAGGAGAACGGTGGTGGGGTAGCTTAACCATTCCAGGTATGGTACGGCGTTATGTAAATTGTAGTACTTAAAAACAGATCCAACCACATATTTATAGCTGGGGATATCGGTATAATCGATGTTTTCAGGCACAAAGGATAATTGATTAACCATTACCGTGCCGTTAGGCTCTTTCCAGGTTAGGTTGGGAACTTCGTGGAGGGGCAAATCATATTTGACGGCAGTAACCAACTGACGGATGGGCTCTTCGGTGGAATCACCCCTGACGACAAAATCAACAAAAGGATAGCTCACTAACTCTTCATGGAAGTATGAGGCGGAAAGGCCGCCAAAGAGAATAGGAGTATTAGGGTGGTATTTCTTAACTATTTTGGCTACTTCACAACTACCGTGGGCATGGGGAAGCCAGTGGAGGTCTAGAGCAAACATCATGGGGTTGAGTTTGGCGATGACCTTCTCTACATCATAACCGGGATCACGCAACATCTGGTAAGCAAGGTTAATAATCTGTACATTGAAACCGTTGCGTTCCAGGGTAGCCGCAATACTGGTGATGCCGATGGGATACATTTCAAAAGCGGAGGATGAAGGGACTACATCGCTGATAGGGCCGAACATAATGGTATCTTTGCGAAAATCATAAACTGACGGTGCATGTAAAAAGATAAGATCTTTACGAAAAATTCTGCGCAACATAACGAATTACCTCCAAATATATGAAAGATTATTACGCCAAAAATGGAAACGCCAAAACAAAGTGAAAACTGTCACATTATATCTAAAATTTCTTATAGCCTTAAAATATATATTGGACGATTAACTACAAATTCCTTCTGACAAAAAAAATATTCCAAATAACTAGACAATAAATAAAAAAAAGCCAGCAATTTAGGCTTTAAGCTGGCCTCTGGAATTGAATTCTCCGGGCTATTTGTATTCAATTTTAAATAACTTCTTGGGATCAACTCCGGTTGATAATTGTGGACTGTTCAACTTAATAATAAGAAATCTTTTACAATGTCGACATTTAATGATGAGCATATTCTGTTGGTATTGACATACAATTTTACCACATTCACACCGCAAATCGCTCATAATCTCACCTTCTTTTAAACCTTTAGGCCAAAAGAATGTTCTCACTTTCACAAACCTTGTGACAGACAGATAATTTTATTAATTACAATAGTTTTTACACGGGTTTCACCTCCTCCGGGGAACCCAACTATTTTCTTTATATCATATGCTGTGAATAATAATTAAGAACTGGTTAAATAAACCTTATTTCCACAGAAACCCTTAAAAGAGTATAAAGAGATTGGCTATTATTTTCGCTTGTAACAGCTCATTTACAGTAATATAATTTAACTGTAAGAAAAGTCAGAAAAATTGAGTTTATTGGGAGGAGTTTTTGGGTTGAAAGGCGAATTAAGAAAAGATATTTTGCGTTTGCGAAAAGGGCTTGCAAATGAAGAAGTGGCTGCTAAGAGTTTTGTTGTAGCCGAGAGGTTATTTAACCTACCTGAATTTATAAGGGCCAAAACAATTATGTTTTATCTTGATTTCCGGAATGAAGTAAAAACCGGAAAGATGATTGAAAAAGCCCTGGAGTTGGGGAAAAGGGTGGTTGTTCCAATCACCGATACCAAGAATATAAAGCTTATACCTTCGGAGATTCTTGATTTTCCGGGGGATTTGGTTCCCGGTACATGGGGGATTCTGGAGCCGAAGCCGGAATGTGTCCGTCCGGTGGCGGCCGGTGATATAGATTTGGTTGTGGTGCCCGGTGTGGCTTTTGATACTAAGGGCAACCGCTTGGGATACGGAGGCGGTTTTTACGACCGGTTTAATCCAACCACCAGGCCTGATACCGTCCTGGTGGCTTTAGCTTTTGAGTTGCAGATACAGCCGGATGTTTACCCTGAACCTCATGATTATAGGGTTCATTATGTGTTTACTGAGGATAGGGTTATCAAAGTAGATAGGACTTTTAGAGATTAAGGTTTTCTACGCTGGTTCAGTTAAATTGTATTTTGAGGAAATTGCCAATAGGCGCCGGTCACCAGTGGTCAGTTTCGGCTGAAGACTGATGAAGGGAAGCTAAAGAGAAAAAGGCAGTTTACCTAAAAATAACTCAAATCTTTAGAGATGGGAGAGGAGGATAACAATGGCTATCTGTCAGTGTGGGAACCCGGTGGAGGATCCCAAACAACAGCAGTTGGATGCTGTATTTGCCAAGTACAGCGGCCAGAAAGGGGCTTTAATTCCTGTGCTTCAGGAGGCCCAGAACATTTACGGGTATTTACCCACCGAGGTGTTGGAGCAGATCTCCAAAAACCTCAAAATTCCCTTTAGTAAGGTTTACGGGGTGGTGACCTTTTACGCCCAATTCCACTTGAAGCCCCGGGGCCGCAATATTATCCGGGTATGTCTGGGCACCGCCTGTCACGTACGGGGCGGAGCAAAGATTTTTGACCGTATCAGAACAGAGTTAACTATAGATGACGGTGAAACTACACCCGATTTGCGTTATACTTTAGAATCGGTGGCATGTATTGGAGCCTGCGGTTTGGCGCCTGTGATCATGATTAACGATGATACCCATGGCCGGTTGACACCGGATCAAATCGCCGACATTCTGGCTAAGTACGAGTAAGGGAGGTGCAGTTAACGTGAAGTCTTTGATGGATAAATGTTGTGATAAATGTCAGAGCACTGTGGAAAACCAGTGTCAAGGATATATCAAGTGCCGGTTGGAAGGGCCTTTCTGCCACCAGGACGAGGGATGTAAGGAGAAGCGGGCTGCATTTCTGGCCGGAATTAACATCCCGGCGGGTTCAGACAAGAAGAAAATTCTCATTTGTGCCGGTACCGGATGTATCTCTTCCGGTTCTTTAAAGGTTTCTGATAAATTGGTTGAAGAACTGGAGAAAGCAGGCTTAACAGGTCAGGTGAAGGTTACCACCACAGGATGTCATGGTTTCTGTGAGCAGGGGCCTATTTTCATTGTGGAACCTCAGCATGTTTTCTATACCAGGGTTCAGCCGGAAGATGTGGCTGAAATCGTTGAATCCCACCTGAAAAATGGTCAGGTAGTGGAACGGCTTTTGTTCCATGAACCAAGTACCGGTCAAACAGTACTGGAATACAATAACGTTAATTTCTATGCCCGGCAGCAGCGGGAAGTACTTCATAACTGCGGTCATATCGATGCCGACAGTATTGATGAATATGTCGCCAATGGCGGGTATCTGGGTTTAACTAAAGTTTTATCCGGTATGTCCCCCACTGATGTGGTGGAAGAGGTTAAGAAATCCGGTTTGCGGGGCCGTGGGGGCGGCGGATTTCCCAGCGGTTTGAAGTGGCAATTCACCCAGCAGGCTGCGGGAGATAAGAAGTATGTGGTCTGTAACGCCGACGAGGGCGACCCCGGAGCTTTCATGGATCGTTCGGTGCTGGAAGGCGATCCCCATTCGGTAATCGAAGGAATGTTAATCTGCGGTTATGCCATTGGGGCTGATGAAGGGTATGTTTATGTACGGGCCGAATACCCTCTGGCCATTAAACGTCTGACCACTGCTATTGAAAAAGCTGAACAATACGGATTGTTGGGCAAAAATATCCTGGGTTCCGGGTTTAGCTTTAAGTTAAAGATTAAGGCCGGGGCAGGTGCCTTCGTTTGTGGTGAAGAAACAGCTCTGTTGAACTCCATTGAAGGCCTACGGGGTATGCCCAGACCTCGTCCTCCCTTCCCTGCCGTAAAAGGTTTATGGGAGAAGCCTACCAATATTAATAATGTTGAGACCTTTGCCAATGTACCCTTGATTTTTCGTAAAGGGGCCGACTGGTATGCCGGTATTGGTACCGAGAAGAGTAAAGGAACCAAGGTGTTCGCCCTTACCGGTAAGGTTAATAACACCGGTCTAGCCGAGGTCCCCATGGGTATTACCATGAGGGAGATTATCTTCGAAATCGGCGGCGGTATCCAGGGCGGTAAAAAATTCAAGGCTGTTCAGATTGGCGGTCCTTCCGGCGGATGTCTGCCTGAAAACCTGCTGGATCTGCCCATTGACTATGATTCTTTAACCCAGGCCGGGGCCATGATGGGTTCCGGAGGTTTGGTAATTATGGACGAGACCACCTGTATGGTGGATTTGGCCCGTTTCTTCCTCAACTTCACCCAGAAGGAATCCTGCGGTAAATGTATTCCCTGCCGGGAAGGCACTAAGCGGATGCTGGAGATTCTGGAGCGCATCTGTGACGGCCAGGGCCGCCAAGGGGATATCGAAACCCTGGAGCGTTTGGGTAACACCATCAAGTCCGCTTCCCTCTGCGGTTTGGGACAGACTGCTCCTAATCCCGTATTAGCAACCCTCCGTTACTTCCGCTCTGAATACGAAGACCACATTAATGAGAAAAAATGTATTGCCGGTGTTTGTTCGGCCCTCCTCACCTACTTCATTGACGAAGAACTTTGCAAAGGTTGCTCCAAGTGCGCTAAGGTTTGTCCTGCCGGAGCAATTACCGGTGTGGTCAAGGAGCCTTACAAGATTGATACCGACAAGTGTATCAAGTGCGGCGCCTGTATCGACAGCTGTAAGTTTGGGGCTGTGAAAAGGGGATAGTTCAGCTATCAGCTATCAGCTGTCAGCTTTGAGAAGGATTGTGGTTCGAGGTTTATGGCTTTAGTTCGCAGAAAGATTAACCGATGATTAACTAAAACCTGAGAGAGTCCGACCGACCAACTACGAACTATGAACTACGAACTATGAACTAAAAGAGGAGGGAATCAAATTGTCAATGGTAACGTTAACTATAAACGGGCAGAAGGTTACTGTGCCGGAGGGGTCAACTGTGCTGGAGGCGGCGGAGAAATTGGGGATTAGCATCCCAACCTTTTGTCATGATCCTAACTTAACCAAGCCCGGCGCTTGCCGGATTTGTGTGGTGGAGGTTCAGGGGGCCCGGAATCTGCCTGCTTCCTGTGTTACTCCCGTTACCGGGGGAATGGTGGTGGAAACTCATTCAGCCGCCGTTTTAGAAGCCAGGAGAACCATTCTTGACCTGATCCTGGCCAACCATCCTCTAGACTGCCTGACCTGTGAAAAGTCCGGAGCCTGCAAACTGCAGGAGTATGCCTACGAATACGGGGTGGCCGGAACCACCTTCGACGGGGAGCGTCACGATTATCCCCTTGATGACAGCAATCCTTATATCGTCCGGGATATGAACAAGTGCATTTTGTGCGGCAAGTGCGTCCGGGCCTGTACTGAAATCAAAGGCCAGCATGCGGTGGACTTTGCCCGCCGGGGTTTTGAGACCAAGGTATCTGCTCCTTTGGATAACCCCCTGGGTGAATCGGAGTGCGTCTTTTGTAACAACTGTGTTACCGTTTGCCCTGTAGGGGCCTTGAGTGATAAACAATTGCTGGGCAAGGGCCGGGCTTTCGAAGTGGAGAAAGAGCCTGTGACCTGCACCTTCTGTGATGCCGGATGTGAATTCGATGTGGTTAAGCGCAAGGGCAAGGTGTTAGGCGTGGCCGCTAAAGCTGCTGCCGTAGGCCGCCCCTTGTGCCTGAAAGGCCGCCTGGGCCTGGATTTCATCCACAACCCCGGCCGGGTTAACCCGCCCCTGATGAAAGACGACAACGGCCAATGGGTGGAGACTCCCTGGGAAGCGGCCTTAGGCCTGAGTGAGGTTGTGGCGAAGCTGGCCAGGCTTAAAGATTAGCTGTCAGCTGTCAGCTAAAACCAGGGTGGGCAAATCTTACGGGTTCAAATCTTACGAGTTTCAAGTGTTTTAATAATTACTTTCATGCATAGGTTGGGGTTTTTTGTGGAGCAACTTTTCACAAGCGTACGAGAGACAGCCCGTCGGATGCCGAGACACTACCCTAAAAGGGCGTAAAGGTGCAGTCACCTCTTGGTTAAGACGTAGAGGAACAACGATGGTAGCTCGTTTGAAGCCTGAAAAGTTGAGGAGCAAAAAGCCCCAACCTCCCCACCAAAGGAGTTTATACCAACGAACGTGAGGTGAAAAGATGAGCGACAATTTAGTTACTTTAACCATAGACAGCCAACAGGTTACTGTGCCCGCTGGAACCACGGTCTTGGAAGCGGCAGCTTCCATCGGGATAGATATCCCCACCTTCTGCCATGATCCTGAGCTGACCAAGCCAGGGGCGTGCCGGATTTGTGTGGTAGAAATTGAAGGGGTCAGGAATCTGCCCGCTTCCTGTGTAACCGCTGTTGCTGAAGGCATGGTGGTGCATACAGAAGCACCTACGGTGGTAGAGACCCGGAAGACCATCATTGACCTGCTTTTGGCCAATCATCCCGAAGATTGTCTGACCTGTCAGAAAAGCGGGGATTGCAAATTGAGTGAATACGCTTATCGTTATGGGGTTCGCAAACCTTCTTTTGAAGGTGAACGCCATGACTTCCCCATTGATGACAGCAGTCCTGTTATTTTAAGGGATAATAACAAGTGTATTCTCTGCGGCAAATGTGTCCGCGTTTGTGAAGAAATTCAGGGCCGCAGTATCCTTGATTTTGCCTACCGGGGCTTTAATACAAAGGTTACTCCTGCTCTTGATACTGATTTTGCCCAGTCTGCCTGTGTTTCCTGCGGCAGCTGCGTAGCTGTTTGTCCGGTTGGGGCGTTGGTGGAGAAGAATATGGTGGGCGTAGTGCGGCCCTGGGAAGTTAAAAAGGTTAAGACTACCTGTCCTTATTGCGGATGTGGCTGTAATTTTGACCTCAATGTAAAGGACGGTAAAGTGGTTGGGGTAACTTCCAACCCTGCCAGTGAGGTTAACGGCCGCCACCTGTGTGTTAAAGGCAGGTTTGGTTATGATTTCATCCATAGTCCCAAACGTTTGACCAATCCTCTTATCAGGAAAAACGGGGAACTGGTTGAGGCTACCTGGGATGAAGCTTTGGGTTACGTGGCCCGGAAGTTTAGTGAAATCAAGGAGAACCATGGCAGTGATGCTTTGGCTTCTTTAAGTTCCGCCCGTTGTACTAACGAAGAGAATTACCTCATGAGTAAGTTGACCAGGGCGGCCTTTGGGACCAATAATATCGATCACTGCGCCCGTCTTTGACACTCTGCTACCGTTGCCGGTCTGGCAACTGCATTTGGTAGTGGAGCAATGACTAACTCCATTGATGAGATTGCTGATGCGGATTATATTTTTGTAACCGGTTCTAATACCACTGAGGCTCACCCCATTATCAGTCTGCGTATTCGCTGGGCTTTGAAAAAGGGCGCCAAACTGGTGGTAGCAGACCCCCGGAGAATCGAACTGGCGGAAATGGCCGATTATTATCTGCCCATTAAACCCGGTTCCAATATTCCTTTATTCAATGCCATGATGCATACCATTCTTAATGAAGAATTGTGGAACAAGGAATTTGTTGAAAGCCGAACCGAGAATTTTGATGAGCTGAAGGCGGCCGTGGTGAACTTCAGTCCTGAAGCGGTGGAGAAATACACCGGCGTACCGGCTGACACCATTAAAGAAGTGGCCCGGGCCTACGCTAAAGCCAAAAACGCTACCATCCTTTACACCATGGGTATTACCCAGCATTCCAACGGTGTAGATAACGTTCTTTCTATTGCCAACCTTGCTATGCTTTGTGGTCAGATTGGTAAACCCAGTAGCGGTGTTAACCCCTTGCGGGGCCAGAACAATGTTCAAGGCGCCTGCGATATGGGCAGCTTGCCTAATGTTTATAGTGGTTACCAACCTGTTGCTGATGCTGCTGTCAATGAAAAATTCAGCAAAGCCTGGGGTTGTGAGCTTTCCCTGAAGCCTGGCTTAACGGTAGGGGAAATGATGGATGCCGCCCATCACGGCGACCTAAAAGGGTTGTTTATCCTGGGTGAAAACCCTGTTCTCAGTGACCCCGATATCAACCATGTGAAGCATTCCTTGAAGAACCTGGAGTTTCTGGTGGTTCAGGACATCTTCCTTACCGAAACCGCTGAGTTGGCCGATGTGGTGCTGCCCGGAGCCAGTTTCGCTGAGAAGGACGGTACTTTCGCCAACAGTGAACGCCGGGTTCAGAGGGTTCGGAAAGCCATTGAGCCCGTAGGCAATGCAAGACCTGATTGGCAGATTATTGCGGAAATCGGTACCCTAATGGGCTATCCCATGAATTATAGTTGTCCCGAAGAGATATTTGCTGAAATTTCAGCACTAACTCCCAGTTATGGCGGGATTAGTTATGCCCGATTAGAACAGGGTGGTATTCAGTGGCCTTGCCCCAACCCTGACCATGCCGGTACCAAGTACCTCCATGCGGGTCAATTTACCAGGGGTCTTGGCAAGTTCCACGCTGTGGACTTCACCGGTCCTGCAGAATTGCCTGATGAGGAATATCCCTTAGTCCTCAATACCGGCCGAAGATTGCAGCATTATCATACCGGTACTATGACCAGAAGAACCAAGGGTCTGGATGCCTTGCTTCCGGAAGATTATCTGGAAGTCAATCCTGTTGATGCCTGCAAGCTGGGGGTTGAAGACGGCCAGCAGGTCAAAGTTACTTCCCGCCGGGGCGAGATTGTTATCAAGGTCAAGGTTACGGAAAGGGTACAGCCAGGCAATGTGTTCACTTCTTTCCACTTTGCCGAAACGGCGGTTAACTACCTGACCAATACGGCCCGGGATCCGGTTTGTAAAATTCCTGAGTTAAAGGTCTGTGCGGTGAGGGTGGAGAGAGTTTCTTAGCTATCAGCTGTCAGCTATTAGCTTTCGCTGATCTTAAGGGTATAAAATAGATTTTGGGCAGTTTGGGCTGCCCATATTTTTTTAATATACCTAGAAATGCCCAAGGAGGAAAAGAGGCAAAAGTTGTCGAATTATTAATATACTAACTAGAAAGGCAGGCGATACGGGTGAAGAAAATATTTGTTTTAGACACCAACGTACTGCTCCATGATCCCCACGCTTTCTTTAAGTTTCAGGATAACGATATCGTTATTCCATTAGTGGTTATCGAGGAAATGGACGATCAGAAAAGGAGACAAGATGAAGTCGGTAGAAACGCCCGCAGGGTAGCCAAGATGATAGATCAACTCCGACTCCAGGGGAAGCTCCACGAAGGCATTAAGTTAGCCGGAGGTGGGTCGTTCAAGGTAGAGCTTAACGCTGAAGGGGCTGATTTACCGGAGGAATTGCTGTATGGCAAATCTGATAACAGGATTTTGTCGGTTGCTCTTTATTACAAGCAAAAGTATACCCGTAAACCGGTGATTCTTGTCACCAAGGATACTTATCTGAGGATTAAGGCCGATGCTCTTGGGATTAGGGCTGAGGACTACAAGACCGACCGGGTTAATATTGATGAATTATATAATGGCTATCAGGAAGTTGAAGTATCATCTGCTAAGATTAATGAGTTTTATAAGAAAAACTTTTTACCTTGGCCTGATGATGAGCTTTTTGCCAATCAGTTCGTAGCCTTAACCGACGGAGGGACTCAATCGGCTTTGGCTCGGTATATACCCGAGAAAAAGGGAGTTGTACCCCTGCTTTTTGCCAATAATGATGCTTGGGGCATTAAAGCCCGTAACAGGGAACAGCGTTTTGCGATGGAATTGCTGTTGGATGATAATGTAAAGCTCATTACCCTCATCGGGCAGGCGGGTACCGGAAAAACTTTGTTGGCTGTGGCTGCCGGTTTGCAAAAGGTTATGGATGAAGAGGTTTTCAAGAAGCTGCTAATTACCAGGCCGGTGGTGCCTCTGGGCAATGATATCGGCTTCCTGCCGGGGGATAAAGATGAAAAGATGCGGCCCTGGATGAGTCCCATCTATGATAATATAGAATATATTTTAAACGGCGCTAAAGAAGCCAAGAAGGATAAAGAGAATATCAAGGTTACCAATATCGAGAGCATGATTCGTTATTTCAAGGAAAAAGGTCAATTGGAACTGGAGGCCATCACTTATATTCGGGGCCGCACCATTCCTCACCAGTATATCATCGTGGATGAGGCCCAGAATCTAACACCCCATGAGGTTAAGACCATGTTGACCCGGGCCGGTGAGGGGACTAAGATCATTCTCACCGGGGATCCCCATCAGATTGACCACCCCTATCTGGATTCCAACAGCAACGGTTTAAGCTTTGTTGTTGAGAAGTTTAAAGGAGTCGGTCTTGCCGGTCATATCACCTTCATCAAAGGTGAGCGTTCTGAACTGGCTGAACTGGCTGCAGAATTAATTTAAAAAAATAACTTTATTTTTCCTGAAAAAAGATATAAAATAATATATAACAACTTATTTCCGAGCTAAGTAGACCTAAAGAATTAAGCTAAATTCTATGGTGCTTAGCCTGAGCAGGATTAATCCCTGCTCAAAGGGTTTGCCGGGAAACGGGCAAGCCTCCCATTTGGAAAGGAAGCCTGAAGCTAATTTTCGGCCAATGCCTTTCCGTGGGGTATTGGCTATTTTATTTAATTAAGGAGCATTCCTGTAATGAATTAAAATGACCTTTGCAAAAAAAAGTACCTCCTGTTAATATACGAGGTGTCAGCTTTCGCGAAGTGACCCTT
>JAJZSN010000102.1 GCA_021849745.1 Bacillota bacterium | reverse complement strand
GGCCCAAACCAGAAGTTTTACTAAAGCCGCCGAAATGCTGGATTATGCCCAGTCCAGCGTCACTGCCCAAATTCGTTCCATGGAGGATGAACTGGGCACCCGCCTCTTCGAACGCCTGGGCCGTAAAGTAGTTCTTACCCAGGCCGGTGAACGTCTCCTGGCCTATTCCGAAAAAATCCTCCAACTGGCTGCTGAAGCCGTGGAAGTGGTCAGAGGCGCTTCCCTATACAAAGGTACCCTGACCATCGGGGCACCCGAATCCCTCTGCGTTTACCGCCTGCCACCCCTATTTTTCGAGTTCCGCCGCCAATTTCCTGAAGTACAACTAATCATCAAACCGGGAGTCAATTCCATTATGCGGCAGGCTTGTAAAGATGGAACCCTGGATTTGGTTTTCACCATCGAAGGAGAAATCTCCGACGAATACCTTAAGATGGAGAAAATAACCACAGAACCCTTGGCTTTAGCCACCTCACCCAATCACCCCTTAGCAAAAAAATCGCCGGTTAACCCCGACGATTTAAACGGTCAAAACTTGTTTGTTACTGAATCCGGCTGCTGCTACCGGCGGATGTTGGAGGAAACCCTATTATCTGCAGATGTACGGCCAGCTTCCCTCCAGGAGTTTGGTAGTATTGAAGCCATCAAGCAATGTGTGATGAACGGACTGGGGGTTACTTTGCTGCCCGAAATCGCCGTGGCCGGAGAGATAGCCTTAGGCCGCCTGGTTAAACTGGACTGGGGCGGCCCGGATTTTACCATCGCAACCCAGCTGTGCTACCATAAAGATAAGTGGATTTCCCCCATTTTGGGCGCTTTTTTAGAACTAACCAGAAACATTGTCAAGGAATGTTAACCGGAGTTACAAAATAAATCCGAATCCTTGAAATGTTTATAAATTTCGCTAAAGGAAAAAATACATTTCCAGAGAAGTATTACTCATAATCCTTTTCTTTCCTGAAAGGGGACTTTTGCCATGAGATATGACCAAAGATTAAATTTTGAAAATATTTCCGAGGAGATTAACCATCTCCGCAACAGCCTATTAGCTTATAAAGCCAATATAATATCCGCCTATCTTTTTGGTTCGGTAGCCAGGGGGGAGACCCGTCCATTGAGTGATATTGATTTTGCATATCTTCTTGCCTACGATAACGACAAAATTGAAGCATCTATTTATAAGCTGGTAACCTCTGCCTTTGGTACCGACAAGGTCGATTTTGTAAACTTAAAAGACGCCCCTTTAAGCCTGCAGTACCAAATAATTAAGGAGGGCACTAAAATAATAACCGGCAACGAAACGGCCCGGGTGAATTTTGAAACGTCCGTAATTATGAATTATCTAGACTTCCAGCCCTTGCGAAAGGAGTTTTATGAAGAGTTTTTAAAAGCTTTATAGGAGGTGATTATAACTTGGATGAACGTCTTTTATATCAATTAAACCTTTTGGATAAGTATATCTTAAACCTTGATGAATTAGCTCAGACCCCGCTAGAGAAATATTTAAACGATATTATCTTACAAGGAGCCGCCGAAAGATTCCTTCAGTTAGCGGTAGAAACCTGTTTAAACATTGGCAACAGAATATTGGCTTTAGAACAAAGAAAACGAAATATAACTGCACCGGAAACCTATGCTGAAATTTTCGAAAGACTTTCTCAAATAGGGATAATCCCTATAAGCGATACCCCCAATTTGATAAATATGGCCAAATTTCGCAACCTATTAGTACATATGTATTGGGAGGTTGACCCCAAAAAGGTTCATAGTATCTTAACCGGTGGGATTCAGGATTTAAAAACCTATAGGTCTTATATAGTTCGCTATATTAAGAATCCTTCATAAAAAAGCCACGGGATGCCCAAACCCGTGGCTTTTAGCTTTTATTAAACGATGCTATTTCCCAAGATTATCCCGGATAATACTTATCATATCACTGCCTTTATCAATCACCACCGACCCCCCGGCGCAAAGGGAGGCAATCAAGGCCGCCCCCTGCCCCCCTGTATAATCCCTGGCTTCCGCATCCTTGGCTGCTACATAAGTGGGTATACCCCTCCGCAACGCTTCCTCAGCCAGGAGAATATTTATCAAATTACCGGGGCCGATGGGAAACTCCAGCAAAGCAACCACATCCATAGACCCAATCACCTCTTTAGCCTTCCGGAAAGCCTCTTCACCGATAGGGGCGAACGGAACCTCTTCCACCAGGGAAAGGTTCAGTTTATTCCCGTGAACCCAATCGCTGTCACCCATATTCAATACCCCGGCCCACACCTGACACCCTAAAGAAGTCAGCCCTTCCATCACCCCCATACCCACTCCCCCGCCGCAAATCAGAAAAACCTTAAAGGGATTGGTGAAAGGGGTGGCCTTCTTTTCCTTCCCCACCACCGAAACCTGGGGGCAGTTTTTCATCGGATGGGACCAGACCAACACCTCGGTAGCATATACTTCTTTTATGTTATCGGCGGTCAAGGCCTCTTGGGGCGTGCCTAAGGCAAAGATTTTCCCCTCTTTCAACAAGGCTACTTGTCGGCTATACTGGGCCGCCAGGTTCAGGTCGTGAAGCACCGCAATAACACCCACCCCTTTTTCCCTGTTCAATAACGTGAGTAACTCCAACAGTTCTACCTGGAAATTGATATCCAGGTGGGAGGTAGGTTCGTCCAAGAGGATAACCTTGGGTTCCTGGGCCAAGGCCCGGGCGATAATCACCCTCTGCCGCTCACCCCCACTTAACTCGGTAACGGGACGATCCCGCAGCTCCCAAGTCCGGGTGTTAACCATAGCCTCATGGACAATGCGGTAATCCTCGACGCCTTCTGATTGAAATCGTTTTAAATGAGGCGTCCTGCCCATCATCACCACTTCCTGAGCGGTAAAAGGAAAATTCACCCCGGTATCCTGGGGTACCACCGCCATTTGCCTGGCGATGGTGGAAGAATTAAGGCCGCTCAGGTCTTCCCCGCCCAAGTAGATACTCCCCCTGGAAGGCTGCATAGTCTTGGCCAGCAGCTTGATCAAAGTGGATTTTCCCGACCCATTGGGACCCAGGAGGGCCAGAAACTCCCCTTTTTCTACAGCCAAGGTCAGGTTATCAATGATATTTTGCTCTCCATAACTTAGAAACAAGTTATGGACATCTATCTTTACAGACATATTTTCACCTCTTAGATCCGTCTACTCCTCCGGTGTTTCCTTAACAGGTAGGCGAAAAAGGGCGCTCCCAGAAAAGCTGTAATCACACCCACCGGCAGTTCTACCGGGGCCATAACCGTCCTGGCCACGGTATCGGCCACAACCAGAAAAATTCCTCCCGTCAGGGCCGCCGCCGGAATCAACACCCTATGGTCTGGCCCCAAGAGCAACCTCACCACATGGGGCACCACCAGCCCCACAAAACCCACCGTCCCGGCCAGGGCCACCGCCCCGCCCGCCATTAAGGTAGCACTGAAGAGAAGTATCAGCTTGGTTCTCTCTACATTGATTCCCAATTGACCGGCCGATTCCTCTCCTAAAGTAAGAATGTTCAGTTCCCGGTAATTCATCCAGATTAAAGTAAAACCAATGATTAAGTAAGGGAGGATAGCCAGGACATGGTCCCAGCCTCCCGTAGCAAAACTGCCCATCAACCAGTAAATCAATTGTTTCAGACTATCCTGGGCCAGGGTCATCAAAAAGGAAAGGATAGCCGTTAAAAAAGAACTCAAGGCCACCCCGGCCAAAATCAAGGTTTCCGTGTCAAATCTCCCATTAAGAGCAGCGATTCGGTAAACCCCTAAGATAGTGGCAAAAGCCCCGGTAAAAGCGGCAATAGGCAAAAGCAGCAGGCCAAAAAAACCGCTACCCAGACCCAGGATAATCACCAGGGCCGCACCCAGAGCTGCCCCGGAGGAAACCCCCACGGTATAAGGTTCAGCTAGGGGATTCCGCAACAGCCCTTGAAAGGCCGCTCCCGCCACCGCCAAGGACATCCCGGTAAAAGCAGCCAAAAGGGTTCGAGGTACCCGGAGGTTCCAAATTATGGTCTCAATCGTTTCAGACCACCAGGGGGTAACTAACTGGTTTCCAATAACGGGTACTTTATAGATCAGCAAAGAAAACACCGTCCAGGGGCTTACACCCACCGCCCCGATAGTAATGCTGATAATTCCACTAACCAAGAGTAAAAAGCCTAAGGCCGGGAGTATTACCCCCAGCCGCCTGCTCCATGGTACTTTCATCATCTTAGGTCAACTCCCTTTACCGGAATTGAATACCTCTACTTAAACAAGTCGGGATAAAGAGCTTGAGCAATTGCTTTAACCGCTTCGGCAGAGCGGGGCCCCGGGCGAGTGAGTAAATTAGCGTCAAGATTCCCGATTACCCGGCCCTGCTTCACCGCCTCGATGTTTTTCCAATCAGCTCTTTTTTCAACCTTTTGGTTTTCTTTTAGATAATAATAATCAGTAGCCAGAATCACCTGGGGGTTTACTGTCAACAGTTGTTCCAGGCTGTATTGCTGATAAGCCTTGACCTCTGAAGCAACATTGATTCCCCCGGCCGACCTTACCAGGTCATCCACAAAACTTCCTTTACCGGCGGTGAACAAAGGCTCATAACCAACCTCAATAAAGACCTTCACCTTTTGTTCCGCTGTCAATTGACTTAATTTCTTTTCTACCTGGGCCAGGATATCTTGCATGCCCTTAACCACTTCCTGACCCTTGGTTTCCTTGCCGGTGGCTTTGGCTATTAGTTGGACAGCATCGGTGACCTCCCGGACATTCTGGGGTTCTACCGCCAACACCGTCACTCCTAGCTTCCGTAAGGCCCCTATGGCTTGATCATTCATGGATGCAGTGGCCACTACCAGATCTGGTTGCAGGGCCACAACCTTCTCCACATTGGTGGTCAAATCACCGATTTTCTCTTTTTCCTTAGCCTTGGCCGGATAATCACACCAGGTGGTTACCCCCACAATTTCCTTTTCCAGACCCAGAGCAAAAAGGATCTCGGTATTACTTGGTGTTAAGGATACAATACGTTTGGGTTTGGCCTCAATAACAACCTCATTTTTAGTTGCATCGGTTATCTTCAAGGGGAAACCCTCTTTGGCGGGAATATCGGTTTCCTTACTTTGGCTGCAGCCCACAACCACCGTTAACAACAACAAGGTCATGACCGCCAATAGGATCCGTTTCAAGCTTCTCAACTCCTCAAATACCAGCATTATATGTACTGCTTTCATGGTAGCAGACAGGGTATCCCCTGTCAATGAGTTCCTTCCACTCAACCATATAATTATCCATTCATTAACGATTTTTAGCCACTCAGATTTAATACTTTTGAATTAAAAATTATTATTATGGTATAATTGACCATAGAATAAATATAATTTCCTGCTTTGGAGGTCAAGAATGCTTCATCTTAGCGTGATAGCACCATTCCTGTTTGCTATTCTGGTTCCCTTTTTGCGGCGCTATCTGCCCCAAACCCATACAGGATGGTTTGTCCTACCCATTCCCTTGACTATCGCAATTTATTTATCCTCCTTCCTGCCGCAGATATGGCAAGACGAAAAGATTATCCGTACAATAGAGTGGATTCCTTCTCTTGGGATTAACTTTACTCTTTTTGTCGACGGCCTTAGCCTGCTTTTTGCTTTGCTTATCACCTGGATTGGTACCCTGGTGGTCCTTTATTCCGCTTACTACCTGGATAAAAAAGAAGCTCTAGGTAATTTTTATGTTTATCTGTTAATGTTCATGGGAGCCATGCTGGGGGTTGTTCTTTCCGATAACCTAGTGGTGTTATACGTTTTCTGGGAGTTAACCAGCTTATCTTCCTTCCTCCTCATCGGTTTCTGGTACTACCGGGAGAGATCCGTCTATGGCGCCCAGAAGTCCATGCTCATTACCATGGCCGGCGGTTTTGCCATGCTGGCAGGCATTGTTTTGCTTTATGTCATCGCCGGCACCTTCAGTATTAGGGAATTGATTGAGAAAGCCGATGTGATTATGGCTTCCGAGCTTTACCTGCCCACTTTAATTTTAATTTTACTAGGAGCCTTTACCAAATCGGCCCAGTTCCCATTTCACGTCTGGTTACCTGATGCCATGGAAGCCCCAACCCCGGTCAGCGCTTATCTCCATTCCGCCACCATGGTCAAGGCCGGCCTCTATCTGGTAGCCCGCCTTACACCGGTACTGGCCGGAACCCCGGATTGGTTAATCATGGTGTCCGGGGTGGGCATCATCACCCTTGTCTGGGGCGCTTTTATCGCTATTCGCCAGACGGATTTGAAAGCCATCCTGGCCTTTTCCACCGTCAGCCAATTGGGTCTCATCATGACTTTACTGGGTATCGGTACCGACCTGGCAGTGACGGCGGCGGTTTTTCATCTCTTTAACCATTCTGCCTTTAAAGGCTGTCTCTTTATGGTGGCCGGGATTGTTGACCACGAAGCCGGCACCCGGGATATTCGCAAACTAGGCGGTTTGGCGGCCCTGATGCCTATATCGGCCACCCTGGCCTTTATCGGTACCTTTGCCATGGCGGGAATTCCTCCCTTTAACGGCTTCCTGTCCAAAGAAATGTTCTTTGATGCCACCTGGAAGGCGGGCGGCCTGGATTATGGTTTCCTAAGCTGGCTTGGCCCTGTGTTACCGGCCTTAGCAGTTCTGGGTAGTATCTTTACCTTTATTTACTCCATGATGCTGTTCTTTAAAACCTTCAAAGGTTCAACCAAGCTTGACCAATTGCCCAAGAAACCCCATGAAGCGCCCAAAGGTATGCTTATTTCCCCCATAGTTCTAGGCGCTATAGCAGTTCTCGTAGGCTTGTTCCCTTCTTTGGTGGCCGGCACCATCGTAGCTCCCGCTGCCGAAGCGGTAACTTTAGTGCCCCAAGAAGTGAAAATATCATACTGGCACGGGTTTACTCCTCCACTGTTGATGACCCTTACCGTGGTGGGTCTTGGGACTTTAATCTACTGGAAGTTGGCCGGGTGGTTAAAGGTTTATGCCGCACTGCCTGAAACCTTGAGTATCAATAGGTTCTACGATGGAATTACCAATTACCTGCCTGTAGCCTCGGGTAAAATCACGGGCTGGTATATGACCGGCAGCCTGAGGGATTACTTGGCCTACATCCTAGCAGCCATGAGTTTGATTCTTGGCTTTACCCTGCTGTCCCAGGGGGGTATTGCTTTCGATTACACTAATCTGGCCCCCATTGCCCCCTATGAATACCTGTTAGTGGCCATCATTGTTCTGGCCGTCTTTACCATCTTCTTCGCCCAGTCCCGGCTGGTAGCCATCATTGCTTTGGGGATTGTGGGTTTTGTGGTCTCTTTACTCTTCATTATCTTCCGGGCCCCCGACTTGGCCCTAACCCAGATGATTGTAGAAACGGTAAGCGTGTCCTTATTTCTCCTGGCTTTTTACCACCTGCCGGAGCTTAAAAAAGAAGAGGTTAAACCCAGAACAAAATTTATAAATATCCTGGTATCAGGCGCTATAGGGATTATTTTCGCCTTAGTGGCCTTTTCCGCCCATAATACCAAACTCTTTGAAACCATTGCCGGTTATTACCTGGAGAACTCCTATAAGCTGGGGGGCGGAAAAAACGTAGTCAATGTAATTCTGGTTGATTTTAGAGGATTGGATACCATGTTCGAAATAACCGTTCTGGCCATTGCGGCCCTGGGTATCTACGGTCTAATTAAACTGCGTTTAACAAAGAAGGGTGAATAATGAAGACCAACAATTTGATTCTCCAAACTATAACAAAATTCGTAGCTTTTATCCTTTTGGCCTATTCCATTTATCTTTTCTTGGCCGGTCACCATAAACCGGGCGGGGGGTTTATCGCCGGGCTGATGACTTCAGGGGCTCTGGTATTACTCTATCTTGCCTTTGACCTGAAGACCATTAACCGGGCCTTGCCCTATAATTTCCGTAACTTGGCCGGAATTGGCGTTCTTACTGCCGTACTTACCGGTGTGGGCGGCCCGGTGTTGGATTATCCCTTTCTCACCCATTCCTTCGGTTATGTAAACTTGCCTCTTTTAGGAGAAACTGAATGGGCTACAGCGGTTATCTTTGACCTGGGTGTTTATATGACGGTTATCGGCATAACCCTCACCATAATCTTGGCCATAGGGGAGGATAGTTAATGGAATTACTAATTTCATTGCTGGTAGGCTTCTTGTTCGCTTCAGCGGTATATTTGATGCTTTCCCGAAATATTTTAAGGATTATTGTGGGCACCGGTCTCATTTCCCATGCCGCCCACCTCTTGTTGATGACCATGGGTGGTTTAAAAAGAGGGGCTACTCCTTTTCTCGGCCAGGGGGCTACAGCTTACACCGACCCTCTGCCCCATGCTCTGATTCTTACTTCCATTGTTATCGGTTTCGGTGTTACCGCCTTTTTACTGGTGCTGGCTTACCGGGCTTACAATGAGTTAGGCTCCGCAGATATTAACGATTACAGGGGACTTGCAGAAGATGAATAATTTAGTAATCTGGCCAATAATTATCCCCCTGCTCACGGGGATTAGCTTAATCTTTTTGCAGAAGAACAGGGTGGCCCAAAAAAGCGTTGCCGTGATGGGTTCATTGATTAGTTTGTTTTATGCCCTGTTTCTGGCTTACCAGGTGAAAACCGGAGGTATCCTGGTTCTCCAGGCCAGCGCCTGGCAGGCTCCTTTCGGAATCTCCTTGGTGGCTGATGTCTTGGCTACCTTATTGGTGGTAACTGCTAATGTCGTGGCCACCGCCTGCTTATACTATTCTTTTAAGGTAATTGACAGAAAACAAGAGCAATTTTATTATTATCCTTTCTTATTCTTCTTGCTTACCGGGGTCTCCGGGGCCTTTCTCACAGGGGATATTTTTAACCTTTTTGTCTTCTTTGAGGTTATGCTCATGTCTTCCTACGCCCTCATCGTCTTCGGCGGGACTAAGCCCCAGCTAAGGGAATCTGTGAAATACATAGCCATCAATGTATTATCTTCAGCACTCTTTGTAATGGCTGTGGGTTATCTCTATTCGGTAGTGGGAACCCTGAACATGGCCGATTTGGCTGTTAAAATAAAGGAAGCCAATCAAGTCGGCCTTCTAAATACCGTAGCCATGCTGTTTTTCATTGTTTTTGCCTTAAAAGCCGCTCTTTTCCCTCTCTTTTTCTGGCTGCCGGGTTCTTATTCCGCCCCCCCGGCTCCTATTGCCGCCCTTTTCGGTGGTCTGCTGACCAAAGTAGGTATCTACTCCTTAATCCGGGTCTTTACCATGATTTTCGCCTATAACACCGGGTATACCCATACTTTCTTAATCTGGGTAGCCGGTTTGACCATGGTTTTTGGCGTCATCGGGGCCGTGGCCTCCATGGATGTGCGCAAGATTTTGGCTTATAATATTGTCAGCGCCGTAGGTTTTATGATTATGGGCTTAGGTGTTTTCACCACCGTTTCCATTGCCGGAGCTATATACTATATGATCCATGATATGATCATCAAAGCCGCCCTCTTTCTTCTGGGTGGAGCAGTCATCACCGTGGCCGGTACCGCTAACCTCAATAAAATGGGCGGATTGATTAAAAACCATCCTACCCTGGGCTGGCTGTTCTTTACCGCCGCCGTGGCCCTGGTAGGGATTCCCCCCTTAAGTGGTTTCACCGGGAAATTACTGCTGATACAAGGAGCTCTGGGAGCCGGTCAGTACTGGATTACCGGTATCAGCCTGACAGTGAGCTTATTAATTCTCTTTTCCGTTATGAAAATATTCCTGTACGGCTTTTGGGGTGAGGCCAAAACCAGCCTTCAGGTGAAACAAGGATCAACTAAGGGTTTACTTTGGCCAACGGCTCTTTTAATAGCTATCTCCTTATTTCTTGGCCTTGGTACAGAATTCTTTTACCCCTATGTGGAAACAGCGGCCCAACAACTAACCGACCCCAGTGATTACATTAATTCCGTTTTGAAGGAGTAGATGTTATGGCATTTCAAATCCTGCTCAATTTAACCATCGCCTTTTCCTGGGTTTTGATAGGAGATAATTGGAACCCGGTTAGCTTTGGGGTAGGCTATTTTATCGGGATTATTTTGCTCTTTTTATTACGCCGGTTTTTCACAGAAGGTTTCTATTTAAGAAAGATATGGGCAGCTTTTGTCTTATTTCTCATTTTCATGAGGGAACTGGTTATGTCCAACATTGCCGTGATTAAACTGGTACTTAGTCCAAAACTCAAATTGCGGCCTGGCATAATTGCTGTACCCGTTGAGGTGAAAACCCCCTGGGAGATAACCCTTTTTGCCAACTTAATCACCCTTACTCCCGGTACATTAAGTAGA
>JAJZSN010000101.1 GCA_021849745.1 Bacillota bacterium | reverse complement strand
TTAGGAATAATCCTAAAAGCCTTAACTTTTTTGGTTGCGGGGGCCGGACTTGAACCGACGACCTTCGGGTTATGAGCCCGACGAGCTACCAACTGCTCTACCCCGCGACGTATATAATGTGGAGGCGGCACCCGGATTCGAACCGGGGGATAAAGGTTTTGCAGACCTCTGCCTTACCACTTGGCTATGCCGCCAGAAATGGAGCGGGTGATGGGAATCGAACCCACGCAGCTAGCTTGGAAGGCTAGGACTCTACCATTGAGCTACACCCGCATATTAACTTGGTGGCGGCGCAGGGATTCGAACCCCGGACACTGCGGGTATGAACCGCATGCTCTAGCCAACTGAGCTACGCCGCCGAAGATGGTGCCGGAGGTGGGATTTGAACCCACACGGTTTCCCGCACGATTTTGAGTCGTGTGCGTCTGCCGTTCCGCCACTCCGGCGAATATGGCGGAGAAGGAGGGATTTGAACCCTCGCGGGACGAACGCCCCCTACAGTCTTAGCAGGACCGCCTCTTCAGCCACTTGAGTACTTCTCCGTTTAAAACTCTTAAAGTAATTCTTTCCAACTACCAACTATGAACTACGAACTATGAACTAAAATGGTGCGCCTGGTAGGAATCGAACCTACGCACCAGGTTCCGGAGACCTGTGCTCTATCCACTGAGCTACAGGCGCACGTTTTGGCAGGGGAGACAGGACTTGAACCCGCAGCCTACGGTTTTGGAGACCGCCGCTCTACCGATTGAGCTACTCCCCTAATTTCATAAATGGCGCGCCCGGCAGGATTCGAACCTGCGACCTCCAGATTCGTAGTCTGTTACTCTATCCAGCTGAGCTACGGGCGCATGTCACCAGGAATTCTTATATTACACTATTTTGAGCCAATTGTCAAAGGCCAAAATGTGTTAAAAAACTGATATTTTTAGATGTAAACTTGTTTGAAAAGCAGCAATTAGTAGTTTACTACAAATTTGAATAGAAAACAACAAGTAAAAATCGGTATTTACAAATAATCTACTCTGGCTTCCTGGGTTAGCCTGGCAACCAATTGCACCCCAAGGACCCAAAGTTGGGCAGTGGTCAAATGAAGAGGGGCATTGGCATCAAAAAGGATATTGGCCTTGGCTGGAAATTCATCGTCACCTTTCCATACCACAACAGCCATCGGAAGTTTTGGAAAGACATTAAAAACAAAACCCAAATCCCCCATGGGAATTTTTTGACCTCCTAAAGTAACGGCCCTATCTTCAAGTTCTGGCAAGTCGTCACCGAAAGTTTCAGCCAAGGGATCCAGTGCTTCCAGTTTAAAGGGGATATGATGATGGGGGCCGTCGGGGAGTTGTAGAAAGGAAACCCATTGTCCCCGGGGTTGAATCCCCGAAGAACCGGTTAGATATTGGAGGATGAGGGTAATTTCATTTCGACTTAAATATATTTTCCCATCGTTAACCGTCACTTCACCCGCTGTGTTAACCTGGCAGGGGAAAGTCAGGTATTTTAGTTCCAGCAATCGTTCTCCGGGCAGATAAATACCCCCTGTAATTGCTGCTATTTCTGCCGGATCCCGTTGTAGGAAAAGATTTTTTGCTTCTTGATGAACGCTGAGTTTACCCATGCTATCACCTCTATTGCTTCTTTAGACCTTTACTTTCGCGTCTTTCCCGGGCCTGTTTATATTTTTCCCAGCCTAAGGTATCGTTAGGTTGAAAAGAGGGAACAGGGGTGGGTTTACCACCTTCATCCACCGCCACCATGGTAAAAAAGCAGACTCATTACCACTCCACCGAAAATATGACCGGCAGCGTTGGTATCTTTAGGCAAAAGGGTCTCGATGAGAGATCCTTGGGTTACGGGTTCAGTCATCTAACAACAACCTCTTTCGGTATTTTCTTTAGTTTATTATATCAGACATTATAAATTATTGTCAGTAACCACTGTAAAAAATACCTTAATTGACTAAAATTTTATACAAAATGATGCGCATTAATCCAAAATATGCTATAATATTACAAACAACACCACCACAAGGATAACTGATATAGATATAAGCGTGGCGAAAGGGGAGGGCAAATGCAAGGGCAGTTTATGGTCATTGTTATTTTGGAGGTTATTAACCGGTTCGGAGGAAAGCGTGGGAGAAGAACTGTAACTAAATTATTAACTGGATCGAAAGTAAAACAAGTGCTGGCTGACGTTAAGGAGTTCAGTCTCCAGTCTTTAAATGGATTGTTCCTGGGCCGCCAGACCAAGGCTATTCGCGAAACTATTAATAGCCTAATTTACCAGGGTTTAGTCATCAGTGAGAACATCATGGTGGGTCCTTTTGCCACTCCGGTTTTGCGATTGACTCAAGAAGGCAAAGAATTCCTCCGCGAGTCCTGGCAAAAATATTCCTGGGAAGAAGTAATTGGCAGTTTTGTCACTAGTAAGGTGGAACTTGAATCAAATTTAATAGAACAAATTTTGATTGGTAAAAAAGAGCAGAGGCATAAAGCTATGCAGAATTTAAGAAAAAAAGATGTGGATCCAGAAATGGTAACCATGCTGTTGGATTATTGGCGTAATTCCAGAACGGATACCGATATGCTACCCCACTTAATCTGGGCCCTGGGAGAATTGGAGCACCCTAGGGCCGTGCCCATGCTACTGGAGTTTCTGCTGAATGAAAACGCCAATACCAGGCGGTTGGCTTGCTCCGCTTTGGGCAAGATTAAGAGCCCTCTGGCAGTGCCCTTTTTATTGGAAACCTTAAAAGATGAATCGCCCCGAGTACGTTATTTTGCTATTAAATCCCTTGGCAATATTGGTGGCTTCGAAGTGTTGGAGACATTGACAAAATTAGCGGCTGTCGAAGAGTTAGATTATAATATCCAAGCATGTGAAGAAAGTATTTACAAACTCAAAAAAACTGACCAAGTAATTCCTTCCTAGGACGGGAGGAATTGTTTTTTTCTGAATAACCTCGGTTTGTGTAGAATAGCAGGAAAATAAATAATTGATAACGAATATAATAATATCCTTATTAAAAATTGACCTTGGATAACTATTAGGGGTGATATTGGTGACTCTGCTAAAACACAGTCTTAATGACGGATTGACATTGGATAAAGATAAGTTAGTGCGGTTGGCACGGGAGACCTTGTCTGACCGGGAACGTTGCTCTTGTCTGGGTATATTGGCCCTTAAGGGTGACCTTGTTGCCGCTGAAGAACTTCTGGAAATGGAGGCAATTCTGGGGGAACTTACCTCACTGGGTAAAGAGGTTGGTAATGTCATCGGTCAGTACTTTTTGAACCATGATTTAGAACTGGTGGAGAATATTCTTGCCCAGGGCAATCTGCCAAAATTGCGTTGTATAATCCGCCATCTCAACCGTCTTCAAGGGGATGGTTTAATGTCCGGGCTCCGAACCCCGGGGGAAAAAGTTCGAGAAATTGATAATTTTCTAAATGCTCTGGCTTATAAGGTAGCCAATTACCTTAAGGATGATAACCCAGCTTGTCGCTTAGGCGCCATCGAAATATTGGCTATCTGCCCCATGGTTAAAGGGGAGTGGCTGACTTTGGCTATCCAGGACCGTCATCTTTATGTCCGGGCTAAAGCCTTGCGCCTGGTTAGCGCCAGCCTGGAGAAGGGGCGTCCCCGGCTGGAAAAAACCCCGGAGGAGCTGGGTAAAATGGTGGTTAAGGGGATTCAAGATTCCTCGCCCCTGGTGCGGGAGAAAGCCGTCTACTGCTTGGCTGGCTTGGATTTGCCGGAGAAACTTGACTACCTCTATAGTATTGCTTTGAGCAATCAAGAGGTGGTCCGGGTACGGTTGGCTGCTATCCAGGCTCTGACCCTCTTGCTCGGTCCGGAAGAGATAGCCATGTTTCTTTACCGGCTGCGGGATACCGATCGCTTCCCAATCCGTCTTTTTGTTCGGGAACTTCTTTGTGAGATGGGTCGGGGTGAAGAAGCTGAGGAGCATGATCTCCTCTGGGGTTCCTATTACAGCTTCTGGGGTAACGATGGTTACCGGAACCTGGATAATCTGCTACTTCGCTGGATGCAATTATTTTGCGGAGATACCTATGAACCTTCGGAGGAAGAAGAAATCATTCTTGAACAACTGCGAACCATGGGCTCAGTTGAAGAGGTATTGCGTCAGGTGTTGGATTTCTATCTTGAGATGGAGGAACGTTTCTTTACCACAGGGTTAAAGGATGTCACCAAGATTCAGCGTTTTAAAGAGATTCTTAAAATCTTCGGGGAAAAGGAAATTATCATTCTAGGGCAGATCCTGGCGGTGGAAAAAGATTTATCCTTGCGCCTAAGCGCTATCGAAGCCCTTTCCGAACTGGCTTTAGATGGTATTAAGACCACCAGGATTCAGGAAATCCTCCTCAACCATTTAAATCGTACAACCAACCCTCCTGATCAGGAAAGGGTGTTAAGCGTTCTTTATGTTTTCCCTAGAGAGTCCTACCTGGGTTCAGTTTTACCTCATCTCTCTTCCCGTTCTTTAAAAGTAATGGTTCAGGCGGCCAGCGTCTTGGCTAGTTTTGATGCCAAACAAGTAAGTTGTTACAATGTTCAACGGATTGTATGGCAGATTTTCAACAATGTCCGCCGCCGCCGGATTTTCGGCAAACTATGGGGCGATATGGCATTGTATACCGCTCGCATCAGAATTCATGACCATTGTGATACCGATGTCCTGGCGCCTTACCTCAATGACGACGATTATTTAGTGCGTAGATTTGCCAGGGAAGTGGCCCATTATATAGGTAGTTTTTCATAGAAATATAATATTAGGGACTACGGCCCACCCCTTGCGGGTGAAAAGGCGCGCGCAGCGTAACAAACGATGCGCGCCTTTTTAATGTTAAGGAAATTATACTGTCCATAGGTTTTTATGGGAAAATTTTTCCTATCAAGCAGGAAAATTTTACTTTATAGTCGAAATATTACCTAGTTTAGTTTTGCGCAGGGGGTTTCGGATGGGAGATTTAGCTGGTTTTGTACAAAAAATTATCTCCAATATGGAGCAGGTTATTGTTGGTAAAAAAGAAATAATTAAACTTATTCTTGTGTCTCTTCTATGCAGGGGTCATTTGCTCCTGGAAGATGTTCCCGGTATGGGTAAAACCATGATGGTAAGGGCACTGGCCAAGTCCCTGGGATGTTCCTTTAACCGGATTCAGTTTACTCCCGATTTGCTGCCTTCTGATGTTACGGGGGTATGGATTTTTAATCAGAAAAACAGCGAGTTCGAATTTCGTTCCGGGCCGGTAATGGCCCAACTTATTCTAGCTGATGAGATCAACAGGGCTTCACCTAAGACCCAGGCCAGCCTCTTGGAATGTATGGAGGAAGGGCAAATTACGGTAGATGGTGTTACTCACCGGTTGCCCCGGCCTTTCCTGGTTTTGGCTACCCAGAATCCTATGGAACACCATGGTACTTTTCCTTTGCCCGAGGCCCAGATGGACCGGTTTATTATGCGAACCAACCTGGGGTATCCCAGTTATGAAGAAGAAATCTTTATCCTGCAGCGCTTGGAGCAGAGACATCCCATTGAGGCTATTAAACAAGTGGTGGATGCTGAAGAATTAATCATGATGCAGGAAAAAGTACAGGAAGTACTGGTGGATGCTGCTATCCTGGATTATATAGTGCGCATTGTGCTGGCTACCCGGAATCACCATGAAGTGGTATTAGGGGCCAGTCCCCGGGGTTCCTTATCTCTTCTTAGAACCGCCAAAGCTTTTGCAGCTATCGAAGGACGAAACTATGTATTGCCTGATGATGTCAAATCCCTAGCCCAGGCAACTCTGGCCCACCGAATTGTCCTTCGACCGGAAGCCCTTTATCGGGGTTGCACTCAGGAACGGGTGGTGGCCGAAGTTTTGGAAAACGCAGAGATTCCTATTTAAATCTTCCCGTTTGGGGTGATTATTGATGAAAATAAAAGCAAGGCCCGGACTATGGTTGTGGCTGGGGCTCCCCCTGGTCCTAGTGCTTTTAATAGGTAAACGGGTGGCCTTGTTTCTTTTTTATGTTAACACCGGCGCATTAATCATATCTATGCTCTGGTGTTGGGCTGCCTTCAAACTCCGGTTAACTTGCCGGTTCAAGCAGCATGGAATCCATCAAGGTCAACCATTGCTTATAGAAGTTAGGGGAGTAAACAGAAGTCGGTTACCTCTGGCCCGAATCTATCAACTGCTGGTATTAAGTAAAAACGGCAAGGGCCTAATTAAGTGGGGATTTAACTTAGGGTTAGCCCCCCATCAGGAGAAGGTTATCACCGAAGAGTTAACCGGGTTGACTAGGGGTGTTTATACTTTAACCGAAGCCCACTGGGAAGCAGGGGACTTGTACGGTTTGTTTTCCTTTACCAACCCACAGCGGGGAGGGGAGGAAGTGCTAGTTTATCCGCGGGTAATCCCCTTGGAAAAGTTTGGGGCGGGTTTGCAAGAAAGTTTAATTGGGAATGTTGAGAAAAGTTCCGGTTTCGATATATTTAATACTTACGGAGTCCGGGGCTATTATCCTGGCGATAAGCTCAACCATATTCATTGGAAGGTTTCCGCTAAAAAGGGAAGTTTATATACAAAGGAATTTCAGCATGATTATTTTCAAGAGGGGTGGCTGATTCTCCATTTACCCGAAGGAGCAGGGGAGAATGAGCTGGAGTTGGCCATAACAATCACTGCTTCCCTGGCGGGACATTTGCTGCAAAGGGGATTCAAGATTGGTATGCTTTTAGGGGGAAGTCAGGATGTAATTCTGACTCCTGACCAAGGAGAAAGAAGGATGAGTGTAGTACTTGACGCCTTGGCCCGAACCGAATACCATCACCAAGGTAAACTACCGCTTCTAATAAAACAATGTGCTCATTTGTTTAAGGAACCGGGCAGTGTGATTCTGGTAGCCCCCCAACCCGATGAAGGTGTCATGAGAATCATCGAAATGCTAAAAGTTAAAGGCGTTTTTCGCCAGGCTATATTTACTACTCAAGGAACTGAAGAGGTACAACAATGGAATGAGGGCTTAGGTTCCCAGGGTATTCATTTCATCGGTATCCACGAGGAAGACGTGGCCGTGGCGATAAGGGGGTAATATCCGTGGCTACATTGCGGCCCTGGTTGGCTTGGGGTATATTACCCCTGGTGTTGATGGCTTTATGGGAGCCTTTGCTATTGGCTTGTCTGGAGCTTTTTAATTATCTGAATATAGCTCCCGTAATGACATTGGTTGTAATTCTGGCCGTTTACAGTGCTACCGTGGAAACATATGGAGGTAGGAAGTTAAAGTTCCGGATGTTGACACTGGTGGTGTCATTGGCCTTATCGGTAATTACTACCTTGGTTATCCTGGGAGGAGACTGGCTTGGCGTAGGACAAGTAATGGTGGAATATCCTTTACCCTTGCGTCTATTGTTTGTCTTCGGGTTTCTTTGGGCCTTTTGGTTTAGTATTTATAGCGGGTCCTGCGCATTTATGGACAAGGTACTGTTTTTGAGTTATACTGCCATTGGTTTTCTGCTTCTCACCATGGTCGTTTTTCTTTCGGGTAAGCCTATGATTACCTATGGTTTAATCTTCGCCGCCGGGGGGTTAAGCCTGGCGGGTTGCATCCAGTTGATAAGCTACGATCATAAACACATCAGCGGTGTAGGAGTCTCTTTCCTGTGGACCATAGGTTTGGCTATGGTAATTTTGCTGGGGGCCTGGCATTTTTCCGGTATCTGGCGGCTTCCTTCTTTAGGTCTGGAAAATAGTTTGATTGACAATTTTAAGTTACCTGGTAATATTTCGGGGTCTGCTACCAGTTATAATTATTTGACCGCCTTCGAGGTAGGTGGAGATATCTCTCCTAACGACCGGTTATTTATGACGGTGCAATCACCGGTGCCAAGTTATTGGCGGGGTGAATCCTTTGATTTTTATGATAATAGGGGATGGAAAAAGGATCTGGGTGAATCGGTACAAAAAGGTAATTTTGAGCCTTTGGTCAGTCCGCAGGGTGAGGGCCGCTTGGTAGAGCAGGTTTTCACTTTGGCGAATAATGTTTCCAGCAATATCGTCTTCACGGGATACCAGCCTATGATGTTGACTTTACCAACCAATTACTTTTTATCCGACGAAGCCCTTAATCTTTACCTGGAACAACCTTTTTTTGATAACACCACCTACCGGGTAACAACCAAGGTTCCTGCTTACAGGGCTCAAGATCTACGAAAAGCCCTGAAGCCTTATTCGTTGTATACCCTACAGGCTTATTTACAGCTGCCTGAAGAAGTCCCACAAAGGGTAAGGGAATTGGCCCAAAACCTGACTGAAGGTAAAAAAAATCCTTATGATAAGGCCAAAGCCATCGAAAAGTATTTGCGGGACAAGTACCCCTATACCCTTTCTACCGAGAAAACCCCCGCTGGACGGGACATGGTGGATTATTTTCTTTTTGATTTACGTAAGGGTTATTGTACCTACCACGCTTCCGCCATGACGGTAATGATGCGCTCCCTTGGCTACCCTGCCCGTTGGGTTACCGGTTTCACCACCGGAACATGGAACGACGAAATTCAAGCTTTTGAAGTTCGTAATAGTGATGCTCATGCTTGGGTGGAGGTCTATTTTGAGGGCTATGGGTGGGTACCTTTTGAACCCACTTCGTCTTTTGCCTATCCTGGTGAAGAGAAGATAGATCAGTCTGTCAATAACGAGGCTGAGAAAAAAGAGGAGTATATTTGGGTGGAAGATCCCCAGGCTGGGTCAGTTAGTCAAACCTCGTGGAATAATCAGATCTGGCGCTGGTTGGCAGGAGCCTTTCTGTTTATTATTGGGTTATGGCTGGCCGGCAAAGTGGTTTTAGTTCGGAAAAAAGAGGATTTAAGAAAAAACTATAGTCCTGTTCAGAAGGTTTATCATAGAATGATTATGGCCCTAAGAGCCAAAGGGTACCCCAAGCAAGGGAGCCAAACCCCTAGGGAATATGCACTTCGGCTGGGAGAGGAACTGCCCCAGAGTGCGGGAGCTATCGGTCGCCTAACTGAAGAATATCTGCTCAGTCGGTACGGGGGCCATAGTCACAGCCAGGACGAACTTCAGGATTTGGAGCTAGCGGTGGTGGATTTGGAGAAAGATTTAAGATAAACGGCCCAAGGGTCTCAAAGTAAGGCGAAAAAATATACCCTACTCTATTGTTTAGATTAATTTGGGAAAGAGCCTTATTATTGAACTTATTACTTATCTTTAAGCAGCGATTCAGTTTCAAGTCTATTCCTGTTATACTTATCATTCTGGGTTAATTCTAACACTTTTTTGAGAAGTGATTTGCCTGTCGGTTCGGTTTTACTATCATAACGATATAATCTCTTTCCCGTTAAATAAAAATACGCCGGATAATTTATTTCCCCTTTAACCAAAACATCCTTTAATGTTTCCTTATCATATCCCATTGAATATAGCAAGTGAGACCCAAAAGAGTTATTAATGTAATCCGATAAAACTTGTTCCATTTCATAGTCTTCAGCGGTGCCAAAACGGGACAACCAATCATATTTTCTGTATACTTCGTCACTGGGCAATATGTTGTATTTGTTTAAATCAAAACTTACTTTTTGATTATCATAGTTCTTTATAATTAATTTCATTTCAGAATCCAACAAGTAGGCGTATTTCGCCCACTGTTTTTGTGAGTTTTTCGCCTTTTCAAGCAGTCGTTTTTTATCTTCATCCAGTAATGCGGCTTTTGCTCCATTAATATAAGCCCATGATTCACTGTCATATGCTTTTTCTTTTGCCATAAAAACAATGCTCTTTAGGATCCTAGATTTATAGGCATATTCGCCACTAGGAAAATCTTTTATGGTTATATCTAACTTATTAATAGCCGCATCCCAACGATTGCCTATAATATCTTCCTTGGCTAGTTTGTACGGGGGTGGCATTTCTGGGGTTTTAGGTTTTGTAGCATTAATTTTAGTGGGTGACCCAATTCCACATCCCATTAACAAAAAAGACAAGCACACTAATAATAATATTCTTTTCATGAAAATTCCACCCCCCGTCTTATTCTTACTTGTTTCCATGTATTTTTTAATTTTCCTTCCCAAAAACTTCAACAATATTCGACAATTGTCAAACGACCTATGGAATGACCTCGCTCCCATGGTCGAACAGGGCTATATAAATAGCAGGGTGGTCAAGTCCGACAAAGAGCGTATTTATATCTGGTTTGCGGAGATTTATCGCCAGTGGGTTAAGTTCAGGAAGAAAGGCCGGAATCCCGTAAAGGTAGAATCATCGGAGCTGGCTAGACTACTTAAAGAAGAACCATATTTTCATAAGGACACTAAGGTGCGGATTAACGGCCACTGCCTCCGGGCTTATATGCTTATTAAAGACGAATCCCCGGAAATTGTTAGGGAATTTGCAGAGATACTACGATAGAACCTAAGTTCCCGATATTTTATATCTAGGAAAATGATAAAAATCGTATAAACAGTAGACTTAAAAACATTGACAAATCGTTTCCATAGATATAAATTATATCTATGGAGGTGGT
>JAJZSN010000012.1 GCA_021849745.1 Bacillota bacterium | reverse complement strand
AAACTACATCATTGATTTGGCAAAGGCAGAAATGAAAAAGATGTTGGATGAGGGATTCAGCCTAGAGAGAGCTTCATCACAAGCCTTAAGAAAATACTATCTATTAAAATCTGTTATCGTAACTTGCGCGGGGATAATTACATATGCCAGAAGGCATGCTGAATTAGCTAGGAGCCAAGCGGAGAAAGAAAGTAATCCGGTCAGGAAAAAGGAACTGGAGAGAATTGCCGAGGTTTGTGATAATGTTCCGGCCAATCCGCCTAGGAATTATTGGGAAGCTGTCCAGTCTCTAAGATTCTTACACCTTGCCTGCTGGAAAGAAAGTTCCGAGCGTCCTGAGTGCCCCATCGGCCGGATCGATCAAATCCTAAACCCCTACTATGAGCAAGATCTAAAGGCAGGTACCTTAACCCGGCAAGATGCTGCCGAATTATTAGGTGCTTTCTGGTTGAAAACCAGGGAAACTGAGAACTTAGTTACTATTAAACGGGAACACAGGGCAGCCCCCGGAACCCTGTTACCTAATATAACCCTTTGCGGCCGGGACGAACATGGCAATGATTTAACTAACGAGGTTTCATGGCTTGTCTTAGAAGTTATGCGGCAGATTAAGCTTTCTGAGCCAGCAGTTTATGTAAGATACCACAAGGATATGGACGAAGATTTTATGTTACATGCTCTGGAGTGTAACAGAGATTTTGGTGGTGGCAACCCGGCCTTCCTTAATGATGAACTAGGTACTCAAAGATACTTAGAACGTGGTGTAAAGCTAGAGGATGCGGTTGGTTGGAATGCCAGCGGATGTCTTGGATATCACTTAGATTGTGCCGAGCATATGGCTGGGATGTTCAGTCTAAACCAGGCAAAGATTTTTGAGCTAGCCCTGAACAATGGTTTTGACAAAAGGACCGGGAAACAATTAGGTTTACAGACCGGGGATGCTGCCAAGTTTACTTCCTTGGAACAAATTTTAGAAGCCTTCTATAAACAAGAGGATTATTTTGCTGAAATCCTGCGCAAGCATTATTTCATTTGGTGGAGCAGTGAAAATATGCATAGCCCCATGAGTGGTTTAAGGGCCGCTATGCTTTATGAAGATTGTATCCCGGCAGGTTTAACCTCAAGAGAAGGGGGCGCTCGCTATCCAGTTTGCCGTGCTTCTTGGATTGGTGACCGGGGATTAACTGATATCGCCGATAGCTTAGCTGCCATTAAGTACCTAGTATTTGACCAAAAGAAACTTACTTTACCTGAGCTATTAGAAGCATTACAAAACAACTGGGAAGGTAAAGAAGAATTACGTCAAATGTCTTTGAATGCTCCAAAGTATGGTAATGACGATGATTATGTGGATGATCTCTTTAATAATGTTTCGATGAAGGTTCAGGCTATTCTTCAAAGTAGACCAGATCCATTTACAGGTGAGAAGCCAATGTTATTTAAAGGTGCAGCCGCCGGTCACGTAACCCAAGGGGCATCAGTAGGAGCTCTACCTAACGGTAGAAAATCGGGAACACCGTTAAATGATGCTGCTACATCAGCTATGCCTTCAATGGACGTAAAAGGCCCGACTGCTTTAATCAACTCAGCAACTAAAGTACCCCATGCCAAGGAAATGGCTGGAAGTACCCATAATATGAAGTTTTCTAAAGCGGTGTTAAATTCACCAGAAAAGTTACAAAAAGTGGCTGCCTTAGTCAAGACTTTTTGCCAAAGGGGTGGCTGGCACATTCAATTTAACATCCATAGCGCAGATGAGCTCTTAGAAGCAAGAAAAAATCCGGCTAAATACAAAAACCTGTTGGTTAGGGTTGGTGGTTACAGTGCTTACTTTGTGGATCTCCCACCTGAGCTACAGCAAGAAATCGTAACCCGGACCATGCACGAAATGGTTTAATCAGGTTGAATCCAATCCAGGAAAGGAGGAAGCAGACTTGAGTACTATTATTGGAACTATCTTCAATATCCAACGATACAGCTTAGATGATGGGCCTGGCATAAGAACAACGGTCTTTCTGAAAGGGTGCCCCCTAGAGTGTTTATGGTGTTCTAATCCCGAGTCCCAAAATCCTTGGCCGGAAGTTACTCACCGGGATGCTTCCTGTATCAAATGCGGACGTTGTGTAGAAGTATGCCCCGTTCAAGCCATTTCAATTAATGAAAATGCTTTCATTATTAACCGGGAAAAGTGTACCAGATGTGCCAAATGCACGGAGGTATGTTCTGCTGAAGCCCTTAAGATTATAGGGAAGGAAATGTCAGTTGAGGAAGTTTTCATAGAAGTGATGCGGGACATCGAGTACTATCAGAATTCTGGTGGTGGAATTACGGTTTCCGGTGGGGAGGTCCTTACCCAGCCTGAGTTTGCAGCAAATTTGCTAAAGAAGTGCCGGGATGCAGGGATGCATACTTGTCTTGATACCTCAGGCTATGGAGATACTGGGGCCTTAAAGAAAATATTGCCCTATACTTCCCTAGTCCTGTTTGACTTGAAACATATGGATCCCACGGCTCACCATAAGTTAACCGGGCAATCCAATGAACTGATTCTTCGTAATCTTCAGGTTATTGTCGAAAGTGGAGTCCCCGTGATGATCCGGGTACCGATAATCCCAGGTCTCAATGACTCGGAAGAAAATATTAAAGCTATTGCCCGCACTGTATCCGGCATGACCACGGCTCCACGGATTGACCTACTACCCTATCATCGATACGGGATGGGTAAATATAAAATGTTAGATCTGGAGTATCAACTGGCAGATATAGCTCGCCCTAGCGATGAGCAGCTGGATAGAGCTAAAGAAATAGTCGAATCTTATGGCCTTGGCTGTGAAATTGTAGTGTAAAGAGGAGGACAATTATGGAAATCAAAGTCAGACAAAAACGAATTGATGAAGATAAGTTCCTTGAAATGCGTAAAGGGGTATTATCTTTATGGCATACGGGCAAGGAAGTAGAACTTGATGATGCTGTTGGGTACCAAAAGAGTTTGCCGGATAGCAAAATCTTTCATAAGGTAGTGCAACGGGTTCGTGAAGAGGGCCGTATGGTGCTCTTCCCTAGATCTGGAACCCCTATCGTGGAAGATGAGATTGAACTTGTACGTTCCTTAAATGAATTAGGAATCCCATTAATCCCTTTTACTACCGATAGTTATACCCGAAACCTGCAGCTTGATAAGGCCCAAAAGGGTTTAGAAGAGAGTATCAGGACTGGGAAGCCGGTACTAAACGGGTATCCCATCATTAATCACGGCGTAAAAACCACTAGAAAAGTGGTTGAGGCTTGTGACGGAGCTTTCGACCCAAGATGCTCCAGGATGGCTAATAGTCTAGTAGGTGAGGTGGCCTTTGCTTCCGGGATGACCGCTATGCCCAATAGCTTTTTTGCCTGGATCGGCGGCTATGATAAGAAGGCCACAGTGGAAGAATGTATTGAAACTGCCCAATATTTAGGCAGATTAATCGGGTACTATGCGGACAGGGATGTAATTATTACCACAGATTGTCATGGGTGGTTGCCCAATGGCGTATATCCCATGAGTGTGAATATTGCTACCCAGATTATTGAAGCTCTTATCTCTGCTGAGCAAGGTGTAAAAAGCGTGTTCCCACAGATTAATTTACAAGGTAGCATGGCCCAAGACCTAGGGGATATCAGAATAGTGCCTAAACTCTACAGAAAATATTTAGACAAGTTAGGTTACAATGATGTAATTATTCCAGGTATAGTCGGTAGTCAGGTTCCCCTATACCCCTTCCCTCAAGATATGGGTAGTGCTTTTGGTTACATTACTTATACTGCAACGGTGGCAGCCCTTGGTGAGGTGGATGCGTGCTTTGTTAAAACCATTGACGAGGCCAACGGTATCCCAACCAAAGAGTCTCATATCGAAAGCTATCGTTCAGCTAAATGGATTTTTGATGTAGTTAGACAACAGAAGCTTGAAATTGACAATGAGGATATTCGCCAAGAAATGAGGATAACTGAAGCTGAAGTAACAGCGATTTTAGATCGTGTCCTCGAACTTGGGGACGGAGACATTGCCGTAGGGGCTGTAAAAGCTGTAGAAGCCGGGGTCCTTGATTCACCTTTCTCTATCAACATCCATGCTAAAGATCAAGTACTTGGTGTACGGGATCTTAAAGGGGCTTGCCGTTACTTGGATTTCGGTAATTTGCCGATACCGGAGGAGATTAAGGAATTCCACCGGGAGAAGATAGCCGAGCGAGAAAAAGCAGAGGGTAGAAAGTTGGACTACCATGCTTCTCTCGAAGATTTCTGGGCCATTAGTAAAGGGCAATTAATTGGAACCCATGCTAATAGCTAACCAAGAAGGAGGAGAAAAGAAACATGAAGGACATAACAGTAATCACCGGGACAGTTGGTGTAGATGCCCACGTAATTGGGACCAAAATTGTATCCAGAGCTTTACGGGATGCAGGATACAATGTCGTAGCCTTGGGAGCCCAGACCCCGCCCGAAGAATTCATCAAGGCAGCCCAGGAAACCGATGCTGATGCCATGATTATGAGTTCCCTATATGGAATGGCCGAGTTGGATTTACAGGGATTTAAAGATAAATGCCTGGAGGCAGGGCTTGATGATATTCTGCTTTATATCGGAGGCAATTTAGGTATCGCCAAGAGTGATGATATCGAGATGAGATTTAAAAAACTGGGTTTCGATAGAGTATACCCCCCTGCAACAGATATGAAAATAGCCCTTGCAGATCTGCAGAATGATCTCGAAGCCAAAGGTAAGCTATAAGTTTATTCAAAACGACAGGAGGTAATGCCAAAGTGGATGCTACTTATCTATTTGCTAAGAACTTTGCGGGTATTAATTACCAAGACTTGCCCGCTGATGTGATAGAAGCGACAAAATTACAAGTTTTGGATTTCCTTGGCGTAGCTTTAGCTGGTGTATCTAAAGACGGGGTAACGGAAATAACGGAACTGGCTGTTGAATGGGGTGGGGCACCCCAAAGCTCAATCTTTAGCTGGGGGCAAAAAATTCCTGCCCCTAATGCTGCTCAGGTAAATGCCACCATGGCCCATGCCTTAGATTATGATGACGTCCATGAGGCGGCCGTTATGCATCCGGGAGTTGTCACCTTGCCTACAGCCTTAGCAATGGCCGAATATGTAGGGGGTATAAGCGGTAAGGAGTTTATCGCCGCCATAGCCCTTGGCTCTGATCTAATCTGCCGGCTAGGGCTGGCAACCAGGCCGGGTCAAAGTATCCACCAATTTGGCTGGCATCTTACCAGTCTCTATGGATACATGACGGCGGCAGCTGTAGCAGGCAGGATGCTTGGTCTTGACGAGGAGGGAATAGTCAATGCCATAGGTATTGGTTATCACCAATCTGCCGGCAATGGCCAATGTGTTAAGGATGGGGCCCTTACCAAACGGATGGGTCCGGGGCTTGCTGTTAAAGGTGGCATCACAGCGGCTTTGATGGCCCAAAAAGGGATCACCGGAGCCAAGAACTGCCTGGAGGGTGTAGCCGGGATGTATAAGGTTTATCACCAGGGTAGTTACTCCAGGGAAAACCTTGTTGGAGAATTAGGTTCCAGGTTTGAAAGTGTCAATGTTTCCATTAAGCCTTATCCTTGTTGCCGGGGGGTTCATCCTTTTATAGATGCGGCCCTGGCCCTAGTTAAAGAAAATCAAATTGAAGCAAAAGATGTAGAAAGAATTATGATTTGGTGTGGAGAAGGTACCTATGGCTTACTTGGTGCACCCTTGGAAATCAAAGCTAAACCACGGAACTATGTAGACAGTCAGTTCAGTGTTCCTTGGGGGGTAGCAGTAGCTGTAGCTAGGCAACGGGCAGCCATTGATGATTTCACCGAAGCAGCTATCAAAAGTAGTGACATATTAGACGTAGCTGGGAAAATCAACATTGAGATTGATCCCAGTATGAACCGGGGGGATGAAATCGAACCCGCCCGGGTAATGATCACCCTGAAGGACGGAAAAGCCTATACAAAACAAGTAGACTTACCTACGGGCACTCCATCCAACCCCTTGACCTTTGTCGATGTAGAAAGGAAATTTCAAGATTGTATCACCCATCCGGAGCGACGGATTCCTGAAGTAAATGCCCGGCAACTAGTAGAGTTGGTTACAAAGTTAGAAGAAGTAAATGACGTCAGAGATTTAATTAAACTTATAGTTTGGGACTAACCGATGAAGGAGGAATTAAGGTGGGATATTACATTGGGTTGGACGGAGGAGGAACCTTCACCGATGGTGTTGCCATGGATGAAAAGGGACGCTTATATTTCGCTAAAGCCCCGACGACTACAGAAAACTTTTCAATTGGGATGTTCAACGTACTTTCTGCTCTGGCAGAAGAATGTGGTACTACTGTGGAAAATTTAATTGCATCAACAGAGCGTTTTAGCCTTGGTACCACTGTTGGGACCAACTTACTCGTAGAACGCAATGGTGCCCATACAGGTCTTTTAGCAACTGCTGGACACGGGGATTCTATTTTAATGATGCGAGGTTCAGGCCGGATTACCGGATTGGATCCTGAGCTATATTTTCATCCTCAAGCAACAAGTAAACCTGAACCCTTAGTTCCTAGGAATTTAATCAAAGAGATTAATGAACGAATTGATTACCAGGGTCAAGTGGTGGTCCCTGTGAATGTAGAGGAAGTAGAAGCTGCCGTACGCAGTTTGGTGGATGATCAGGGAGTTACAGCCATAGCAGTATCCTTCCTCTGGTCTTTCCGTAATCCGGCCCATGAAGAGCAAGTTGTGGAAATAATCAAGCGGATTGCCCCGGAGGTCTATGTATCCTGTTCCCACCAGGTAGCCCCCCGGATGGGTGAATATGAGCGTACTGTGGCAACAGTTATTAACAGTTATATTGCACCAAAATCGGCTGCTTATTTTGCCAGTGCAGCAAAGCGTCTGCACGAAGCTGGGTTGAACCACCCCTTACTAATTATGCAAGTGTCCGGTGGGATTCTACCAGCTAAAAAAGCAGTAGAAAACCCCCTAACCTCCTTGGGTTCAGGCCCAGTGGGCGGGTTAATTGGTTCAGCAGCCCTAGCCCGTAGCCTTGGTCATGACAATGTAATTGCTACCGATATGGGAGGTACCTCCTTTGAAGTAGGTTTGATTGTCAATGGAGAACCCCTGGTGACTGATGAAAACGTCATTGATCAATATCGATATAAGTTGCTCCAATTACAGACTACTTCTATAGCCTGCGGAGGTGGTAGTCTCGCAAGGTTGTCTCCCTTCAGCAAGTCTATTCGGGTAGGTCCGGCAAGTGCCGGGGCTAGTCCTGGCCCGGTATGCTACCGCCGAGGTGGTACTGAGCCCACTGTGACTGATGCCGATGTAGTGTTGGGCCTCCTTTCTGCTGAATCCTTTCTTGGTGGACGGATGCCCTTAGATCGAGAAGGTGCTCGCCAGGCTATCGGGCTTCTAGGCAAAGAGGTTGGTCTTAATCCTGAGGAGGCAGCAGCCGGGATCATGAAGATCAACAGCATCAAGGCCGCTGAACTGATCCGGCAGCAAACAGTTATTCGTGGCTATGACCCCAGAGACTTCCATGTTTATGCTTATGGAGGTGCTGGTCCCCTCCATGCCTTTATGTTTGCCCAAGAACTAGGGGTGAAGGGAGTGGTAATCCCCCTTGGTAATGGTGCTTCAACCCTTTCAGCATTCGGTTGCGCCACTTCGAATTTGGTTCGCTATTTCGAAGCGGAGGAGATGTTCAACTATCCATTCCAACTTGATCAACTAAATGGTCTCATTGCTAAGCTGGAAAAGGATGCCTTAGATGCCCTAGCCGAAATGGGGAAAGCGGAGAACATCACCCTCGAACGTTTTGGACAGATGCGCTACGGTGGTCAGTGGTTGCATAACTTACTGATGCGTTTACCGGAAGGCAACATCGGACCTAATGAAGCTGAGGCCATTATCCAAGACTTTAGTACCACTTACGATACCCTATATGGTAGTGGAGCAGGCCAGGTCTCTCAGGGAGTTGAGCTATTCTCCGTGCTAATTCGGGCCACTGCTCATTTACACAGGCCGGATCAAGCCGTACAAGAGCAACCGGTATCAGAGCTAGCCGATACTACCAAGAGAGGTACCCGGACAATCTTTTGGCCGGACCAGATGACATTTATCGAAAGCCAGATTTATGATGGACGATATCTTCGTTTTGGCAACCTAGTGACAGGACCGGCAGTAGTTGAACTGCCCCATACTTCGATCCCGGTTGGCCTAGGTCAAACCTTAGAATGTGATGCCTTTGGTAACCTGGTACTGCAATTTAAACAAGAGACCAAAGGTCTAAAAAAAGTTAACGATTCATCATCGGAACAGAAGGGGGCTTAATTATGGATGAGACTGCAAACATTGTCTGGGATGGAGTCGCCAGGGGCTACATACCACCTGTGAACCTTCGGATTAGCCCCAGTCTAAAACTACATACTCAGGGGGCGACAGACGTAGATCCGATTACCTACGAGGTAATCCGTAACACCTTTACGAGTATCAACCTTGAACACGGACAGACCATCCAAAAGCTGAGTATTTCGCCTATAACTATGATCGTTCGCGACTTTCAATGTGCGATTCTTACCGAGCAGGGCGATGTAATGTGTCTTGGTCCATACCTTTTGTATCTGGGTAACATGCAAGGAATATTTACCAAGTGGATCTTAGAGAATCGTAGTGGTGACCCTGGAATCAAGGAGGGAGATGTGTTCTTATGTAATGATCCTTATGTAGGAACCTCCCACCAACAGGATACAGGCTTGACTTGCCCGGTTTTCTGGAATGGAGAACTATTCTGCTGGGTATCCAACAGTGTCCATTATAGCGATGTAGGTGGCCCGGTTCCAGGTAGTTTCTGCCTCACCTCTCAAAATATCCATGAAGATCCCCCCTGTTTCCCGCCCATCAAGTTGGTGGAAGGGGGCAAGATCCGCACCGATGTTGAACAGTTATTCCTACGCCAATCCCGGATTCCTCAAACGGTGGCCATGGATCTACATGCAGCCCTGGCTGGGTTACGGGTGGCCCAAGAGCGGATTGTTAAATTAATTAAGACTTATGGGCCGGATATAGTCAAAGGTGTCATGAATAGAATGATGGATGCCGGGGAGCGGGCGATAGAAAAGAAATTAGAGCTAATCCCCGACGGACGTTGGTCTGAACGGGTATATACCGAGGCAGCGGTACCTGGTGACAGGGGCATCTATGTGAGCAGGATTAATATCGTCAAGGAAAATGGCTATCTCTACATTGACAATCAAGGTACATCTCCCCAAGTGGGGTCCATCAACAATACTTTTGCCGGATTAGTGGGCGCTTGCTTAGCCCCCTTAACCATTATGCTGGCCTATGATCTTGGTGGTATTTGCGGTGGTCTATATCGCCGAATTAAATTCCGGCCGGTACCAGGTACCATTACTTGTGCTGATTACCCGGCAGCCATTAGTACCGCAGGGGTATTCAATATGCCAATGGTCGTAGCTACTGCTACCGGAGCAGTGTCTAAGATGGTGGCCTGTGCCGATTCCCCCCTCAGAGAGAAGGCCATTGCCATGGCAGACGTTCACGCTTATGGTGGATGCATTTTTAACGGAATTAACCAGTATGAGCAATTCTTCGTAGGGATGAGTGCCGGGATGGCCTCCGGTGCCTTGCCGGCATCTTTGGCAAGGGACGGGGTGGACACAGGTGGTCTCTTCTGGGTTCCTGGGATGGAGGCATCTAACGTGGAAGAGAACGAACTGGCTTGGCCGGTTTTAACCCTGTACCGGCGTGAAAACGCCGCAGAGGAAGCCGGAGCTGGCCGGTTCAGGAGCGGACTAGGTGTGGAAGAGGCCTGGATTCTCCACGGGACTGATCGGATGGATATGCAAATTTACATGAATGACAGTTTTGTTAAGAACCAAGGCTTGTTGGGCGGTAACTCAGGAGGGCGAGCTTTCTTCAAGGTCAAGCGCAATACTAATGCTCGCCAGTATCTGGCTGAGGGCAAGCTACCCCAAAGTTTTGATGAATTAAATGGGGATGATGCCCCTATCTTCTTCAAAGGACCGCCGGTTAATTTAGAGGTTAACGATATCTGGAGTACTAACTTACCGAATTTTGCAGGCTATGGTGATCCCCTAGATCGAGACCCGACCTTAGTAGTTCAGGACGTCTCCCAGGGTAAGATGACTGTGGAAGCGGCGCAAAAAGTTTATGGTGTAGTGTTCAAAGAGGGCGGTTTGTTAGATATAGAGAGAACCGAGGCTTGCCGGGCAGGCAGGAAACAACAACGTTTATTCTAAGGTTAAAAAGGAGGCCACTAAGATGGAGCGTCAGCGGATATTTATCGGGGATAATCTAAAGCTTGAGAACATTAATGGCGAAGCCTGTTATACCTGTGCCTGCGGAAATATTCTGGGACCCTGGGAAGCTAATTTTAAAGAAGGTTGTACCCTTAAAGAGTCCCCCATCTCCTCCCTTGGTCCGGGGTACGCCTCATCTGACCCGGACATGGAAAATCGGATGTGTTTTCGAGAGTTTTTCTGCCCCAACTGTGGAGTCCGGCATGCAACAGAAGTTGCCCGAATCGGGGATCCATACTTGTGGGATGTTCAACCAAAGTTATCCAGCGGTGCGGTAAGCGAAAGTTAATATAGAAGATAAGAAGATGGAGGGATAAAAATGTTGCTTAAAGATAGGGTTGCCATAATTACCGGCGGGGCAAAAGGCATGGGCAGAGGAATGGCCCTTAAGTTTGCCCAGGAAGGCTGCGATGTAGTTATCGCCGATATTAATATGCAAGCAGCCAATGAAACTTTAGAAGAAGTAAAAAAAATTGGTCGCGATGGTCTGGTTATTAAATGCGATATTTCCAACAGGGATGAGGTTCGTGAGATGGTTAACCAAACCATCAGTAAGTTTAAGAAAATTGATATTTTAGTTAACGGTGCCGGAGGGATCATTGACTCCTTAGGGCCTGTTAAAAAAAGTGTGGCTACATTACCTCAAAATGCTTGGGATAGAGTTATCTCCATCAACTTAACCGGTACCTTCTATTGCTGCCAAGAAGTTGTACCTTATATGAAAGAACAAAAATATGGTAAGATCATCAATCTTTCTTCTTTGGGGGCTATCCATGCTGCTCCGGTTCCTCAGCCCCATTATCACGCAGCTAAAGCCGGTATCCATGGGCTGACCTATGATATGGCCTGTGAACTAGGACGTTATAACATCGGGGTCAATGTTCTCATGCCTGGGCCCATAAGGACCCCCTTCTATGATGAACTTTTAGCTGGTAAATCAGAAGAAGAAGTTGAAGGTTTCTTTAAAATGCTAGGAGGTTTAGCACCCTTACAAAGGGTTGGTACACCAGAGGATATCGCTGGAGCGGCCTTATTCTTGGCATCGGATCTTTCCGCCTATGTGACCGGTGCGGTAATTCCTGTGACAGGGGGGATGCCTTTACAACCTAACCATGATTGACGGTATATTATTCTTTTGGTCGTAAATAACCCTGGAACAGCCGGTAGGTCTAAGTGGGAGTTGCCCATTAATAAAAAATTATAATTATCGGAGGTATGACAAATGAAAGGGAAAATTTCAGCGATAGTATTAGTAATGTCGGCATTACTTCTTCTGGTGGGCTGTAGTAGTAAGGAAGCTCCAAAGACTACAGATAAAGCGGCTGCCGAGCCGGTTAAACTGCGGCTACTTACAGAATATTCTCTAAAGGATAAAAGAGGGCAATTAGTTCAAGATTTTGCAAGCAAAGTAGAGCAAGAAACCAAGGGTCAGGTTAAGATCGAGATTTATCCTGATGGTCAGCTGTATAAATCAAGCGAACACATTGAAGCAGTATCCTCCGGCAGTGTTGAAATGGCAGTTACCCATTTTGGCAAAGGATGGCCACAAGCTGTTCCAGAACTGATGATTTTAGGTAGTGGAGTTTTCGATAATTCGGCCCATGCCATGAAGGCATTGGATGGACCCTTAGGAACTAAATTGGAAAAACTTCTCGAAGAAAAAGCTAAAACTAAACTGCTAGGCTGGACGGGAGCAGGTAATGTTGACGCTATGGGTGCTACTAAGAAGCAAATTAAGAAACCAGAAGACATCAAGGGCCTTAAAATGCGGGTGCCAAGTCCGTCTCAAACAGCTTATGTGGAAGCCCTTGGCGGAGCAGGAGTTGTTATCAATCCATCTGAAGCTTACTTAGCTCTTCAGAACGGAACCATCGACGGTGTTTTCTCTACAACCCCATCCGGTGTTGTAATGAGTAAGCTTTACGAAGTAACTAAGTTTTGGACCCGTGTCCGTCTGGCAGTTGGGGTTGAACACGGAATTGTCATCAATCAAGATGCCTTTAACAAATTACCCCAAGATGTACAAAAGGTTTTAGGTGAGGTAGCAAAAGAATCCGGCAAAACTTTAATCTCAGAACTTGAGGCCGCTGGTGAACAGGAGTGGGAAGCAGTAGCTAAGAGTCAAGGGGTGCAAGTATATCGTATACCGGAAGCAGAATTGGCTATATGGAAAGAAAAGTTGGCGCCTGCCCGTTTGAAAGTTCTAGAGAAAGCTCTACCTAAAGAAACTGTCAAGGAATTAATGGATTTGGCAGCCCAAGCTAAATAGTATCCGGGTGTAATTAGGAGCGGCTAGCGTATCCTACCGGTGGATGCTAGACTCACTGCGTAAGGATACGCTGCATAAGCCGCCTAATTATTGAGGTTTTCTTAAACAATGAACAGATAGGAGTTGTTCAATATGGAGACAACGTTAGACCAATCTACAAATATACCGCCTTTAAGGCGTTTTGGCGCAGGCATCGGTAAAGCTGTGGATTATATGTCTTCGATGTTTGGGTTCCTTGGTGGAATAATGTTATTGCTCTCTGCCTTTGTGATTAGTTATGAGGTTATTGCCCGGTATGCCTTCGATTCGCCCACTGGTTGGACCTTTGAAACAAGTATCCTCTTGGTGTTAACGGGCGTTTTCTTAACGGTGAGCTATGGACTCAAAGAAGGCAGTCATGTAAACGTTGAGGCCTTTGTACATTATTTGCCAGCTAAGGTTTGTATGGTTTTAGAGATTATAAGTTATTTGTTCGTGCTTGGCTATTCACTATTATTTGTCCATTATTCCTTTGATATGTTGACACATAGTTTTACCATTGCAGAAAAGTCCAGCCAAATGTTTTTGCCCCTTTGGCCTGTTAAGGCGGCCTTTTTCTTATCCTTTACTATGTTGGCTTTACAATCTGTACGGTTACTGGTAGCAAAAGTTTCACAGTTAGCCGAAGCGAATCAAGAGCAAAGTGGGCGAAGGGGTACGGTGATAACCGTATTGGGCTTTATTTTCGTATTTTCCCTGGGAGTAATCAGCATGTATTTTAGTCCTGTGGGTGGATTGACTCTGTTACTTATGATTATGCTGTTCGCCGGGATACCCATCGGATTTACCATCACCATTACGGGTGCCTTTGGAATGGCCCTTCTTCTTGGAGTGGAACGGGGGATTGCAGCCATACCTCAAATGACTTATATGGTGTGGAATGATTTTTCCGTAGCAGCGTTACCCCTTTTTGTATTCCTCGGTTATATTATGTATCGGTCCGGATTAGCTAATGATTTATTTGATTTTGCGAGGGCGTGGATTGGCCATATCCCTGGCGGTCTTGCTGTAACAACTATGGTAGTTTGTGGTATATTTGCCGCTATCTCCGGTTCTAGTGTGGCTAACGCTCTTACAGTCGGGTTGATTGCTATACCGGCTATGCTCTCCTATAAATACGATCGGAAGATGGCGGGGGGCTTAGTTGCCGTAGGAGGAACCTTAGGCGTACTTATTCCGCCAAGCGCAGCAATGTTGCTGATTGGGATTGCAACTCAGGAATCCGTTGGCAAACTATTCATGGCCGGGGTTATTCCGGGGATTTTGGCCCTATTTCTATTTTCAATAGTAGCAGTTTGGCAATGTAAGAAAACCGGCGATTATGAGCCTTTACCTAAGGCAACATTTAAAGAGCGAATGATTGGTACCAAAGCGGCTTCGGGTAGTTTGCTTATGCCGGTTTTAATGCTGGGAGGCATATACTCAGGAGCATTCACCCCCACCGAAGCAGCAGCAGTAGCCGTAATTTATGCCCTCGTCTATTCACTATTAAGCAAGCGAATTAAGATGCAAGAATTTTACGATGTTATCAAGGATTCTACTAAATCAGTGGCTATGCTTGTCATATTGGTGGCGGGAGGATTGGCTTTAGCCAATGTATCAACCATGCTTCAGATACCCCAGATGGCTGCGGAATATGTTATATCCGCAAGTTGGCCCGGTTGGATGGTCATATTGGGAGCGTTGGTATTAATTTTCCTTCTTGGCACAGCCCTGGAAGGTGGAGTCATTGTACTTCTGACAATGCCTATTTTAGCGCCTGTTGTCAGTGCTTTAGGCTACGATGTAATTTGGTTTGCCGTCCTCGTGGTTATCTGTACGGAAATAGGCATGATTTCTCCTCCGGTAGGTTTGAATGTTTTCGTAGTGAAACAAGTTTCCGGCATAAGTACAATGGACGTCCTCGAGGGTTCAATTCCCTACGTCCTGATTTTAGTATTATTAATGCTCTTAGTGGCCCTTTTCCCTGCCTTAGCCTTGTGGCTGCCGAGTACTATGTAAAAAAATATGGCTAAAGCTTGCTGCGGGTTATCTGGCCCTAAATTCTAGTGAAAAGGAGGTTTGCTTATGAACGAGGTGCCTGGTGGTTATAGTGGAAAAATCCTTAGAATCAATTTGTCAGACAAGACCACAGCTGCAGAAACACGAGATGAAAAATTCTACCGGAAATACCTAGGTGGTTCAGGGATTATCTCCTACTATCTATTAAAAGAGTTGCAAGCAGGTATTGATCCCCTAGGTCCTGAGAACAAACTTATCTTTGCTTTAGGGCCCCTAACAGGGACGGCAATCATCGGTAACGGCCGAAATGCCGTAGGCGCCAAATCTCCCATGACCGGTGGGATTGGTTTATCTCAGGCTGGTGATTATTTTGGTGCTGAGCTCAAACATGCCGGGTTTGATGCCATCATCGTGGAAGGGAAGGCTGAAGCACCAGTCTATATCTCTATCCAAGATGAGGCAGTGTCCATCAAAGATGCCCGTCATCTTTGGGGGCTGAATACCAAAGAGACCCAGGAAGCAATTAGATTAGAGTTAGCTGATGACAAGACCCGGCTGGCCCTCATCGGTCCGGGGGGAGAGAACCTGGTTCCCTACGCCTGTATTATGCATGGCTTACATAGTACTGCCGGTAGAGGAGGTATGGGTGCGGTCATGGGCTCTAAAAACCTCAAGGCTATTGCGGTCCGCGGCCACAAGCGGCCGGAGGTAGCTGATCCAGAAGGGGTCAAGGCCATTAGTAAAAGGTTAAGTGATAAGCAATCTGACTTTTGGTTATACAAAATCCTGCGGGAATTTGGTACCGGGGGTCCAGAGTTAAAGGCCTTTGAGTTAAGTGGCAATTTACCCGTTCGCAATTGGCGGGATGGATTATTTCCCGGTGTGGAGAATATCCACGGCGGTGTAATGAAAGAAACTATGTCGGTAGGTATGGATGGCTGTTTTGCCTGTCCCATGCGCTGTAAAAAGAAGTTAAAGTTTGAAGAACCCTATTCCCATGACCCTGCTTATGGCGGACCGGAATATGAAACCATCTCTTCCTTAGGCAGTAATTGTGGAATTGATGATGTCAAAGCTGTTGTTAAAGGTAACGAGCTTTGTAATGCCTATTCCTTAGATACCATCTCAACTGGTTGTACCATTGCCTTTGCTATGGAATGCTTTGAAAAAGGCTTGTTAAGTCTTGAAGATACCGATGGTATGGAGTTAAGGTTTGGTAATGGGGAAGCAATGCTGAAGTGTATAGAGCTGATAGCCAGAAAAGAGGGTTTCGGAAAGCTCCTGGCTGAAGGTTCGGCCCGGTTAGCCAAGAGAATCGGCAAGGGTGCTGAAGAATTTGCCGTCCACGTGAAAGGCTTGGAGCCTGGACAGCATGATCCCCGGTTTAGCCATAGCCGCGGCATTGGATATATGGTTAATCCCCATGGAGCAGACCATTGCATGAACGCCAGTGATGAGCAGTTCAAAACCGAAGGAGCCATGGCTGTCTTAAAGCCTTTGGGTTTTTATGAGCCGGTACCACCCGAGGATCAAGGTCCCCGTAAGGTAGCCGTGTTTAAGGTGGAATATTTAAGGCAAGTATTGACGGACTGTTTATTAGTTTGCCGCCTGGCGACCCTAGACCTTGATTATATGACTATTGCTGACATTACCGGTAAAGTTACCGGATGGAACACAACTGAAATGGAGTTAATGAGAACCGCTGAAAGAATTGTAACGATGACCAGACTTTTTAATATTAGAGAAGGCTTCACAGCCGATGATGACAAGTTGCCAAAGCGTTTCTATCAGCCAAAAACTGATGGAGCATTAGTCGATGGAGGACTTGATCCGGAAGAAATGGAGAGGGCCAAAAAATATTTTTACGTCCTCATGGGTTGGGATGAAAAAGGTGTCCCATTATCGGAAAAAGTAGAGGAACTTTACATCGACGCCTAGGGATATTACCAGTCTGCCTACTTTAATCCTTGCCATCTTAAACGCTATATTCGTCAAAGAGGTTGATTGGGATAGGGTTTTAGAACAGGCACGAGCTTCAAAAATATTATTCATAGTATTGCCGGTATCCTCACTTTTGTGCCTAAAAAAAATGTTAACTAGACTGTTCTTAGTAACCAGTAGATCCCTCCAGAGTAACTTTTAAACAGTTTAGTTAACAAATACTTCAAATGGCTAACTAAAAAATGCGGGAGGAAAAGTAGAAGTGGCTATTATTGTAGAGTTTATAGAACCCTTAAAAAAAGCTACCGGTACAGCAATGGTTGAACTCGACAGTTCTTATAATACTTTTGAAAAGGTCATGCTGGAACTCCTTAGGTTATACCCGAAGCTGGAAAATGAAATGTTCGATGATGGATTAATCCATTTCACTTGCTATATTTTGTTAAATGGTAAACACCTTGCCTGGCCTGGAGATAAGGATAAAGTATTAAGAGATGGCGATAACCTTATTTTTATGGCTTTTTTGGCGGGAGGATAATAGAAAGGAGATAGGAATATGCCAACAATATTAGATTATAAAAGCCTCAAACTAAATACCGTTGGAGGGTGTTTAGCTGAATCAACTGAACGGAATCCTAATGGGTTGGCGGTAGTCGATAATATCCGCCGCTTAACCTATAGTGAACTATTGGTGGAAGCCCAGGCCTTTGCGGCAGGACTGTTGCGATTGGGAGTTCAAAAGGGAGATCGGGTGGCTGTTTGCCTTCCCAATTGGCATGAGTTTATTATTTCCTATTTTGCCATTGGACTTGTGGGTGCAGTTATCATTCCGTTAAATATTCGATATAAGCCTAGAGAAGTAGAATACGTTTTAGATAATGCAGGGGTTGCCGCTGTGATTACTGCCCAAACTTTTGGCAGCTACGGGCTAATGGATATGTATTTGGAGCTTAAGCCTGCATTATCCAACTTTACCAACCTGATTGTTGTGCGAGCTACGGGTGCAATCCCTCAAGGGGTAGCAGTCTTTGAGGAAGTTATCCGTACTAATCAAGGGGCTCCTTTACCCACCCCATTAATTAAACCAGAAGAAGACCTATTTGCTATCCTGTATACTTCGGGAACCACAGGCGCCCCTAAAGGAGCAATGCTGACTCACCGTAATTTAGTACATACTTCAGTAACGGGTGCAGAAATTATCGAATCCTCGCCCAAAGATGTTTATTTGATCCCGGTACCTATTTTCCATATTTTTGGAATGGGCCCTTCGATTCTAACCGCAATTTCTTCCGGAGCGGGTCTTGTATTATTAGAAGGCTATAAGCCTGAAGCCGCCCTTGAGCTGATCCAAAGGGAAAAAGTAACCGTTCATCATGGCGTTCCTACCATGTTTATTATGGAATTAAACCATCCAGACTTTGACAAATACGATTTGTCCAGCCTGCGCACCGGCATCATTGGCGGCGCACCGTGCCCCATAGAAACTGTCAAGGCAATCCGTACCCGGATGGGATGTAATATCTGTATATCCTATGGTTTAACAGAAACTTCTCCGATTCTTACCGCTACCCGCCTGGATGATGATGATATCGACATCGCCGAGACCGTAGGCAGGGCAGCCCCAGGGGTGGAAATCAAGATAGTAGATAATCAGGGCCAAACCCTAGGCAGTAATGAGGTAGGGGAAATTGTTGCTCGGTCCCGTGGGGTGATGAAGGGTTATTTTGGTAAACCGGTGGAAACAGCAGAAGCCTTGAGTGCAGATGGTTGGTTTAGTACAGGAGACTTGGGCACCATAGATGACCGGGGCTTTATCCGGATCGTCGGGCGAAAAAAGGAAATGATCATCAGAGGCGGTTATAATATCTACCCCAGGGAAGTGGAGGAGGTTCTCTATCTGCATCCGGTGGTTCTGGAGGTAGCTGTCATCGGAATTCCCGACCCCGTAATGGGAGAACGTACCTATGCCTGTATTAAGTTGAAACCAGGAGCTGCCGCCAATGAGGCAGAGATCCAGGCTTTCAGCAAAACCCAGCTGGCCAATTACAAGGTTCCCGACAGGGTAGTTTTTATACAGGAGTTCCCCACAACTGCCAGTGGTAAAATCCGCAAATTGGACTTGAAAGAACTAGTGGCCAACTAAAGCTATAATCATCTTTGGTCCCAAGGGTGGTGGAGGTTACTATTAAGATAAGTAGGGAGTTGTAGAGCTACTATGAGGAAACATCAAATTAACCTCACGGTGAATTCTCAGGTATACCAATTAGAAGTAGGAACCGGGCAAGGTCGGGTTAATCCAAGTGACACCCTTTCCTTCACCCTCCGGGAAACCCTCGGTCTGACCGGAACTAAGTTGTCCTGTGACGGGGGTGCATGTGGGGGCTGTACGGTGCTGATGGATGGGGAGGCAGTGCTTTCCTGTATGCTGTTGACCATTGAATGTGATGGAAAAATCATCACCACCATCGAAGGACTGAAAGATGCTAAAACCGGGGAGTTGGATCCCTTGCAGCAGTCCTTTATCGACCATACCGCCTTTCAGTGCGGCTACTGTACCCCTGGGATGATTATGAGCGCTAAGGCCCTGCTTAATGAAAACCCTGCTCCCACGGAAGCAGAGGTCAAAAAGGCTTTATCAGGGAATTTTTGCCGGTGCATCAGTCACTATCAGGTCGTTAGGGCGGTCATGGACGCCACCGGAAAAGGCAGGTGACGGTAATGGCAGACAATTACAGATACATAGGTAAAGTTGTACCCAGATCCGATGGCCGGGACATTGTTACCGGTGGAACCTTATTCCTCAATGACCTCCCCTTTCGTAATCTGCTTTACGGGAAAGTTTTGCGCAGTCCCCATCCCCATGCAGTGATCAAGAGCATAGATACTAAAAAGGCCGAGCAACTTAAAGGGGTTAGAGCGATTATTACCTATGAGAATGTCCCGGATTGGAAGTTTGGCAATCCGCCTATCGTCCACTTGCTCGACCGGAAAGTCCGCTACGTCGGGGCCGCCGTAGCCATAGTTGCGGCTGAAACTGAAAGCATCTGCCAACAGGCTTTAAGGCTGATTGAGGTAGAGTATGAAGTCCTCCCTGCGGTCTTCGATGAATATGAAGCCATGCAACCAGGTGCCCCTCAACTCTATGACCAATTGACAGGCAACCTTCTCCCCCTAATGGCAGTTAACCTTGGCCCTACATCCGCAACCGAAATCGTAACGGGAGATGTAGAAGCAGGCTTCGCCGAGGCCGATGCCGTAGCGGAAGGGAGCTTTGGCTATGACAACATCCCAAACCCTATTCCTATGGAACCTCCCGGAGCTGTAGTTCATTGGGAGGAGCCCAATAGGGTTACTGTGTGGGTTTCCCATCAAAAGGTATGGTTAAATAAGCGAATCCTGACTATAATTTTTGGTGAAGAGGTCAAGGTACGGGTCATCGTAGGTCCCTGTGGTGGAAGCTTCGGTTCAAAAACCATGTCGTGGCAGGTTCAGTGTTATGCCGCAGCCCTAAGCAAGGCCACGGGCCAGCCGGTCAAGCTATGTTATTCCAAGGAAGAACAACTTGCCTGCTTCGTATTACGCCCTGCTACTAGGATTAATGGCAAGGTAGGGATGAAAAAGGACGGTACCGTTACAGCGGTTGCAGGCTCGTGGATCCTTGGCACGGGTTATTACTCAATGACCATGCAGACCCAGTTAGCGGTCGGATGTGGGGAAGCAATGATTGCTATCCGCTCCAAAAACTGGAATTTAAAACCGGCAATTGTGTGCACCAATAGAAACTCATCAGGTATTGTCAGAGGTTTCGGGGGTCAGGAACTAAAATGTGCCCTTATTCCCCTGTTAAGTCTCGCCATGGAGAAGCTGAACCTGGATCCATTTGAAGTTTTGAAAAAGAATTTTATCAAACCCGGTGATGGCTACTATTGGCGTGACGCCCAATGGTATAACTATCGCGGTATCGATTACTCCCCGGCCATGGACCAGGGGGCTAAGGTCTTTGGCTGGAAGGATAAGTGGAAAGGATGGCTTAAGCCTACAGCGGTGAAGGGTACTAAGAGCATTGGAGTAGGTGTCGGTATCCACGGGAATGCCGATGTCGGAGAAGATGTAGGAGAGGCCTATGTACGCATTGATAACGATGGCAGGATAGTAATCATCCAAGGGCTTGCTGAGCATGGGACGGGGCAGAGAAATAATACCTTGAAAGTAGCCGCTGAGGTCCTGCAGGTGCCCATTGAGAACGTTTCTATAACTCCGGGTGACTCCCTAATCACCCCTGTTGAGTGGGGACCTGCCGGGTCCAGAGGGACCTACGGCATTCTGGGTGCCGTCATCGCAGCGGCTGAAGATGCCAAGAAAAAACTCTTCGAACTTGCAGCCCCAATGCTGGGTGCTAATAATCCGGAAGAACTCGATACCGCTGACAGTGTTATATGGTTAAAAAGCAATCCCCAAAAATCCGTTACGTGGAAGGAAGTTTTACATCTCCGGTCAGTTTTAGGCCACGGGCGCTTTGATGCCGACTACACCCTAGCCAATTGTATGATGAGCTTTGTTGAGGTGCAAGTGGATACGGAAACAGGTAAACTAGATGTACTAAGGGTGGTTAATACCACCGATGCAGGTCAGATCATAGATCCCCAAGGCCTCGAAGGCCAGCTCAATGGTTGCCTCGGTTCGGCAGGTATTGACAGTGCCGTCTTCGAAGAAACAATTCTCGATCCTTCCAGCGGTCGCATTCTCAACGCCAACTTGATTGATTACAAGTGGCGGACCACAGCTGAACTACCTGAGATTGAGAACGTTGTCATGGAGACTCCTATGGGCACCCATCGCTTTAAAGCCATTGGAGTCGGAGAGATTAGTACCTCCCCCGGCCCTTCGGCAGTGCTCATGGCCGCATCCAATGCCATCGGCCAATGGCTCCATGAGTATCCCGTCACCCCTGAGCGGGTACTAAAGGCCTTAGGCAAAACTACGGGGGAAAATAGAGGAGGCGCAAGATGAGAACCTTCGACCATATAGACGTTTATAGTATTGCCGAAGCCTGTACGACCCTGCGGGAATATCAGGGCAGGGCAAGGCTGAATGCAGGTGGAAGTGATCTTTTGACGGTCCTCAAGGGAGATTTTCTAGCTGATTACCCCGAAGCAGTAATCAATCTTAAAACGATTTCCGGTATGGACTATATCAGGGAAGATGGAGAATACCTTAGAATAGGGACCCTTACTCGACTTACTGATCTAGTAAGCTCCCCCTTACTCAAGGAGAAATACCCGGTACTGTCCGAAGCCGCCTATACCGTAGCTACTCCGCAGATTCGCAATGTTGCTACCCTTGGCGGAAACCTTTGTCAGGATACCCGCTGCTGGTATTATCGCTACCCTAGGTCCATAGGCGGACCTGTCCAATGTTTACGCAAGGGAAGCGGTCCCTGCCTGGCAATCAAGGGTGATAACCGCTATCATGCCATCATGGGCGGAAAAAAGTGTTTTGCTGTCTGTCCCTCCGATATGGCGGTTGCCTTAGCTGCCCTCGATGGAAAAGTCATCATTGTAGGTCCTGAGGGGGAGAGAAGGGTGGAGGTAACTGATTTCTATCATCCTACCGGAAATGAGCTTGCCAAGGACGAGGTGGTAAGAGAAATCGAAATTCCGATAAAAAGGACTCCTACTCAACAAAGTTTTCGCAAGTTCACCCTCCGCAAACCCATTGACTTTGCCATTGTCAGCTCAGCTACGGTGATAACCGTTGCGCAAGGTATTTGCACAGATGCCCGGATTGTACTGGGTGCCGTAGCACCTGCTCCGGTTAGGGCCAAGGCAGCTGAAGAGTTGCTGATAGGTAAACCCATCACCGAGGAGACCGACACAGCAGCAGCTGAAAAGGCTCTGGTTGGTGCGAAGCCCCTCAGTAAGAACGAATATAAGATTCAGATAGCAAAGACCTTAGTTAAACAGGCCATCTTGGGTGTAACTGATTAACTATATTTTTATCAGAGAAGTTTAAATTGAAAGGAGTAATTAAAATGAAATTTAATAAAGTAGCAGTGCTTGGTGGAGCAGGCACAATGGGTTCAGGGATTGTGCAGACAGTTGCTCAAGCTGGGATTGAAGTATTATTATTTGAAACTAATTTAGAGATTGCTGAAAAGGGAAAGGCAAAACTAGATAAGGTTTTAGGAAAGTTAGTTGAAAAAGGTAAATTAACTGCTGATGCAAAGCAAAGTATTTTAGATCGGATTATTTTATGTGACAACTACGAAGCCATGGCTGATGTAGATTTAGTTATCGAGGCAGTTTTTGAAAATATGGATTTAAAGAAAAAAATCTTTAAAACCCTTGATGAAACCCTTAAACCTGAGGCAATCTTAGCAAGTAATACCTCAGCTTTATCAGTAACCGAAATTGCCAGTGCTACTAAGCGTCCGGAGCAGGTTATCGGTTTACATTTTTTCAATCCAGTCCCTGTAATGAAACTAGTTGAATTAGTAATGGGATTATCAACAAGTGAGGAAACCTATCGGGCCAGTGTAGATTTTTGTCAGCAAATCGGCAAAGAATCAATCCAGGCCAAAGATACCCCTGGATTCTTAGTAAATTACCTGCAAATCCCATTATTGAATGGTGCCGTAGCTGCCTATGAGGCTGGTTTAGCTTCAGCCGAAGATATTGATAAAGCTTGTGTCTTAGGCATGAATCATCCAATCGGGCCTTTAGCCTTATTAGACTTAATTGGTCTTGATACTGCCCTAGATGTATTCAATGTCATGTATGAAGGCACCGGTGACCAAAGATTCTGGCCGCGCACCTTACATAAACGCTTAGTGCAAGCTGGACATTATGGTCGCAAAACCGGCAAAGGTTTTTATACCTACGAATAATAGAAAATAGGTTACTATCGGAAAATGAAATAGATTGACTGCAAAAGGGTGAGTAAACACAGCTGATTTTAATCAAGGAGGGACTCAAATGGCGGAAAATAAGGTGGTTGAATTTTCAGTTGATGAAGGGGTAGGGATTATACCTATTTAGAAGAAAATCCAAGACCTGTGATTGCCGCTTTAAATGGTTTAGCCTTAGGAGGCGGTTGTGAATTCGCTTTAGCTTGTGACATAAGAATAGCCGAGGAACATGTGAAACTAGGGTTACCTGAAGTAACCTTAGGCTTGATTCCGGGGCTTGGCGGAACCCAAAGAATGGCCCGGTTGGTAGGCCCAGCTAAGGCCAAGGAACTATTGTTTACCGGAAACCCAATCCCAGCTACAGAGGCTTTAAGGATTGGCTTAGTAAATCAGGTGGTACCTACAGGTCAAGCCCTGGAGGAAGCCCTTAAAATGGCCAAAAAATTGGCCAAGGGCGCAGGGGTGGCCATGAACTATGCTAAGTATTTAGTCAATAAAGGTACCGAGGTACTTTTACAAGATGCCTTAGAACTCGAGATCCAGCATGTCGAGAAAATATTTGCAACAAGGATTTAAAAGAAGGTTTAGATGCTTTTATCAATAAACGGCCTGCTGTTTTTAAAAATAAATAGTTAATTTATATGGAGGTAGTTCTCATGTTAAAAGAAGTTTATATCATAGATGGTGCCAGATCCGCCTTTGCCAAGTTTGGCGATGCTTTAAAAGATATCCCGCCGGTAGACCTTGGAGCAATTGTAGTAAAAGAAGCAGTTAACAAATCAGGCGTAGCCCCTGAAAATGTAGATACATTAGAATTATCCTTACCCTAGCTTATGAACTAAGAAATAGAAACCTTAAATATGGTGTTTCTTCATTATGTATCGGCGGCGGCCAAGGTGCAGCTTTAATTATTGAAAACGTAAGTAAGTAATGAAAGTTCTAACAACCTCAATATATAATGATGGAGAGGAGGGATAACCCGTGAATAAATTCAATGATGAAGAACAAATGATCTTATCCACAATAGATCAAATTTGTGAGGAGAAGGTCCTTCCCCGGGCGGCGGAAATTGATGCAACCGATGAATTTCCGGAAGACCTAAGACAACTGTTCGCAGAACAAGGCATCTATTCTTTAATCTTTGAAGAGCAATACGGCGGTGTAGGTGCCAGTTTACAGTGTTACTGTGCAGCCCTACAGAAATTTGGCCGGGTTTCCGGTTCCGTTTCCATGATGGTGGCAGTTCATTCATTAGGTTCTACGCCAATCATCCTCTATGGTTCTGAAGAAATGAAAGAAAGGGTTTTCCCCCGTTTAGCATCAGGAGAGGCCCTGATTGCCTTTGCGTTAACAGAACTGGCGGCAGGCTCTGATGTAAACAGGATTGCCAGTACAGCAGTAAAAAAAGGTGATAAGTATATTATCAATGGTAGTAAATGTTTTATTACCGGAGGTAGTGTAGCAGATTACTTCTGTGTATTTGCCCAAGTTATCGAAGCCGGGGAAAAGAAGTTATCCGTATTCTTAGTAGAAAAAGATCAGCCAGGGGTCCAAATTAGCCGGAATGAAGAAAAAATGGGTCTGAAGGGTTCCCCAACCACCCAACTATACTTCGAAAATGTAGAAGTTACTGAGGATAATATAATAGGAAAAATCAGTGATGGAGCAAAGATTGCCTTTAATACCTTAAATAAAGGCAGACTTTGTACTTCCGCCCAGGCTATCGGGATTGCCCAAGGAGCCTTAGATGTAGCTGCAGAATATGCCAAAGGCAGAGTTCAGTTTGGTAAATCAATAGCTGAATTCCAAGCTGTCCAATTAATGTTAGCTGATATGGAAACAGATATCCAAGCTGCCAGAGCCTTATTAGAAAAAAGTATCGAAATGTACGAGGCAAAATCAGCGGAGCTCGTTAAGTTTTCTTCCATGACCAAACTATTAGCTACCGATATGGTCATGCGAGTAACCACAAATGCCGTTCAAGTTATGGGCGGTTACGGCTATTGTAAAGACTATCCGGTTGAACGAATGATGCGGGATTCGAAGATTTTTGCCATCTTTGAAGGAACTAATCAGATTCAAAGAATTCTGATTGCTAAACAATTATTAAGTGAGTATTAAGAACTAACTTATTCCAACAATAAGGCCTCCATACCTCTATAAAAACTATGGAGGGAAGCTTTTATAATATAACGATAAAAAAGGGGCTGTTGCAAAACGAACTAAAGTGTTTGTAAGCAACAGACCCTTTTTTATACTGTACATGAATAATATTGGGACCGGGGCAAGTGAATCCAGTAAAAACTTAAAAAATGTGATACCTAAAGCCACATGGCAATTATGTTGCCATGTGGCTTTTATAACGGCATGTTAGTGGCAACAGTTGATATCCAGTCGTGAGAAACATGCCATCCAAATTTTGGTAGGTGCCTTGGGCGAATCTTATTTAACTAAAAAAACGACCATTGAAGATAGTTTGTCGACAGTTCACGCAAGCACGTTTTAATTTTGACAAGATTGGCACAGGTTTTGCTAGTATAAAGCACCAAGAATTATAAAATATTTGGATCAATTTTTTAACAAAGAAAGGGGCGAGAGAAATTTTTCATTATTAAAGAACAGTATTTGGAGCCTGACTTAGTTTTTTCATTTTACTAAACAAATATCATAGTGCTTGGAGAGTGGTTACTTTGGATTATTCTTATAGTGATGGGGATACCGTCGCTAAATTATTTTTAAACGCCTCTAAGAAATGGGAGAACAGAGTGGCAGTCAAGGAAAGGGATTCTGTCGGCTGGCAAGAGTTTACCTGGCATCAGTATTTAATTAATGTATTTGCTTTTGCGCTCGGTTTGCGTGAACTGGGTTTAGAGCGGGGAATGAAAGTTGGCATTCAGTCTAATAACAATGCGCGTTGGTTGTTCGCTGATATGGCTGTTCAATGCCTGGGTGCTGTTACAGTAGGTATATATCCGACTAATCCTGCTGCGGAAATACAATTCGTAATGGAAGACTCCCAGTCCGTGTTCTTTATTGGGCAAGGGAAAAGTGAAATTGACAAAATTTTATCTGTCCGTGATCAATTACCATCGTTGAAACTTATTATTTGTATGAATACTCAAGATGCAGAGGCCTATCACGACCAAATGATTATGGGGTTCGAACAGGTCCAAAAGCTTGGACAGCAAGTTTTGCAGGCTAAATCGAGGTTACTGGAAGAGATTATTCAAGCAGGGAGCAGTGATGAATATTCAGTTTTCATCTATACATCCGGTACAACTGGCAACCCTAAGGGAGTAATGCATACTCACAGAGGCATCCTTCGGTCCGCGGAGCCATTTTCGCGGGAATTAGAATTAAACGCCTACGATTCCCACCTTTCATATTTGCCGCTGTGTCATGGTCTTGAACGTAATTGTGCGATTTACAGTCAGTTAATGAATGGTTACACAGTAAACTTTTCTTCCGGCAGTGATAAGTTATTGGAAGAATTAAAAGAAACTAACCCTACATTTTTTGTAGCAGTGCCCCGGATACTGGAAAAGATTAAGGCCGAAATCTTAAAAGTAAAGACTGGTCAGAAATCTTTTAATCCTTCTCAAGTCGGATTAGGTAAAGCACATTGCATAATTTGTGCGGGAGCTCCGTCCTCCAAAGAAGTTATGTTATTTCTTAAAGAGCATGGCATTGAAGTCAGAGAAGCGTTTGGCATGACTGAACTCCTCAGTCTTATTACCATGCATAGGAAGCATCAAATCAAAATCGGAACTGCCGGACCGCCGCTACCAGGGTGTGATTTAAAAACCGCTGAAGACGGAGAATTGTTGGCCAAAACCCCGGGCCTTTTCGGTGGCTACGCTAATTTGCCCGAAGAAACAAAGGCCAATTTTACAGAAGATGGTTATTTCAAGACAGGGGACTTAGCTGAATTTGATGAAGACGGCCATATGAAGATTATAGGTAGAAAAAAAGATATCATTATAACCAGTGGTGGCAAAAATATCTCGCCGAATTACATTGAATCCCTGTTAAAAGCCAGCCCTTATATTGCTGAGGCGGTCTTGGTAGGGGATGGTAGAAAATATTTGACATCTTTAATTCAAATAGATAAAGAAAATGTAGGTGCATGGGTTCAACAACAGGGTATTTCTTATTCCGATTTCCAAGGACTTACCCAATTAGAAGAGGTAAAGAATTTAATTGCAGATGAGGTCGAGAAAGTTAACACACAAATATCCAGAGTTGAACAGATCAAGAAATTTGATCTTATTAGAGAGGAATTATCTCAGACTGCCGGCGATGTTACGGCTACCCAAAAAGTTAAGCGGGCCAAAATCACAAAGAAATATACCCAGCAAATTGAAGCAATGTATGCATAAAGTCAATTTTATAGTTAAAGGCCGATTACCAGGCGCTTGGTTTGAATAATGGAGGTGAAGTGGTTTGGATTTTTCTTTGCATAGGAACGAATTAAAGGATCTGGTAATCGGACGGATATCTCAAGTTCTGCATTGGTAAAAATACATTTATTAGGAATGGGGGGGAGACTGTAGGTTTTTATCAGTATAAATGTCTGAAGAACTTGGGACAGAGGTCCTAAAGAAAATTTGAAATATGGACTTCGAATCGGATTTCACAATAAGGAGGGTAATTTAATGAGACTAAGGATAGGTATAGATACAGGCGGAACTTTTACAGATATGGTTGTTATTGATGAACATGGCAAGGTCACCACGTCAAAGTCTTTGTGTACTCCGCACGATTATACAATTTGTGTTGAGGCGTGTCTGGAAATTGCGGCAGAAAAACTCGGTATAACAGTAGAAGAAATGTTAAACCAAACCGTCTCATTTGCATATGGGACAACGATTGGCACGAATGCGATTGCAACGCGTACCGGTGCAAAAACCGGGATGCTCACCACATCGGGATGCAGAGACGTACTTCACATCGCCAGGGGATTAACAAGATGGTCTGGACTTCCCGAATCAGATACCAAACACATGGCTGCAACTGTAAAACCCGAGGCTTTGATACCAAAGGAGCTTACAAGGGAAATAACAGAGCGCATTGATTCAACGGGCCAGGTTGTATGCGGCCTGGACGAGGAAGAAGTCAAGCAGGCTTGCAAAGAACTTGTTGAACAGGGTGTTGAGAGCATCGCTATCTGTTTCTTATGGTCATTCAGGAATCCTGAACATGAAGAACGGGCTCAGGAAATATTAACAAACCTTTACCCTAACATCTACAGTTCAACTTCGCATCAGGTAATTCCTCTTGAAGGGGAGTACGAGCGGTTTATAACCACTGTACTGGATAATTACGTAGGTCCAAAAACAAAAAATTATACTACCTTGCTGAGTTCCCACCTAAAACGCATGGGGCTTAAGGTAAGCCTGTTATTAATGCAGGCTGATGGCGGTATTGCATATGCTGACACTGTTCAACCTGTAGCATCGGTTCATTCCGGCCCGGCAGGAGGAGTGTTGGGCGCCCAGACAATTGGCAAGCTCCTGAATTACAAAGATATAATATCTACCGATGTCGGTGGTACGACCTTTGACGTGAGCATTATTACAAACCATGAAGTGACATATTCCCGTGAACCCCGGATAGAAAAGTTCAACACCCTTTATCCCACCCTCGACATTATCTCTATCGGTGCGGGCGGCGGAAGTATAGTGTGGACTAACCCTGACATGAAATCACTTCACGTTGGACCGCAGAGTGCTGGCTCGAGTCCGGGTCCGGCCTGCTACGGTGTGGGTGGAACAGCCCCAACAGTTACCGATGCCTGTATGGTATTGGGCTATTTGAACCCCCATTCGCTTAACGGTGGCAGAATGAGACTGTATAAGGAAAAAGCACATGAAGCTTTCCAAGAAGTAGCTGATGTGTTGGGAATGGACGTAGTTGAGGTAGCTTACGGAGCCTATGAAATAATCACTGCTAAAATGTCTGATTTAATTGTAGGAATGACAGTGAGGAAAGGGTTAAATATTAGCGACTATATACTCCTGGCCTTCGGTGGCGGTGGAGCGATGCATGTGGCCCGGATGGGCACGATGCTGGGTGCTAAAAAGGTAATGGTCCCTGCGTCGGCATCGGTATACTCGGCCATGGGCTTAGCAACTTCTCCGATTGTCCATACATATCAAAAATATGATTACCAGATGCTGCCCATCACCGCGGATACGTTGAACCGTAATTTAGGTGAACTGGACAGAAAAATAAATGCCGATTTTGAACGGGATGGAATTCCTGAAAAAGACAGACAAATTAGTTTCTATGCAGATATGAAATATTCGCTCCAGATCAATGCAGTAACCTTAGAGATACCAAGGAAAAAGGTATATACGGAAGAAGACGCAGCCAAATTAGCCGATTTGTTTGATACAGCGTATGCCAAAATGTATGGAGAGGGCTCAGGTTATCCCGCTGCCGGTAGAGCTGTCGTATCGTTTATGGCTAAAGGTAAGGGCGAGATATACCCATTCAAGCTCAGTGCCTCAGTATCGGAACACGTTGATGCCAGTCAGGCCTTGTCCGGTCAGCGACAAGCATACTTCAAGGACACTGGATTCGTAAACACAAACATCTATAGCTACGAGCGCCTGAAAAGCGGTAATAAGGTTGAGGGACCGGCAATTATAGAGGCAGAAGATACGACAATGCTTATCCCTCCCAAATTTGTAGCTGAAGTTGATGCATACCGTAACGTGGTAATTGAGGCGCTGGTTTAAGATTCCGAAAAGAGAATCTAATATAGATAAAGGGGGAAAAAACATGGTAGAAAAGACTAAGTTGGATCCAATAACGTTTGAAATATTGCGGCACAGGCTAGAGGAAATAGTGGCTGAATCCTACTATACTCTGGCTCGTGTATCAGGGAACGCAGTTATTACAGAAGCAGGTGACCACGAAGAGTCAATCATGAATGCAATGGGAGACACAGTCATGGTCGGCGGGGGTATTGTTGAATGGACAGGGTGCCTGGAAGATGCCGCCAGATATATATCGCAAGAGTATGAAGACAACCCGGGAATCCACGAGGGCGATCAATTTATCATGAACGATACAGGGATTGCCGCTGTCCATCACATGGATATCCAGGTGCTGAAGCCCGTATTCTGGGAAGGCAAGCGTGTAGCGTGGCTGAATTGTGCAGGCCATATGATGGATGTTGGCGGCATGCAGGAAAGCGGTTTTGTGTTTGGTGCAACAGAGCGCATTCAGGAAGGCTTATGTATGAAAGGTGTCAAAATATGCGAAAAGGGTAAAATCAGGAGAGATATTGAAGACACGCTGAAATACATGACCCGGCAGCCCGACCTGTTTATGTTGGAAATCGGTGCGAGAATCGCGGCAAATAATGCTGCAGCCACAAGATTATTGCAGACTATCGAGGAATTCGGCATAGATAAGGTTCTGGCTATATTCGAGGAATTGCCGGAGTACTCTGAAAAGCTGATCCGGGCAAAACTTCGCACCTTACCTGATGGTGTCTTTAGAGCGACACATCATTTCGAGTCCATTCGGGAGGATGAAGGATACCTGACCGTGAAGTGCGCCCTGATTAAGGAGGGGGATTCAATAACCCTTGATTTCACAGGCTCGTCGCCACAATCAAAGGGAAGCCAGAATGTGGCGCTCCCTGGTGCGAGAAGCAACGCCGAATGTCCATTTTTGATGATGCTGGGCTACGACATACCCTGGAATTATGGGCTATGGGGGGTAATAAACTGGGTCCTGCCGGAAGGAAGTATTGTCAACCCATCTCCTCTGGCACCGGTGTCGACTAATACTCCTGCGGGAGCAGGCTATGTGATGATTGGTACTGTTACTGATTGCATCAGCCAGATGTATCTGTGTTCTGACCGGACAGAAGAGGCATACGCCAATGGCGGCAACGCCTTCCACAATCCTAACATGTATGGCACAGGCAAGCGCGGTGAATTTTTCATTACCATGATGATGGAGCTTATGATTTGCGGGGGCGGCGCCTTGGCGTACCGGGATGGAGATAATACGTGCTCCAACCTGTGGACAACAAAACCACAAGTTACCAACATCGAACGGGCCGAAGAGCATTTTCCGTGGCTATATCTGTGGAGGAAAGAGGCTATGGATACAGGCGGTCCCGGCCAATACAGAGGAGGCACCGGTTGTACGAATGCCATCATCTCCTATGGTATTGGTGAGATGGGTGTCCATGATATGGGGTTGGGCATGGAGCCAAGACTCGCAAATGGGCTTGCTGGCGGGTACCCTGCACCTAATGTTAAGCAAATAGTATATAGAGGCGCGAATCTCAAAGGAATGTTTGAGAATGGGCAGTTACCAAGGACACCTGATGACATTCCCGGGCACCGTGAGGTTAAGCCGCTTCTACACTCATTCACGCTAAACCCGGAAGATGCCTATGTCATATACTTCGGTGGCGGCGGCGGGTATGGGGATCCGTTACAGCGTGACCCTGAGGCAGTAGTTAAAGATATCCATCAGGAATACGTTTCGTTCGAAGAAGCCAAAAGGACATATGGCGTTATAGTGGATCCAGACACGCAGCAGGTCAACTGGGAGGAAACCCGGAATTTGAGGCAGGAAATGATTCAGGAGAGACTTACGCTGGGCAAAAGAGAGTAGAAAACGCCGAAAGGAGAGATAGCATGATTACATGGGGTAATATCCGTATCGAAAAAGCTGCTAAAAAGGGCCAGGAGGAAGTTTACAGTTGTGTGCAATGTGAGCACGTTCTTGGACCCACTACCGAGGATTGGAAGAAATATGCACTGGTTAATAAAGCACCGTTGTCTAAAGCTCAACCACTCCACCTGGCAACTCACTCGGGAAGGTTTGCACTTAGGGAGTTTTACTGCCCTAACTGTGGAACGATGTTTGAGGTACAAATGCTTGCTACAGAAGAGCCGAATGTTGAGACCTTTAAGCTCTTATAGAAGACGGCGCAGCGATAAGACAATATGACAAGTTAGAAAGGAGTGATTATATGTCAGAAGAAATTAACTGGGAACAGGTCTTAGAATGGGACAAAAAATATATTGTAAGGACATGGAACTCACTGCGGGAATATAAGCCTGTGCCAATCGCATCAACGGACGGAGACTATCTGATTATGCCCAATGGCACCCGGCTGCTGGATTTTTTCAATCAACTATACTGTGTCAATGCGGGTCAAAAAGTTGAATTTATTAATAACAAAATTAAAGAAGCACTGGACCGGTATGGATTCTTGCAGGACGCCTATACCACCGATTATAAAGCCAGAGCGGCGAAGTTAATTATTGAAGACATTCTGGGCAATGAAAGTTGGGCGGGGAAAGTCAGGTTTACATCAACCGGAAGTGAGGCCGTAGAGACAGCGCTCAATATTGCCAAAACCTTTACGAATCGGCCTCTCGTTATCACCAGAGAACACGCTTACCATGGATTTACACATGGGGCATCATCGGTTACCAGGTTGAAGGGCAGCCGCAACGGAATTGTGGAAACAGATCCGAAATCCATTCCCAGACATGTCCCAGGCCGCGCGGACATGATAGCTATTGCTCCTGCGCCAAACTGCATGCGCTGCTCTTTGGGGCATAAATACGGATCATGTCATGATGAAAATGGCGAATTAGCCTGTGTAAAATATACAAGACGGTTAATTCAAAACCATGGACCAGAACAAGTGGCAGCAATAATAACTGAGATCACCCAGGGTGCAGGTTCGATTCATCCGCCCGATGAATACGTTCCGCAGATCCGTAAAATGACCAAAGAGTTGGGCATTCTCTGGATAGTTGATGAAATCTTAACCGGATTCGGTCGAACCGGAAAATGGTTTGAATATCAGCACTATGGGGTGGAACCTGACATCATTACTTGTGCAAAAGGAATCTCAAGTTCTGCCATCCCCGCAGGGGCAGTTATCGTCAGCAAAGAGATTGCTGCATTTATGGATCAGTATCGCTGGGAAACGGTATCAACGTTTTCGGGTCACCCCATCGCTATGGCGGCAGTATGCGCTAACTTGGAATACATGATTAATGAAAATCTGGTTGAAAAAGCCCGTCAGGCTGGTGAGTATATCAAGGTAAAATTAGAAGAATTAAAAGCTAAACACGTGAGCATTGGCAGTTTCGGAGGTCACGGTGTCCTCTGGATTGTGGAAATCGTTAAAGACGATAAGATGACTCCCTATATAGAGGAAGATCGTAATTTTACTCATGAAGCTGATGCCCTGACATTCCCGACAAAAATCATTTTTAATAAAGCCTTGGAAAAAGGTGTCCTGCTTGGCGGCGCGGTGCCAAACACCTTGCGTATCGGCGCTTCGTTGAATGTGAGCAAAGAAGACATTGACAAGGCTATGGATGCTTTTGATTATGGTCTAAGTTATTTGGAAAGCTTGAAATAATCTTTGGTTTGTATTGGGGGAGGCTGGAATAACGACTGGTAAGGTTCGGCCTCCTTCAAACAATTAAAATTCATATCCTGATGAGGATGTTTAAATGGAGGGGTATAAAATGATAATCGGAGTCCCAAAAGAAATAAAGAATAATGAGAATAGAGTTGGCGTAACGCCTGCAGGTGTCACAGCTTTCTTAAGTAATGGCCATGAGGTCTGGGTTGAAACAAATGCCGGTGCCGGCAGCGGATTTTCAGATCAGGATTATACGTTTGCGGGTGCAAAAATAGTCCCTTCTGCAAGCGATGCCTGGTCTACCGATATGGTAATCAAGGTAAAGGAGCCTCTGCCTGCAGAATATGGATATTTTCGCGAAGGTTTGATTCTTTACACTTATCTGCACCTCGCTCCCGAACCCGAGCTGACCCAAGCTCTTATTGACAAAAAAGTGGTAGGTATCGCTTATGAAACAATTCAATTAGATAATGGAGCGCTTCCGCTGCTAACCCCAATGAGTGAAGTGGCAGGCCGTATGTCAATACAGGTTGGTGCTCAGTTTCTGGAGAAGTCCAGAGGTGGTAAAGGCATTCTCCTGGGTGGGGTGCCAGGTGTTGCACCGGCAGAAGTGGTTATTGTCGGGGGCGGTATAGTAGGGATCAATGCGGCAAAAATGGCTGTGGGCTTAGGCGCAAGCGTTACAATACTGGATATCAGTGCAGATCGTCTGCGTCACCTTGATGACCTGTTCCAGGGCCGTTTGAGGACCTTAATGTCCAATAAGTATAATATTGCGGAAGCGGTGGCAAAAGCAGACTTGCTTGTAGGTGCGGTCTTAATTCCGGGTGCCAGAGCGCCGCGCCTGGTAACTGAAGAGATGGTAAAAACAATGCAGTCCGGTTCGGTTATTGTTGATGTGGCCATCGATCAGGGTGGTTCAATTGCAACTATCGATCGCATCACCACCCACAGTGAACCAACTTATGAAAAACACGGTGTGATCCATTATGCTGTGGCGAACATGCCTGGAGCCGTAGCGCGTACGTCCACTATAGCATTGACTAATGTCACTATTCCTTATGGTGTACAAATTGCCAACAAAGGCTTCAGGCAGGCAGCTATGGATGACAGAGCGATTATGAAAGGGATCAATGTTATTGACGGAAAAGTAACATTCCAGGCTGTTGCCGATGCGCTCTACCTACCTTATACCAGTACCGAGACGGTTTTGAATGGGCTATACTAAGCCTTAGTTATTATGCTGTCCACGACGGATCGGCTAAGGATTGTTGACACCCCGGTGCAAAAAATTTAAGGAGTCGGTATTATGTTAAAGTTTTTGCGGGTAAAAACAGACATAAAGTCTATAATTGATGAAAAGGTTGAAGAAAAATACTCATTGCTTGGTGGCCGTGGCTTGATAGCAAGTATCTTGAATGATGAGATTGATCCAACTTGTCATGCGTTGGGGCCGGGGAACAAACTAATTATTTGCGGTGGATTATTAAACGGAACCCCGGCTCCCGCTTCCGGAAGATTGTCAGTGGGCGGTAAAAGCCCGTTGACAGGCACAATCAAAGAAGCCAATGCCGGTGGAATTGCGGCTAAAATGTTGGCTAAGTTAGGCATCAAGGCGATTATTGTTGAAAATCAACCAGCCGACAAAACATGGTTTATTTTACGAGTATGCAAAAATAAGGCGGAGCTGCTCCCAGCGGACAAATATCTTGGACTGAATAATTACGCCCTGACAAAGCAGTTACGTGAGGATTTTGGTGAAAAGACAGGCATTATTTCCATCGGCAGGGCCGGCGAATACGGCTACCGCAATTCCAGTGTGCAGGTTACCGATATGGACGGATACCCCACAAGAGCAGCGGGCCGTGGCGGCCTTGGGGCGGTCATGGGTTCAAAAGGTTTAAAAGCCATAGTGCTGGATCCAGCCGGGAATGTTGAGGCTGAGTATGCGGATAAAGAAAATTTTATGGCAGCCAATAAGAATTTTATAAAGGCAGTTTTAGAAAATCCGACGACTGGCAAGGTAATGCCTGCACTTGGAACAGCTTCACTGGTAAACATCTGTAACGTAATGGGTTGGCTGCCAACGCACAACTACAGTGATGGCAGGTGGGACAAAGCAGAAAATATCAGTGCGGAAAGAATGGTTGAAATTCAAAGTACCAGAGGAGGAAGTCAGGGTCATGCATGTCACCCTGGCTGTGTAATCCGCTGTTCAAACATCTACAATGACGAAACCGGTGAACACCTTACATCGGCCTTGGAGTATGAAACAATTTCGTTGAACGGGTCAAATTGCGGTATTGCCAGTTTAGACACCATAGCCAGGATTGACCGGATGTGTGATGATTTTGGTCTTGATACCATGGAAACAGGCTGTACGATTGCGGTTTGCATGGAAGCCGGTAAAATACCATTCGGTGATGAAGCGGGAGCCATCAGTTTAATTCAGGAAATGATTGATGGTACAGAATTTGGAAAGCTTCTCGGGCAGGGGACAGAAGTTACCGGTAAGAAGCTGGGAGTAAAAAGAATCCCTACAGTTAAGGGGCAATCCATGGCTGGTTATGATCCAAGGGCTCTAAAGGGGACAGGTGTCACTTATGCAACTTCTCCAATGGGTGCCGATCATACAGCCGGCAATGCGCCAACAAGAAATATGTCAAAAGAGTCCTATGATAAAGAAGGAAAAGTTGAATTATCTACTAAGATGCAGGTATTGTTTGCCCTTTTCGATTGTCTTGGTCTTTGTATCTTTGCAGCCGCCTGCACTGCTGATCCCAAAAATTTGGCCTTTCTCTGCGAAATGATGGCAGCTAAATTCGGCGGCGAATGGGATGCCAATAGAATTATGGGGCTGGGTCAGCAGACCGTTGCCCTTGAAAAGAAGTTTAATCAAGCAGCCGGATTTACTGATAAAGATGATAAATTGCCAGATTTTATGTACACCGAAACTCTCCCATCCACGGGTACGGTATTTGATATTGCAGATGAAGAGCTTCGTAAAGCCATACCATTTGGGGCTCTGAATCAGTGATTCTAGTTCGGGGGCAAAAGAGCTTATGTCTGAAAATATTAGGAAAAATTCGAATCTTATCGGGCTGTGCTTTAAATCGTACATTACCCCAATCGAGACTATTGAGGGTTTCGCGATTGGTAAGAAATGCCTGTGCGAGGTGGCTGTTAACACAACTTTAGGTATTTTTATTCTGAAATTATTCAATCAAAATATGGAAAGTATCGGACTTATTGCAGTCAATGGTCAAATTGCCTCCGAAGATAGGATCCTGTTGGAAGGAGACCAGGTGGATATTTATGGATTTATGATTGGTGGGTAATCTGGAGATTGCCTAGATATTGGTAAAGAGGGTGGTGGAGAATTAAAGACAAAAAAACATAGCTAAATCGCTAAAACCATGGACCTCGGGGCGTCAAGTTAAAAAAAGATTAGGGGGAATGCAAGTTGACAAGCACTGAGAAAAAAGGTATTTTCCGGTATGAAAACTTCATGTTAATTACGATGTTTCTAACCTTTGGTCTAATTTTTATGGATCGTTTTGGCCTGGCAATGTTATTTCCGATGATTGCCCCTGAATTAAAATTAACTGGTACGCAGATTGGTATGACGATGTCTATCCTAGCCCTTTGTTGGGGTGTTTCGAGCTATCTGTTTTCGACTCTTTCCGATCTGTTTGGTTCGAAAAAGAAAATCCTGGCTATCGCAATTTTGGTTTTCTCTATTGCTACTATGGGAACAGGGCTTGCAAGCAGTTTTGGAATGTTGTTGCTAATGAGAGCTATCATGGGGATTGCCGAAGGTCCAGCAGGAATATTGTGCCAGGTGAGCATGATGGCTGAATCAACACCAAAAAGAAGGGGATTTAATATCGGTTTTGTGCAAAGTGCTTCAAATTTAGTAGGAACATCACTTGCTGCAGTAATAGTAATAGGCTCAGCAGAACTTTTCGGCTGGCGTGGGGCAATGAATGTTTTGGCCGTCCCCGGAATTATTTTGGGCTTAATCCTGTTGATTTTTATGAGAGAGCCGGTTATGGACCCGGAAAGTAATAAACGGCCTACGCGAGCGCAGTACGCTCAGATTTTTAAAAGCCGGAATGTTTGGCTGTGCCTGATAATGTCATTCGGAATGATGGCCTGGTGGTTGACTAATATTACCTACTTCTCGCTATATTTAACCAAAGTCAATAACTTCACTCCAGTCCAGTTAGGTATCTTTTTCACTGTGTACGGGATTCTTAATTTCGTCGCAGCCATCCTTGTACCGATGATTTCCGACAAAATCGGGCGTAAACCCGCTACTATTGTTGGCACTTTTGGTGCTTTGCTTTCCAGCATAGTGATGTTAACTGTCCACTCTTTTGATGTGCTTATTCCTGTAATGGGAATCATCCTTCTGTTTGGCGCAGGCGCTATCCCGCTTATTATGGCAGTTATACCGGGCGAATCAGTTCCGAAAACATTAATTGCCAGCGCAATGGGTTTAATTATGATGTTTGGCGAGCTTGTCGCCGGAACAACAGTTCCGATTTTAGCTGGTTTCTTTTCGGATAAATACGGTATAAGCATGGCGATGTGGTTTGCCCTTGGTGGAGCAGTAATACAATTTATACCCTCTTTCTTTTTGAAGGAAACAGCACCGGCAAAACTAAGGCAAGCACAACAAATTAATCAGGTTGAGGCGAATCCAATAGTTATGCGTGACTAATTCTTACTATCATTATCTCTCCCGTATAAATGTAATCGTGTATTTGGGCCGCATGGGTAATACTCATGGGGCCATTTTTTATTTCTAATTTTAGTAAGTAATGCAAAGACAAAAGGGGCCACAACGAACTTTACAAAGTTACGTTACGGCCCCCCAAAAAAGAACTTATATTATTGTTATTATCCTACACTAATTCCGTATTGCTCAAGTTTTTTACTTACAGTAGTATGGCTTGTTCCTAATGCTTTGGCGATTTGTCTATGTGAGTTATATTGTTGAGCTGCTAATTTTAGCAACTGATATTCAATTAATTCTTTAGCATCATCCAACGACCTTGCACCGCCGGTGTCTCCTTCGGGAAATAACTCCGGGGATCTATATGCCAGTTCTTTTTTTATCATATCCACATTAATTTGTTGTTTTTTGGACAAAACAACGAGTCTTTCAATACAATTTTTCAGTTCCCTGACATTACCTGGCCAGGTATAAGTAGCTAACAAACATAGTGCGTCAAAGGAAAATTCCTTATGCTTCATGTACTTCTTATTGAACTGGCTCAAAAAATCATTCACCATTGGAATTATATCTTCCAGTCTTTCCCGTAACGGGGGGATGTGTATGGGAATAACATTCAATCTGTAATATAAGTCCTCCCGGAACTCCTTGCGTTTGACTTTTTCCTCTAGATCAGCATTTGTTGCAGCAATAATTCTGATATCAACCTTTACTTTTTCGATTCCGCCCACTCTGTAAAAATAACGATCTTGTAAAAAAATCAATAGTTTAGCTTGCAAAACTAACGGCATATCTCCAATCTCATCCAGAAACAGTGTCCCTTTATTGGCAACCTCTAATAAACCATGTTTTCCATTACGCCGGGCCCCGGTAAAAGCGCCATCTTCGTATCCGAATAATTCGCTTTCCAACAGAGCATCCGGTATAGCGGAGCAATTCACCTGTATAAATGGTTGACTTTTGCGCGGACTGGCTACTTGTATATATTTAGCAATTACATCTTTACCAACACCGCTTTCTCCTGTTAATAATACGTTAACATCTACACCTGCAGATTGACGTGCCCTTTCAGCCACTTCCTGCATACGCGTACAGTGAAAAATAGGAGAGTTCTTATTATTACCCATCGGATGTATTAATCCCAGAGTCTCGTAAAAAGAAAAGTTCTGTCCCCTAAGCTGATCAATATCCGGCAGATTTTTAATAGTTTGGATCAAAAACATTATTTCACCCGAGTCATCAAGCAAAGGACTGACCGTTACCATGATATCCCTGCCCATTTGTGTTGTGCGCAAGAATGTAGCCATTTTTTTGGTAGTTACTACCAAAGAAGAGGCATGCAAGCCGTTTTGAGCGATCAAATCCGCATCTTTATGAAATATAAATTTACCAACGAACTCAGTAACATGCATACCGATTATCTCAGAATTTTCATCCTGCATATCCAGGACGGACTTGTAATTATTACTTACAAATACAAAACGGAGATCTTGATCTAAAATAGAAAAAGCATCAGACTGAGAATCTAACAAGCCGATTATGTATTTTTCAGGACCGGCCAATCCTTTGTTAGTAAGAATTTGCATTAATGTATTAGCCAGTCCGCTTTTTTCTTTAGTTTTATTAGACAAAAGACTCATAGCCTGCTCACCCCAGAACAATATATTTGTATTTTTAATTTTAGACTACTGGAAGATAAAATAAAGCAAATTTAATGCCAACGGTAAAAAAAACTGTTTTAACCTGTTGTTTTTTGGGTCAAACGGTTGCAATCATAGCAACTATTTCACCAATAAAAAACCTATATGGCAAATATGTTGCCATATAGGTTTTTTAACAATTTACTATACAGGCAACTTTTCGTTTAATTATCATCTAAAATTGTGCTATTTACTGGCCAGTATTTAGCCACATAATTACTATTAATTCCTCGAAACCAAAGCTTTAAAGGAATCACGCCCAAATCATCAACCTGTATTGGGCCTGCCTTCGGACTTTCTTTTTCAACCGCCCTCGCTTCTTTGAAATAGTTGGCACAATAATTGCATATCTAATCTGTAACTGTAAGGATATAATTTACGACTATTGAGATATTTTTAAAGGAGGTAAAGACCATGCCTAAAAAACTTGCAGATATTCTGAAAGAAAAAGGTATTCCCATTGAATTTCAATATGGTGGAGCTGCCCCGGAAAGCCTGACAGCACGGGAGATTAAGAAAGAACCGGGCCCCCGCGCCAAAAAGCTTCTAGATTTGTATTTGAATACACTCTCTTCAGCCACAATAGAGTTTCCCTACTGGTATACCAGAAAGTGGAGTGAGCTTGAAGGGGAGGTTGATATTGTAAGAAGGGCTGCTGCACTTAAGCATGCCTTTTCGCACAGTACACCTACCATCTTACCGGGTGAAAAGCTGGTAATGGGGAAGACCCGCTATTACAGGGGATCCTTTCCGAATCCGGCGAATTCAGAGCGGTACTTCATGCTCAAGGAGGATGAACTATATAAAGCAGCCCTGCAGAAAGGAAGTGCAGTCTCTGACGATGTAATCAAGTTTGGTACCGGTGGCGGGAATGTGACCCAGGACTTCGGGAAGGTTGTCTCTGTAGCCGGCAAGTTCGGAGTCCGCCAGGAAGAGGTTCTGGCTATGAACAAGGTTGCCTACGAATGGGTCGGGAAATCTGTTGAGGATGTGTGCAACCGTTACGAGCAGATGGTTCCCGGATACGATTTTAAAGAAAAACTCATGCGCAGCAGTATTTGTATGTTCGATTCAGGTTTTACCGAGCCACTTGGCCGGGAAATCATGAACTATTACTTCCCGCTTCAATATGGTTTCGATGGTCTGATGGAACTGGCTCAGGAGCGCAAGGCTGAAGTTGCTGGTTATGCTGATGGTGATGGCATAACCGGAATGGATCGTCTCTACTTCTATGAGGCAGTTGGCTTGATTTTGGAAGGTATTCAAACCTGGATACTTAACTATGCCGCAGAAGCCCACAGACTTGCCGAACTGGAGACAGACCCCATTCAGAAATCTGAGTATGAAGAAATCACAGCCTGTCTGGAGTGGATTGCCCACAATCAGCCGCGAACCTTCCGTGAAGCACTGCAGTTGATATATATCTTACATATAGCTGTACTCAATGAAGATACAGTTTCAGGCATGTCTCCAGGACGCGTGGGACAAATACTCTGGCCGTGGTTTGAGCAGGATATGGCTGCCGGACGGACAACTGAAGAAGAAGTTATAGAGTTGCTTGAACTCTACAGGGTAAAAATGACCTGTATAGATGCCCTGAAACCTAAAGCTATTACCGCCGGAGTGTCATCAGGCAATACCTTCAATAACCTGTGCCTGGGGGGACTGACCAGAGATGGGCAGCCTGCCAGCAACAGGCTGGAGATTCTTATCATTGAGGCTGCAATCAGGTGTCCGTGCCCGCAACCTACCTTATCAGTACTGTATGATGAGAAACTTCCTGATGACTTTCTTCTTAAAGCAATTGAGTGCAACAAGACTGGCACCGGTTACCCCGCCTGGATGAACAACAAAAATGCCATTGATTTTTTGCTCTGGCACTATGGCCCTGAGGGAATGACTCAGGAAGAGGCCCGCGCCTGGTCAATTGGCGGTTGTCTGGAAACATCTGCGGGCAGTTGGCACGAACTGACGTTAAATGAAAAAACATACATCATCCCAGGAGGAGCCGGTCAGCCGACATCGGTAGGAGTGCATTTTCTGGCTAATCCTAAAATACTGGAGTGTCTTCTCTTCAACGGCTATGACCACAGAGTTGGTTTGCAGGTCTTTCCGGCGCATAACAAAAAGCTGGAGACCTATGATGAACTATGGGAAACCTACAAACAGTATTATGAAATGGCTGTTGGGATACTTACCCGCTGCAACAATATCCAACATGATATATGGCGCAAAAAAAACATGTCTGTCTTTCACTCCATGCTTAAGCCTGATTGCCTTACTACCGGGCGCCACATAGGCAATATGGGTATCCGCTATAACGGGACCTTCAGCGTAGAAAGCTGCGGCACTGCCAATCTGGTTAACTCACTGGCATCTCTCAAAATGCTGGTATACGAAGACAAGAAATATAACCTTGATCAAATTCGAGAAGCAATCCTGGCAAACTTTGGCTTTATAACAGCCGAAGAAACCGGCAGTTACTCTTTGGCGGAACAAGTCAAGAAGGAAGGCGGCGAGACCTGGGATGATATTCTCAGTGACTGTTTGTCCGCACCGAAGATGGGTAATGCAGACCAGTTCGCCGATAGTATCCTCAAAGAATACGAAGAATGGTTCTGTAATATGTGTACAAATTACGAATCATTGTACGCCAAACCCCTCTATGCATGTCAGATCTCAGTTTCTACCCACGGTGCGCAGGGAGCGGTAACCCTGGCAACTCCTGACGGAAGACTTAGAGGCACGGGGTATGCAGACGCCTCAATGTCGCCATATCCAGGTACGGACAGAAATGGACCATACGCCATTTTTGCTTCGGCAACCTGCTGGGATCAGACCAAGTCCCAGAACTCCCAGTTGAATATTAAGGTTCATCCGAGTGCCATCAATGGCTTGGTGGGATCACGCAAACTGCTGGAGTTGACAAAAGCATATCTGGGGGCGGGCGGTTTCCATATTCAATATAATGTTGTAGACTCCAAAGTCTTGCGCGATGCCAAAGCAAATCCGGACAATTACCGTGACCTGATGGTACGCGTAGCCGGATTCACCCAGTATTGGGTTGAGTTAGGCGCTCACATACAGGATGAGGTCATAGTAAGAACCGAATACGAATCAGTCTAATGTCTGATAAAAATGTAATTTTATTCATGGGAGGGGTTGTAATATTATGAATAACACTGTAATGATGCATAAGGACTGCAGAAACTTTGCGCCTGTAGATGTAGTCAAGGGAGTATGTCATGTGCATAAACAAATGGTTATGATAGACTCACCTGTTTGTGAAAGTTACAAGATGCTGCCAAAGTGTGAAAACTGTAATAACTTCAAGCCCGATTCAGCTCAGGCCGACCTTGGAGTATGTCAGGCTGAGACAACGGAACCGTGGACTTATGCAGAATTAAATGCAGTGACCTGTGAACAATACCGCAAAAAGAAGTCGCCCTAGATTATCAAATTGTTCGAAAGGAGTGTTATCTCTGTGACTCAAGGTAAGGGACTAATTTTTGATATTCAGGGCTTTTCGGTGCATGATGGACCTGGTTGTCGTAGCCTGGTATTTCTTAGCGGGTGTCCTTTGCGATGCGGGTGGTGTTCAAATCCTGAAGGTCAGGAGTTGAGGCAGAGGGTAATGTATAGAACCAGCAAATGTAATTATTTTAATCGCAATTGCAGGAGATGTATTTCGTCGTGTCCCTATAACGCTGTAGTGAAAACCGGTGTTGTCGAGCAACCAATTACAATCGACGTTAGTAAATGTAACCAGTGCGGTCATTTTGAATGTACGAAAGCTTGTATTTATGAAGCCTTAGCGCTGGCTGGCAAATGGATGACAGTGGGAGAATTGATGGAGATCATTAGAAGAGATATGAAGTTTTGGGGAGATGGCGGTGGCGTTACTTTTACGGGTGGAGAGCCCTTCCACCAACATGAATTCTTACTGGAAGTTCTTAAGACCTGTAAAGCAGAATTCATCCATACTTCCATTGAAACAAGCGCTTATGTACATACGGAAAAATTCTTAAATTTACTCCAATCTGTCGATGTTGTTTTTACCGATATCAAGCACATGGAACCCGAAATGCATCTGAAAGGAACCGGAGTCAGAAACGATATTATCCTCAAAAACATCAGGGCCCTGGCCGCTACGGATTGGCCCGGCCTGCTCGTAATAAGGATACCAATTATCGAGGGATACAACGACACCGATGAGAATATCACCGCCACGGCCGAGTTTCTGAAAGAAATTAATTTAGATATCGTTAACATACTTCCTTTTCATTGTATGGGGGATTCAAAGTATAAACAGTTAGGTATTCAATATAAATATTCCGACCACACTGGACCATCTTTAGAAAAGATGAAACATGTCCAAAAGATATTTTTAGAACATAATATAGGCTGTTTTATCGGTTCAAATACTCCGTTTTAGAAAAAGACGAGCTGCATGAAAAGGTGGTGAGAATTTACAAGCAAGGTTACAGTCTTGTTACTTTGCATTTTATTCTATGTATAAGAATGGAGGGTGAATAATGTCATACGAGACATTGGAAACTGCATTGGTAGAAGGAATACTTACAATTACCATAAATAGGCCTTCGCAGATGAATGCCCTTAACCAGGTTGCATTAGATGAATTGCATGAGGTTATAGATGAAGCAGAAAAATCCGATGAAATTAAGTGTTTGATCATAGCCGGGAGTGAAAAGTTTTTTTGTACTGGGGCCGATATTACAGAAGTTAATAAAGTAAATTCCAGCTTTTCCGGGTATGCCTTCAGCAGAAAATACCAGGAGTGTTTTGGGAGGTTGGAAAAGCTAAGCAAACCAGTAGTATCAGCTGTAAGAGGGTATGCTTTAGGCGCCGGATGCGAGCTATTGATTGCTTCTGATTTTAGAATTGCTGCCGAAAATGCCAAGATAGGTTTATCGGAAGTAAATATAGGGGCCATCCCAGCGGGTGGTGGTTCTGCTAAACTTCCTCGCATTATTAATCCGTTAAAAGCTAAAGAAATTATTTGTTTTGGAAAACCAATCAGTGGGAAAGAAGCTGCTGAGATTGGCTTGGTTAACAAGGCAGTACCGGCTGAGCAAGTTCTTACAGAAGCTAATGCTTGGGCCAAAGAGTTAGCCCAAAAACCCCCTTTAGTGCTTAAGACAATCAAAGAGATAATAAATTTGGCCTATAAAGATATTGACGCATTACTTCATTATGAGGCCCAAGGCCTGGGTATGCTGGCTGATACCGAAGACTTTAAAGAAGGAACGGGGGCGTTTTTAGAGAAACGGAAGCCTGTTTTTAGAGGGAAATAGAATTAGTGGAACGAGCCACGTAAATGGAGAAGGTGAGTGGTTTGCATGGATTTTGAGTATATGCTTGTCAACGTAGATGAAGGGATAGCGACCATAATTATTAATCGACCTGAAACCCTAAATGCCCTAAGTCCTGCCGTCTATCATGAATTAAAAGAAGCTTTGACAAAGTTGACCTCCAACCCGATGGTGAAGGCGGTGATAATTACGGGAGCCGGCAGTAAGGCCTTTATTGCCGGAGCAGACATTGCCGCAATGAGTATCATGAGTTCCAATGATGCTCTCCTGTTTGGTGAAGCAGCTAAGGAAGTATCCTTCCGGATTGAGTCCATGTCACAGCCGGTTATTGCTGCCATAAACGGATTAGCCCTGGGTGGGGGCTGTGAATTAGCTTTGGCTTGTGATTTCCGGGTGGCTGCAAGTTCCGCTAAATTTGGTCAGCCGGAAATCAATTTAGGTATTATCCCGGGGAATGGGGGGACGCAGCGTCTGACAAGGCTGGTGGGAGTCAGCAAAGCCAAGGAGATGATTATGCTTGGTGATTTGGTTTCCGCAGAACAAGCTTTGCAGCTCGGTTTAGTGCATCAGGTGGTCGAGGCTGACCAACTGATGCCGTCAGCAGTTCAGTTGGCGAAAAAGTTATCCCAAAAGGCGCCGATTGCTCTTGCCATGGCTAAAAGGTCCATTCATCGTGCGGTAGGCTCAGATACCGAAGAGGGGTTGGCGTTTGAGTTGAACTGTTTTGCGCACTGCTTCTCGACTCAGGATCAAAAAGAAGGAATGAAGGCCTTCTTAGAAAAGAGAACTCCTCAATATACGGGTTCCTAAGGAAACCGTTAACTTTTAAAGTTTAGATCAAAGGTGGTTGATAGTGATGAATTTGAAAGATTTATTCAATCTTTCCGGCAAAACGGCGGTAATCACCGGTGGCGCCACCGGGTTAGGCAAACAGATGGCTGAAGCCTTAGCCGAGTTTGGTGCCAATGTTGTCCTTGCTGCCCGGAAGGTGGAACGCTGTGAAACTGCCGCGTTTGAAATCAAACAATCATACGGGGTTGAGGCTCTCGCAGTAAAATGTGATTTAGCCAAGGAGGAGGACATAGTTAATCTGGTCAATCAGACTGTGAAGACCTTTGGCCGCCTGGATATTTTAATCAACAACTCGGGAACTACTTGGGGAGCGCCTGCTGACGAATATCCCATGGACAAATGGAAGCAGGTGATTAACGTCAACCTGACTGGAAGTTTTATCGCTGCAAAAGAAGCTTTTAAGGTCATGAAAAGACAGGGCAGCGGCAAAATCATCAATATTTCATCGATATTTGGCTTGGTTGGGGCCAAAACCAGTATTATGGATGCAACGGCCTACAATGCAAGCAAAGGGGCGATGCTCAATCTGACCAGGGACCTGGCAGTAAAGTGGGCTCCTATGGGAGTGAACGTAAATGCTATTTCACCCGGGTGGTTTCCAACTCATATTGCTGAAAAGGTAATTGAGATGAACCGCAAAGAATTTCTTGACTATATTCCGGCCGGTCGATTTGGCAATGATGATGACCTCAAAGGAACTGTCGTGTACTTGGCTTCAAAAGCTTCTGATTACGTCTATGGCCAAGTGTTGGTGGTTGATGGTGGGTGGACAATTCATTAAATTAAGGAGAGATGTAAGTGAAAGAGGTTGTAATTGTAAGTGCTGCCAGAACCCCTTTCGGAAGATTTGGAGGCAGTCTAAAAGACCACAATCCGGTTGATCTCGGTGCTACAGTTATGAGAGAGGTTATCAAACGAAGTGCTTATGAAGGTACCGTGGATAATGTTTTCTGGGGTGTCGGTGATACAGTGTCATTTAAAGATGTTTATACCCCGGTAATTGCCCGGCAAACTCTCATAAAGGCCGGGATGCCCCCGGAAACACCGTCAGTCTCGTTAGATACGGCCTGCACCTCAGCAATGGAAGCAATGCGGTTAGGAGTGATGACCATTCAGGCAGGTGAAGCAGAAGTGGTCATTGCCGGCGGGGTTACCACATTCAGTCAGATGCCGCTGATCCTGAGGAAACTGAGATTTGCCGGACACCGGATGGGACCGGTGACTATGGAGGATCCCATATTTGAATTGGGCTACAAGGACTATGCACCGGTAGCGGTAGATGCCGGAAATATGGCTTTGGAGCACGGTGTCAGTCGTGATGAACAGAATGAATGGGCACTGCTTAGCCACCAGCGATATGGTGCCTCCCATGCCGCCGGTAAATTTAAGGAAGAAATGATGTCCTTAGCTATCCCTCAGAAGAAAGGGGATCCGATCAGCTTAGAAATTGATGAACAGTACCGCGCCGATATTTCCTTAGAAAAACTGGCCAAACTGCCACCGATATACGGTAGTCCGACCTGCACGGCTGGTAATGCTCCTGGTTTGAATGATGGTGCGACTGGAGTCATGTTAATGAGCAAGGAAAAAGCCCTTGCCTTAGGGTTGCCGATTATGGCGACCATAGTGTCATCCGCAAGCATCGCTCTAAAGCCACACCTTTTAGTGGAAACTCCTGCTGGGGCCATTCAGTCGGCATTGAAGAAGGCAGCATTGAGTATTGACGATATGAAAGTAGTTGAAATCAACGAAGCTTTTGCAGCCGTAACTCTGGTCAGCAGTAAACTCCTGGCTGACGGTGACTCCGCAAAACTTAAAAAGATTAGAGAAAATCTCAATGTTAACGGCGGCGCCATTGCCATTGGCCATCCCAATACCTCCAGTGGTGCCAGAATCGTGATGACCATGATTCATGAACTGCGGCGACGGGGCGGAGGGTATGGTGTAGCGGCAATTTGTGGTGGTTTGGCACAAGGTACTGCTATGATTATCAAGGTTGATTAAAACCGAAAGGAGCATTACTGTCATCCAT